>CP104793.1:3382500-3690000 GCA_025916135.1 Rhodobacteraceae bacterium D3-12 | reverse complement strand
GATCATGAAGGTAGTTCATCCTTATTGGATTGAATGGGCTGCTAATTGGTTCCTGGAAATAGCCCTCCTATAAGATCGTACCCTAAACCGACACAGGTGGACTGGTAGAGAATACCAAGGCGCTTGAGAGAACTATGTTGAAGGAACTCGGCAAAATACCTCCGTAAGTTCGCGAGAAGGAGGCCCAGTTTCTACGCAAGTATTGACTGGGGGCACAAACCAGGGGGTGGCGACTGTTTACTAAAAACACAGGGCTCTGCGAAGTCGCAAGACGACGTATAGGGTCTGACGCCTGCCCGGTGCCTGAAGGTTAAAAGGAGGAGTGAGAGCTCTGAATTGAAGCCCAGGTAAACGGCGGCCGTAACTATAACGGTCCTAAGGTAGCGAAATTCCTTGTCGGGTAAGTTCCGACCTGCACGAATGGCGTAACGACTTCCCCGCTGTCTCCAACATGAGACTCAGCGAAATTGAATTGCCTGTCAAGATGCAGGCTTCCCGCGGTTAGACGGAAAGACCCCGTGCACCTTTACTACAGCTTCACATTGGCATTAGGCCGAGCATGTGCAGGATAGGTGGTGGGCTTTGAAACGTGAACGCCAGTTTGCGTGGAGCCACCCTTGAGATACCACCCTTGCTCTGCTTGATGTCTAACCGCGGTCCGTTATCCGGATCCGGGACCTGTGTGGCGGGTAGTTTGACTGGGGCGGTCGCCTCCTAAAGCGTAACGGAGGCGCGCGAAGGTTGGCTCAGAGCGGTCGGAAATCGCTCGTTGAGTGCAATGGCAGAAGCCAGCCTGACTGCGAGACTGACAAGTCGAGCAGAGTCGAAAGACGGCCATAGTGATCCGGTGGTCCCGAGTGGAAGGGCCATCGCTCAACGGATAAAAGGTACGCCGGGGATAACAGGCTGATACTGCCCAAGAGTCCATATCGACGGCAGTGTTTGGCACCTCGATGTCGGCTCATCTCATCCTGGGGCTGGAGCAGGTCCCAAGGGTACGGCTGTTCGCCGTTTAAAGAGGTACGTGAGCTGGGTTTAGAACGTCGTGAGACAGTTCGGTCCCTATCTGCCGTGGGTGTAGGATACTTGAGAGGAGTTGCCCCTAGTACGAGAGGACCGGGGTGAACGATCCACTGGTGTACCAGTTGTTCCGCCAGGAGCAGTGCTGGGTAGCTATGATCGGACAGGATAACCGCTGAAGGCATCTAAGCGGGAAGCCCCCCTCAAAACAAGGTATCCCTGAGGACCGAGGTAGACCACCTCGTCAATAGGCCAGAGATGTAAGCGTGGTAACACGTTCAGTTGACTGGTACTAATCGTCCGATAGGCTTGATTTGATCCAGTAGAAGCCAGATTTCTGCTAGATAAATCAAAAGCATACACTTCAAACAGTCGTATGAGACTTGGAATTCAAAGGATTTTTTCGGTTTGGTGGTCATAGCGCAAGCAAAACACCCAGCCCCATCCCGAACCTGGCCGTTAAGTGCTGTAGCGCCGATGGTACTGCGTCTTAAGACGTGGGAGAGTAGGTCACCGCCAAACCTAAAAAGTCCTTTGAACGGAGCTTGCCGGCTCCGATTGGTATCTCTCTGTCGATGATTTAGCCAAAATTCAGCGGTAAGTGACACGATTCGGCGTGTTTTATTGCGTTTCGCCTCTGGCATTGCCGCGCAGACCCTTGCGCAGCGCATTTGGCGCCACTCCGTGACACCGCCGGAACGCGCGAGAGAAATGGCTGCTGTCATTATAGCCCAAAGAATGCGCGATTTCGGTGATGGAAAGCTGTGTTTTGCTGATGCGATCGCGGGCGCGCGTCATGCGTTCGACCTCAATCGCCTGCATCGGCGTGAAGCCGGTGGAATTTCGGAACGCGCGACAGAAATGTGAGCGGCTCAACCCCGCGACTGTTGCGAGCATATCGAGCGTTATGCGTTGATCCAACGTCTCGTGAATGAAATCGAACACGCGTTTTTGAACGAAAGCGGTCAGCACCTCGTTGCTTTGCACCGGTTTCGCCATCCAAAGCGCCGCCAGATCCGAGATCAAGCACCCGGCCAGCGCGTCGATCGACATTTGATGTGTCTCTCGCGGCCTCGCCATTTGTTCAACCAAGCGGCTTGTCGTTGCGATGATCGAAGATTTCCGCGTTGTTCCTGTCATGAAACTGGTGAGGGTCGGGACATCGACGTGCAGCCCATAGGCGTCGAAACTGTCCTGAAGCACTTTGAGCGGCAGATAGACGTGCAAAAGTTGGAACGGGCCGGAGGTGATCGCGCGTGGACCGGTGTTCGACGAGACGATCATCCAGGTTTGCGGCGCGAGATCGCCAGAAAAAATCCGCGACCCGTCGAGCCGTAGGTCAGGACAGGCGACGCGCGACTGATGATGCGACAGGATCAGCACATCTGGCGGCAAATTCTGCACCAATTCGCGCTCGTCATTCTGCCCATGCGCCCATTGAACGCCGCACACGCCGTTTTGCGCCGAAAATTCGCCGAGCGCATTTATTTGCCAGCTCTCGCGCATGCGCCCGACAAGTTCGGGTGTCGGCTCTGTCATTGGTGGCTCCTCCTGTCAAAGATCGTAGCAATTTTGTCCAAATCGGGCAAATGCGTCCGCGCAAGGCGGCAAATCTACAGGCAGGCTCTGACCAGTCTATTGGAGGAGCCAGACATGAGCGATCAAACAGCCAATACCGCCGCGGCGATTGCGGTGACCAAACACGCGAAACCATCCTTTCTTGACCCCGAGAGCCTGCCGTGGACGCCGTGGGTTTTGCCGGGGACGCACTATAAACTGATGACGGTTGATGTGCGGTCGGGCGGGTTTACCTTGTTTCTCAAGGTTGACCCGGGCAACGAAGCGCCGCCGCACGGCCATATCGGCGCGGTTGAGGGCGTGATCCTTAAGGGTGGATTTGCCTATGACGATGATGCGGGCAAAAAGGGTGACTATATTTGCGAACATGGCGGAGCGATTCATCAGCCGGTGTCGCCCGATGGGTGCATCATGTTTGCTGTGCTGCACGGGCCGTTGCTCGGGTTTGAGGAGGATGGATCAATCGCCGGGGTGATCGACGCCAAGGCGATGTATGAAATGGCAAGCGCCGCAGGTGTTGCCGATCATATCGACGCGAATTTCGAGTAACGCATTGAAAAAATATGTATTAATTGGAAAACCGGCCCTTGGATGATGGGGCCGGCTTCATCGCGTTTTGCTCCGACCCGCAGGCGGCAGTGGGCGCGTTCTTGTCCCCTCAACCCGCTGTGGCGGGACGCAATGCTGAGTCTTGCTGGTAACACTGACCTGCGGAGCGGGATCGGAGCGTTGACGCTGGCCGCTGAACAAGAGAGTTTTGCGAAAAAGCCGAGAGAAAGCTCAAGGCGGGCAGGATAGAAGACATGAGCATTGCCGTCGTAACGATGGTGTGGAACGACAACTGGTTTTTGCGCCGATGGATGTCGTATTACGCGCCGCTTGTGGGGGAGCGGAACCTCTATGTGGTGAGCCACGGGCGGGACGATAGCCTGCGCGAGATCGTGGGCAATGCGAACCTGATCGAAATGCCGCGCGACCCCAATGACCTCAACTTCGACACTCGACGCTGGGGGTTTTTGTCGTCCTATACCTCGGCTTTGACGCGCTATCATGACGCGGTGATCTGTCTTGATGTTGACGAGCTACTGATCCCGGTAAACGAGGGCGACAGCCTTGTAAGTGTGATCGAGCGGTTTGATTGCGATGCGCCGCGTGCGGTGCCGGGGTTTGAGCTTTTCCCACAGAAAAGCGACGCGGCAAACGTCGATCGCGCGGAGCGGATTGCGCCGCTTATGGCCGGTGCGATGTTCAATCCGTTTTACAGCAAGTCGGGCATCGCCATGCGCCCGGTCGAGTTTTTCCCTGGCGCGCACGGGATGATGGACGAACCCGCAAAATACTGCGGTGATCTGGCGCTTTTGCATCTGCGCTTTGCCAATCTGGAAGAGCTTCGGCGGCGCAATGCCGCGCGGATGGATATCTCTGACGGGGCGATTCCCGATGAGCAGAGCTTTCGCGAAGAGGGCAAACCGTTCGCCACATGGCGCAAGGCCGACAAGGTCACGCGGCAGGCGTTTCGCGGTTTCCGCCTTGCGCGGGAGGTCGAGTGGGGCGAGATGCTGAGCACCGTTGCTGTCGAGCTGGAACGGCTCAGGGTGCGGCGCGGGCGCGTCCATAAGTTTCTGACCAAACGGTATGAGCCGCTCCGCGCGAGCCTGCCGCCGTGGTTCGCTGACCAGTTCTAACGCTCGCATCAAATTCGAAATAATTCCAGTGCGTTACCCTAACGATGGGCTGTTGCCGCAGGGGAGCCGGGGCGGGGCGCGAAAAAAGTGAAGTCTTTATGACAGCCCCCCTTGCGGCTCCGCTGGGCTTGGGGTAACACAACCGAACTTGGCGCGGGGTGGAGCAGCCCGGTAGCTCGTCAGGCTCATAACCTGAAGGTCGCAGGTTCAAATCCTGCCCCCGCAACCAAATATCCAAACAATCGCCGACATGAAAAAGCGCCCCGAATTGGGGCGGCTTGATCATGGCGGTTGTTGTGTTTTTAGCATGCAATTCTGCGGTGTGCGGCGTTGGCGCGTGGTGAAATAACCTGCGCGCAGACCTGCTGTGCCCGCTTACCAGAGCCTGTCGCGATAGGCTTGTTCGAGGGTCTGGTCGATCGATTCGGCGGCTTCATGAGAGGCGACCTGATCGTGGAGAATTTCACCGAGCGTGGGCATCTCGCCCCGGTCGGGCCAGCTTGTCGGGTGCCAGAGTTTCGAGCGGATAAACGCCTTGGCGCAATGCATGTAAACCTCGTGGACCTTCACCACCATAACCGCGCGCGCGGGGCGGCCGTTCATTCCCAGCTCTTCGCAAAGCTCGGGGTCAGCGGTAAGCTTGGCGGTGCCGTTTATGCGCAAAGTCTCGTCCATGCCGGGGATCATGAACAGCATCCCGACGGCCGGATTGGCGAGCAGGTTCTGCCAACTGTCGAGACGATTGTTGCCGGGCCGGTCGGGCAGGGCCAGCGTGTGCTTGTCAAGCATACGCACAAAGCCGGGGGCGTCGCCCTTTGGGGTGACATCCCCATTCCCGTCGAGGTCCTGTGACGCGATCAACGCAAAAGGCGAGAGCGACAAAAAACGCGCGCTATGCGCGTCGATATAGTTCAGCTGTTTCTTGACCGCCCTCTCTCCCGGCTCACCATAAATCTGGCGCAATTCTTCAATGGTTTCGATGAATTTCATGGTGTCCTCGTCAGTTATTACTTTGGCGGGCAATGCGAGGGCGGGGGCGCCGTGTGTCGCGCCCCCGCCCATGTTATTGGCGTTATTCGGTCTTCCAGACCCCCCAAGCGCGGGGCTGTCCGAGCGACCAGGCGCTATAGCCTTTGACCTTGGGCGACACGATTTCGATCACCGGCGCATAGTAGAGCGGCAGGATCGGAACCTGATCGGCCATCATTTTCTGAAGCTCGGCCAGCATCTTGGCGCGTGCGTCGGCGTCAGGCTCGGCGGCGATCTTGTCATAGAGCGCGCTGGCGGCGTCATCGTCCCATTGGGCGGTCGGGTAGAGTTCCTTGTCGCCCATCAGCATGCCGTAAATAACCACTGGATGGGTCCGCTGCGAATAGCCAAATGATGAAATCTGGAACTTGCCCGAGAAGAAGTTATCAAGCTGGGCTGCCCAGTCGAGCACCTCGATCTTGGCATTGATCCCTGCCGCTGAAAGCATGGCTTGCAACAAAACGGCGTTGTCATACATGCCGACATAGTGCTTGTTCGCTTCGATGGTGATCTCTTCGCCATTATAGCCAGCCTCGGCCAAGAGGGCACGAGATTTCTCTAGATCGTAGGCAGGCCAGACCTTGAACGCATCACCATAAATTGCCGAAGACAGCGGCACGCCCGATGGGTTCGGCTGGGTCAAACCGGCGGTCTTGATCTCGGTTAGTTGTTCAAGATCAATGGCATGGGCGATTGCGCGGCGCAGCCGGACATCGGACAAAAGCGGGTCTTGGGTTTGAAGCAGAACCGCCGTCAACGACAGGCCCGGCGCCGAAAGCACGGTGCCGCCTTTGGCTTTGACGTCCTCGATCCGGTCGGGCTGAAGCTGGGACACGACATCAAGCTGGCCTGCGAAAAGCGCCGTTTCGGCGGCGTTCGCATCGGGGACCACGACGAAGTGCACCTCGTCGACATAGGCCGTCCGGTTGCCGGCATAGCCGCTCGCAGGGGCGTCGACCGGGCTATACTCTGCGAATTTCTCAAGCGCGAGATACTGCTCTTTCTTCCATTCTTTGAGCTTGAACGGCCCGGAACCGATGGCGCTGCCTTCGATCCATTTACCGTCTTTGTCTACGTTATTGGGCGAGATCGCCATGATATGGCAAATCTGATCCGCGAGCCGCACCAGAAAGAGCGGGTTTGGCGCGTCCAGTTCAAACACAAGCGTTTGATCATCGGGCGCCGTGACGGCGTTCACCTTGAGGCTGCCTGAACCGTCAAAAACCGGCGCACAGAGCCAAGGCGTGCCGGTGCGCTCGCCGCTGGTTTGATACCGCTCCCAGAGCCAGACAAAATCGGCGGCCTTGACCGGCGAGCCGTCGTGATAGGTTGCGCCCTCACGCAGGGTGAAGGTCCAGGTCTTGCCGTCGTCCGTCATCTCCCAGCTTTTGGCCATGACCGGCCCGACCGTAAGGTCGGCGCGATAGGCCACCAGCGGGTCATAAAGGTGGTTCAGCACCGTGTCGGTGTTTGCGTCCTGCCGCGAGCCATCAAGGCTTCGCAGGTCAGAGGTGCGGGCCAGTTTCAGCGTGCCACCCATCACAGGGTCGTCGGCTTTTGCCGGGCCGGCCATGGGCATGGCGAGGGTTCCAGCCAGCGCGGTTGCCAGCCCTAACGTCATCAATTTATTCATTGTTTCGCTCCTTGTTGAATGTCGTTTTGGTGTTTGGGTCCGGTCTTCTTGCAGTCGCCGGATCATGCAGTTTCCATATCGGCCTCCTGTTGCGGGTGTCGGGTCGCAACGCGCGCGACATGCATCGGGGCGCGGCGGTGGAGGGTGCGGGCGGAGGAGTGGGCGGAGGGCGCAAACATCGGCTTTTCCTCACGCGTTTGGGGGCGGAGCATCAGAGAAACTGCGCCCAAGCAACATCGCCGCGTCCAGCAGGCGTTTGGTGTAATCGGCCTGTGGGCGGTCAAAAATCTCGTCACGGCTGCCGGTTTCGACGATGCGCCCCGCCTCGATCACGGCGACACGGTCGGCGACCTGTTCGACCGCGCCCAGATCATGGCTGACGAACAGACAGCCAAAACCGTGGCGGTCCTGAAGGGTGCGGATCAGGGCGAGAATTTGCTTTTGCACTGTCATGTCGAGCGCCGAGACAGGCTCGTCCGCAACAACAAAAGCGGGGTTGCGCACGATCGCGCGGGCGATGGCGACGCGCTGTCGCTGACCGCCCGAAAGCTGGTGAGGGAAGCGGCGCAGGAAGTCATCCGAGAGGCCAACCTCTTGGAGCACATCGCCCACCCGCGCGTGCCGTTTGGCCGCGGTCGAGCCCGCGTCAAGCCGCAGCGGTTCTTCGATGATGGCGTCCACCCGCTGGCGCGGATCAAGCGAGGAATAGGGGTCTTGAAAGATGATCTGCACATCCTTGCGCGTGGCCGCGAGATGATGGCTCATCGCGTTGCCGCGCAGCCGGATTTCGCCGGTTGTGGGCGTCTCCAGCCCGACAATGGCCCGGCCAATCGTTGTCTTCCCCGAGCCGGACGCCCCAACAAGCGCCAGCGTTTCACCCGCGCCAATCGTCAGGTCAACGCCATGCACCACCTCTTTGAGACCGGTGCGGCCAAGCAATCCGGCACGTTCGGGATAGGCGATCCGCACGTCGCGCAATTCGACCAGCGGGTCAAGCGGGGCGTCGCTGCGCCCGCCGCCCGACGACCGGCGCGGCAAGGCATCGACCAGCTTTTGGGTATAGGGATGCGCGGGATTTGCCAGCGCATCGCCGGTGTTTCCCCGCTCGACCGCTTCGCCATCCTTGAGCACCACGACCTTTTGGCAATAATGCGACACCATGCCAAGGTCGTGTGATATCAACAGGATAGCCGTGCCGTTTTCGCGGGCAAGCTCGGTCATCAGGTTCAGCACATCATGCTGTGCCAACGTGTCGAGCGCGGTTGTTGGTTCATCCGCGATCAACAGATCGGGCCGGGTCAGCATGACCGAAGCGATCATGATGCGCTGGCGCATCCCGCCGGAAAATTCATGCGGATAGGCAGTGAGGCAGCCCTCGGGGTTCGGAATGCAGATCCGCTCAAGCATGTCGATGATCCGGCGTCGGCACTCGGCGCGTGACAGACCAAGGTGCAGGCGCACGGCCTCTTCCATCTGGCGGCCAATGGTGAGCGCTGGGTTCAGCGAGGTCATCGGCTCTTGGAACACCATGCCGATGCGGGCGCCGCGAAACCGCGCCAGCTTGCGCGGCGTAAGGCGGGCAAGGTCGGTCCCGTCGAACAGGATCTCGCCGCCGGAAATCTGCATCGGTTGCGGCATCAGCCCAAGGATCGAGCGCGCCGCCATGGTCTTGCCCGAGCCGCTCTCTCCGACCAGCGCCATCATCCGGCCCGCTTCGAGATCAAAGCTGAGATCGCGCACCACCTCCGGGCCGGTGATTCCGGCGCGCACCGACAGGTTTTTGACAGACAAAAGGCTCATCGTTGCATCCTTGGATCGGTCATGTCGCGCAGGGCGTCGCCCAGAAGGTTCACCCCCAAAAGGGTGATCGAGATACAGACGCCGGGCAGCACGATCAGCCATGGCGCCTGTTGGATAAACGGGCGAGCTGCGGCCAGCATATTGCCCCAGCTCGGCTCGGGTGGCGGCACCCCAAGGCCCAGAAAGCTGAGCGCGCTTTCCGCCAGAATGACCCAGCCGAACATCGACGTGGCCAGAACCGTGAGCGGCCCGATGCAATTGGGCAGCACATGCCGCCACATGGTGGTGATCTCGGAATTGCCCATGACCTGACTGGCTTCGACGAATTCACGTTCGCGGGTCGACATCACGGCCGCCCGTGTCACCCTGAGCACGGCCGGCGCAAAGGCAAAGCCAAGCGCCAGCACCATTGCCGTGACCGACGCCCCGGCAACGGCCATGATCCCAAGCGCCAGCAACAGCCCCGGAAAGGCCAGCGCCGCATCGTTGAAAACCGAGATGATCCGGTCGCTCCAGCCGCGAAAATACCCGGCGACAATGCCAAGGCTTACGCCGATCAAAAGCGCCAGCGTGACGGTCAGAAGGGCGACCGTGATCGACACCCGCGCGCCAAGGATAAGACGGCTCAGAAGGTCGCGGCCAAATTCATCGGCCCCCAGAAGATGCGCCCCGCCCGGCGGCGCAAGCCGCGCCCGTAAGTCCAGCGCAACCGGGTCGTAAGGCGCAAGCCACGGCCCGCCAATTGCAACAACAGCCAGCACGGCGACAACGACAAGTCCGGCCCAGCCGGCAAACCCTATTGGTGGCCTCTGCATCATCGCGCCACCTTTGGATCGAACAGCGGATAGAACATATCGACCACCAGATTAACCAACACGTAAATCGCCGAGATCAGCAGGATACAGCCCTGCACCACCGGGTAGTCGCGCGCATAGATGCCCTGCACCAACAGCCGCCCCAGACCCGGGATCGTGAACACGGTTTCAACCACCGCAATTCCGCCCAGCAATGTCCCAAGGATCAGCCCGATCAGCGTCCATGTCGGCGCAAAGGCATTGGGAAAGGCGTGACGAAACATCACCACCGGCTCGCTCAGCCCCTTGGCGCGGGCGTGGGTGATATATTCCTGCCGCAGCACGTCGATTGTGCTGGCGCGGGTCATGCGCACAAGCGCGCCCATCTCGATCAGGAAAAGCGTCAGCACCGGCATGGCGACGGCCACGATAAGCGGCGTTCCCGTGCTCATCGCGACGGTTCCAAGCACCGGCAACCAGCCAAGGTTAAGCCCGAAGGTCAGCAAGATCATCAGCCCCAGCCAGAACGAGGGGAGCGATAGGAAAAATGTCGAGAACGCAACCGCTCCGAAATCCCAGAGGGTGCCTTGTCGCCACGCCGCCAACATGCCCAGAGGCACGGCAAACAGCGTCGCGATACCAACCGCCAAAAGCACGATAACCGCCGAAAGCCGGAACCGTTCCAGCATCAGCGGCAGCACCTCGTCTCCGGTCGAGATAGAGCGACCGAAATCGCCGCTCAGGATGTCACCGATCCAGACGACGTATTGCACTGGCAATGACCGGTCGAGCCCCATGCTGGATTTCAGGCGGGCGACCATTTCGGGCGTCGCAAGATCGCCCAGCATGGCCGACGCCGGATCGCCCGGTATCGCGCGCATCATCAGAAAAACGGCAACCGACACCAGAAACAGGGTCGGCACCGCCATCGCGGCGCGGTTGATCAGAAAGCGGATCATGGCGCGCCCAAAGCCCGGCCAAGCGCCTGAAAGGCGGCGATACTATCCAGCGCGCCGTCCATGTCGAGCGGGGTTGGCCATGTCGAGAGCTTGACCGCCGCAAGCTCGGCTTCGGGGTCGACATAGATGAACTGTCCGTAGATGCCGCGACACATGATCGTGCCGCGTTCCGGGTCGACCTGCCAGAATTTGTTGTGATACCCGCCGCCGGGCATGACCTCGGCATAGATCCCCTCGAACCGCCCGCCTTTGCCAAACCGGGTTTCTTCGATCCAGCTTGTCGGCACCACCTGCTGATCGCCCACACGGCCACCATCGCAAAGAAGCTGCGCATAGCGGCCAAAATCGCGCAAAGTGGCGTTAAAGCCGCCATCGGCCAGAGCAAAACCGCCAAGATCGACCGTATAGGCGGCGTCTTCTTCGGCGCCGATCCGCTGCCACAGCGTGTTTGAGACGATTTCGGCCAGCGGGAGGTTCATGACCCGCTCGACAACAAAGCCGAGCACATCGGTCTCGATCGAGCGATACAGGAACTGATCACCGTGCGGGCGCTCTTGTTCGGTCAGTTCAAGCACCAATTGCCAGATCGTCTCGGGCCAGCCCGGCGCGTCACCGCGCCCGCCCCAAGCACAGGCATTGCCCAGCTTTTGCATATGCGAGCCGGGCACCTCATAGCTTTCATCAAAGGTGACGCCGGTGGTCATATCCAACAGATGCTGCACCGTTGCCGCGCGATAGGCGGTTTCGCCCAGTTCGGGCAAATAGTGCGGCAACTGTGCCGTCGGGTCGATTTTGCCGTCGGCGATCAGGATGCCAACCACCGTGCCGAGAATGGATTTCGCCATCGACATCGACAGGTGCAGCCGCTCGGGTGTCATCCCGTTCAGGTAGCGCTCTTCCAGCACCTTGCCCTGATGCAGCACCAGCCAGCCATCGGTCCAGCTTTGATCGAGGAATTGGTTGATCGTCAGGGTGCGCCCACGGCTTTCAAAGCTGAGACCGCCCAGATC
Organism: Rhodobacteraceae bacterium D3-12; assembly: GCA_025916135.1. Lineage (NCBI taxonomy): Bacteria > Pseudomonadati > Pseudomonadota > Alphaproteobacteria > Rhodobacterales > Roseobacteraceae > Phycobium > Phycobium rhodophyticola. Next base: position 3,678,492 of record CP104793.1, on the reverse strand, counting down.
GCGCGGCGCTTGGTCAAAGTGGCGCAGGCCGCCATGTCCTCGGCGCACGCCCGCTGTCGGGGTCATTTCGCGCATATGCTGGAACGACCAGCGGTTATAGGGCGCCATATGCCAATGGGGCGGAAGGATCTCGCCACCGGGATTGGAAGGGTCGCGCCATTTCGGGGTCGTCATTACTCAAGCCTCCACAGGGTCGCGGCGCGCCGTTGCGCCGCTCAGGTCAAATCGTTGGAATGCACCCTGACAGGGCGGGCCATCTGTCGCCCAAAGCACCCGGTTGGTCAGGTCGATTGCAACGCTGGTCACCGTTGCGTTGCGCTTGGCCGCAGGCAGCGCCGGATCGGGGTGCAGACAAACCGACGAGGGATAGGAAAAATGATCCGACATCGTCTTGTGAACCACCTCCAGATCAATATTTCCGTGTGCCGCCCCGAGGTGACGTCTGACGCGTTTGGCCCGGAACAGGGACGAGGGGGTGATCCGCTCGAATTCCGAACGCAGCGAGGTTTCGACTTCCAGATGGTTGGCATGGCTGATCACCCCGTTATCGGGGTAGAGATACGCGCAGCGGTCCTGTGTTGCTTCGATATTGATGATCTCGCCGTCGCCATGGCCGATCATAAAGTTCGATGAACACAGGCGATCGGTCTGAACCACCGGGCGGATCGCCTCGGAAAAGCGCCAAGCGTCAAGGATTTCGGCACAGCGCACATGCAGCGGTTTGCGCAGCTGTTCACCGCCCTCGCTCTCGCTCACAAGTCCGGCGATACACAGGCCGATTCCGGCGGCGTTCACCCCCATTTTACAGCCCACAATACCGGCTTCGGTAAAGCCGATGTAATCGGGGCGGCCAGTGCCGGGGGTGGCGTTGCGCGTGACCCGTTTGATGACAACCTGCCCCAACAGCTTTTCAAGCCAATCCCAGTTCTGGCCAATCATGCAGGCCCCGCTTTTGGTTGTCTCGGGCATGGCCCCCCAAAGGGTGCAGCCTTCTTGTTCGGGGAAATCGGCGGTGCCGTTCATCGCCGCCGCCTCGCGGGAATAGAGGCTATAGGTGATCTCATACCGCGCGTTCAGCACCGCCAGTTCCGTATCTGACAGGCCGGCACCACGCGCGATTCCGGCCATTTCGGCGAAATAATGCGGGTTGTCCTTGGCGATGTAAGCGGCCCAGCGTTCGGCCTCGGCCAGAACGGTCTGGCGATCCGATCCACCCAGAGCAAAGCGGGCGAAATAGGTTTCAAGGTTGTTGCGGACAGCCGCAGCAAGCGCGCGCCCCTGCATCAGCCCGGCCTCTGTCGGATCATCCCCCAGATCGAGGAAAGGTAGGTCGCTCATGGGGTAAGGTGTTGAATTGTCCGCGTCGTTTTGTATTGTATTGCAATGCAAGTGCATCGAAATATAATTGATACCTACAAAGATGACAGCGCCCGCGTCAAGTGATCTATGCTGACGGCCACCAGTTGAGAGGACAGATGATGAAAAAGCAGACGCCCGAAGTGGACCCGCGGCTTATGGTGCAAAGCGTTGCGCGTGCCATGCGGGTGCAGGAAGCTGTCGGGCAGGCCACGCGCCCGCTGTCCCTTGCCGAGATCGCCCGCGCCGCCGAAATTGACCGCAGCGCGGCACAGCGATTCGCCTATACGCTTGAGGCGCTGGGCTATCTTGAGCGCGGCGAGAGCGGTCAGGGCTATCGGCCCGGCCTGAAGGCCCTTGATCGCAGTTTTGAGTATTTGCGCGCCCACCCTTTGGTCGAGCGCGCCACCCCTGCGTTGATTGAACTGCGCAAAGAAACCAGAGAACGCGTGGATTTGAGCCTGTTTGACGGAGCAAGCATCGTCTATGCGATCCGCCTTCAGAGCAAACGCGAAACCTTTTACGCCACGCTTGTGGGGCGGCGCATTCCGACATTCTGCACGGCGGGTGGGCGGGCGATGTTGGCATTGCTCGACGATAGCGAGATCGAAGACATTCTCGACCGTTCGGACCTGTCCCGGCTTACGCCCAAGACAATCACCGACCGGGGCGAGATCATGGACAAGATCAAACAGGCCCGCAGCGATGGCTATGCGCTTGCGCTCGAAGAAGGGCAGATGGGCGAGATCGTGATCGGCACCGCAATTCGCGGCGCTCAGGGGCGGCCCCTTGCGGCGATTCACATCGCCGGGTCGTTGTCGGAGTGGCAAGAGCGCGATTTCCGCGACCGCTGTGCGCCGCTCGCCATGGAAGCCGCAGCGGCGCTGCATATTGAAGCCTGAGTTTCACGCCCGAGGTTCACGCCGGGGCTGAGCACCCAACCGGGCATTTGCCAGCGGTGCTTGCCGTGGCGGGGGCGGTCTGGTTTCATGGCCCTGTCTTTGGATCGGGTCGCAGCACATGGGGTTTCATTTCGACAAGTCACCGGTTGCAACCGGGCTGGCCTTGTTTGCCTTGCTGTGCGGTGCCGCATGGGTGCGCTTGAACGGGATCGCTTGGGACGGGTTTTCTGGATACCACCCGGACGAGCGCCATATGATGTTCCTGAGCATGGCGATGTTCGAAGCGCTGCGCGATCCGGCCCATAGCGCGCTTACGCTGGGCGATTGGTGGCTGTCGGAGGCATCACCGCTTAACCCCCATGCGGGCAGCAGTTTTCTGGTCTATGGCGAAGCGCCGCTCTTGATTGCTGTGGCGATCGGCTGGTTCAGCGGCACGACAGATTGGTTCGCCTTTCTGGCGCTGGCCCGCAGCATCGCGGCATGGGTCGATGTGGCCGCGATTTTGGCGGTTTTCCTTGGCGGGCGGGCGTTGGCGGGGAACCGGGCGGGATTGATCGTGGCGCTGCTGTTTGCGGTGATGCCAACGGTGCTGCAACTGGCCAATTTTCATACGGTCGATGTTTGGCTAGGGGCGGCGGTGGCATGGGCGCTGGTGCCGATGCTGGCGCTTGCGACGGGGTCGCGCGCGCGCAAGGGGTGGGGCGGCGGTATGGCGGTTGCCATGACTGGCGCGGCTGCCGGGGCGTTTGGCGGCTTGGCCGTGGCGTGCAAGGTCACCGGCGTGTTGCTTGTTCCGGCGGGGATCGTGGCGCTTCTGCTTGGCTGGCGGCGCGGCGGATTGAGCGGTTGGCAGGCCATGCTCGCCGGAGGGTGCGCGCTGGTCTTTGCGATGGTGGTGTTCAGGCTCGCGAACCCGTTTGCCTTTGCCGGAACCGGGGTCTGGGCAACCGGTCTCTCGCCGCATTGGCTGGGCGATTTTCGCGAACTTGCGGGGTTTACTGCCTCGCCTGATTTCCCGCCGAACTGGCAATGGATCGCGGGCTATGGGCCGCTACGGCTGCTGCGCGATGTGGTGATGTTCGGGGCCGGGCCGGTGGCGTCGGGGCTGTTTGTCTGGCTGCTTTGGCACCATCCGCGCAGATGGGGCGCAGTGCTTGTGCCGCTGATCGCGCTGGCGGCGTTTCTGGTCCTCACGGCGGTCAGTCAGGTCAGCGCGCTGCGGTATGTCGCGCCGGGGTTGGGGGCGATGGCAATGGCGCTGGCTCCGGCGGTTGCGTGGCTGGGCACGCGCGCCGCATTTGCCACGGTTCTGATGGCGCTGTGGTGGGGCGGCGGCGCGATCCGGCTGCATGATGGGCAACACCCGCGCATCGCCGCCGCGCATTGGCTGTGGACCCTGCCACGCGGCACACGGCTCACCAACGAGAGCGCATGGGACGAAGGGCTGCCCGGCATTGTGCGGCTGACACCCCAAGACGGGTTCCGCTGGCCCGAGCATGACGGCTGGTTTGTCTTTCACTCATTGGCGATCGAGCAACCGGACAGCGCCGAAAAAGCCGCGAAGCTTGCCAATACGCTGGCGCAGACCGACTTTCTTATCCTGTCGTCGGACCGTCAGTCCGGTGTCATGCCGCGCCTTCCGGAAAGATTTGCGATGACAGCGGCGCATTACGCCGCGCTGGAGAGCGGCGCGGCCTGTTTCACCCAAGTGCTAGAGATCGACCGCGGCTATCCCCTGCCGGGTTTGCGCCTTGGCGATGGCTGGGCGCAGGAACCTTGGCGGGTTTATGACCACCCCAGAGTGCGCATTTTTCGCCGCGACGCCTGCTTTGACGAAACCGCCTATGCCGCGCGATTGCGTCGCGCTTTGACAGGGGCGCAGAGCGGTCAATGACGCGTGGCGTGGTGGTGAATGGTCTAAAAATATTGAAGAAATCGGGTTACGTGGTATCGTCTATCCAGATTTAACGGTGTTGCCGGAGCTTTTTGATGACCAAATTCCTTGTTCGCCTTCGCGGAGTCCTTCTCGCGCTTGTGGTCTGTGCCGGTGTTCCACAGATGGCTGCGGCCTATAATGTGCCCGGATCAGCAAGCGCCAATGTGCCCGAGATAACAGAGGTTGCCACCGGCATCGTCATGCGGTCGCTGAAACAGAACGTACATGCTCTGCGCCAGCAATCGAACGGCCCGATTGTGGCGACACAAGGCACGCTTGGGTTTGGCACCGGGCAGGTGCCGCTGGCTTTCTCGCTTGATCACCGGACCTTCGACAGCAGCACGCTGGATGGGCGGTTTGATGTGGCGACGCTGTTTATCGGCGGGCGCACGGATGGGGGCATGACCTTGTTCGGCGGGCTTGTTGGCGAATTTGGCGACCTGCGCACGCCGCTGGATGCCGGGCGGATTGAACACAGCGGTTTCGGGCTTGTTGCCGGGGTCGATTATGCCGTGTCTGATGCGGTCTTTCTGACCGCGATACTGGGCGGCATGGCGCTGGATTATGACGTGTCGCGCGGCAGCGGCGCATTCACCGGCAGTTTCGGTGCGAAACGCCAGTTTATCGACCTTTCGGCGGATTACCTGACGCGGGGAATCGGCGGCAGCGATATGAAGCTGGGCTTTGGGCTGCTCTATATCCACCAACGCAACGATGGCTATATCGAGAGCGGCGGCGCGACGGTGGCCCCCTTTACCTTTGACCATCTCGCGGCGACGCTTGCGATGCGCAACACTTGGGGGCACGACGGGGGTATGCGGCCCTATGTCGATCTATCAGCACAGATTCGCATCGCCGGAGACGACGGCGCCAGCGCAGCAGTGCCGGTCCATGCCGACCGTCAGGCGCGCCTCATGATCGGGGTCGAGCGCAACGCGGGGCGGTCATTCTTTGATGTCGGGCTTGGTGCGAATTTCGTCAACGACAGCTATTCCGGTCTTGATGCGCGCTTGAATTATAGCTTCCGGTTCTGACCCTTGCGCCGTGCCTTTGGCCTGCCATGGTGGCAGATAGCGGGCGCGCTTGTTGTCGTCGGCTTGGGCTTTGCTCTGGAAATGAGCGCCGCCGGACAGGCCGTGGGCGACGGGGTTGCGCTTGGCATCGCGGTTCTTGCTGATCCGATCCTGTCCATTGTCGGGCTCGACCTTGTGCGCAGCGGGGTCGAGCTGCGCTCGCTGGCCGGTGGCTGGGCGGTGCGCGTCAGCGAAGTCTGCGACGGAATGGGGCTGGTCGTGGCGCTTGTGGGGGCGGTCGTGGTCCTTGCTCAGGGCCAAGAACGCGCCTTGGTTTGGGGGGCAAAGCGGCTGGCAATCGGGATCGCGGCGATACAGGCGTTCAACCTCTTGCGGGTTGTGCTTTTGGCTGGCGTGCTTGATCGCGGCGGCGCGGGGTTTGGCGTTTTGCATGACTGGGTGTTTCCGCTGCTGTCGCTCTGTGTGATCGCGGCGGCGTTGGTTACAAACAGCAAGGAAAACGCCGGGATCATGCCCAGAACGCTTGCGGTGTTTGTAGCCATCGCCGTGGTGCTTAGCGTGCTCTGGGCGCCGCTGGCCGCAACCGTTTCGGCGTGGCTCGTCCCGTTGGCGAACGCCGCTCTGTCGGCTGTTGCGCCCTTGGGCGTGGGCGAGATCGCACCGTCCCAAGCCGCCCCGAACACATGGTCGGTCGGCACGTTTTTCGTCGCCGGGACCGAGCCTTTGCGCCTGTTTCGCGCCCCGCTCACACCGTTTCATTTCACCGTGGCGTTGCCCGCGATTGTCGCCGCGTCGCTGGTTGCGCGGCGGGTTGTATGGCTGGTGATTGGCGTGCCGATGATGCTTGTCGCGCTTTGCGTGGCGGCCTGTGTGGCGGCGCTGGGACTGGCGGCGGCAAAAGCGCCGATCACGGTGGTGTTGCCCGACGCCAGCGGCGCGTTTTACATCGCTGACTACACCCGGTCCGAGCCGCTTTTGGCAAGCTTGCGGTTGGTGCAAAACACTCTGGTGCATACGCTGTTGCTGGTGTTCCCGGTGCTGGCCCTTGCGGGGCTTCGCCGGCAATGACGCTGACACAAGCACAGTATCGCAGCGGGCTTGTCGCGCTGATCCTTTGCGGCGCTGCGCTGCGTCTTTTCGGGCTGAACTGGGATCAGGGGCGCGGCTTGCACCCTGATGAGGGCAACCTTGTGCGTGCCGCTCTGACGCTGGGCGTGGACGGGCGGCTGATCCCTGAGTTTCACGCCTATAACGATCTTGCGCTGTGGCTGCCCCGGATCGTGTCGCGCCCGTTTTGCAACACGGGAGATGCGGCGTGTTTGACCATTGCGGCGCGGTTCCTGTCGGCCGTGATGGCGGTGGCGGCGATCCCGCTGGCGGCGGCTTTGGCGCGCCGACTTGCCGGTGACGTCTCGGCGCGCGCGGCGGGGCTTGCCGGGGCGGCGCTGTTTGCCGGGGCGGCGCCGCTTGTCCAATGGGCGCATTTTGGCACGACGGAAAGCGCGCTGATCCTCGTGGTGCTCGTGCTTTGGCTGTTGGCCGTTCGATGGCTGGACGCCGAGATCGGCACCCGCGAAATGGCGCTATGTTCGGGGGCGGTTATCGGGCTTGGCTTCGGGCTCAAAACCGCGGCGCTGAGCGGGGCGTTTATCCCGCTGGCGGCGTTTGTGATGGCGGGCAAGCCGGATGCGGCACGCGTGCGCGCATTGGGGCTGGGGGCCGGTGTGGCGGTGGGTGTGGGGCTTGCCTGTGCGCCGTCCGTCTGGGCCGCAACCCGCGAATGGCTGGACGTGATGGCGTTTGAATCCGATGTGGTCACGGGCCGCTTGCCGGTGCATTGGACCGAACAGTTTCACGCCGCCGTTCCGGGGCTGTTTGAGCTGCGCCAGCTTTGGTCGGCAAGCACGGGCGCGGGCCTTTTGCTGGCGGTGCTCGGCGTGGTCCTTTTGCCACGTGACCGGCGCAGGCTGGCCGCTCCGGCCCTTGTTTTTGCGCTGATCTACGGGGTGATCATTGTCGGCTGGCAGGCCCGGTTCTTTCGCTATCTGGCGCCGCTGTTTCCGGTCCTGCTTGTCCTTGCGGCGGTTGCGGTGGGGCGGTTGGCACAGCCGCTGCGCAGCCGCTTTGCGCTTGCTCTGGCTCTGGCCGGGGGTGGGGCGATGATGATGGCGGGCATGGACCAAGCGGCGATTTACCTGCGCACCGATCCGCGCATTGCCGCCGAGACGGTGTTGAGCGCGCGCGCCAGCCCGCAGGACGCGGTTGCGATTGAACCCCATGACCTTGCCCAGACCGGCAAACAGCCGCGCCTTTACCTGCCGCTAAGCGAGCGTGATGTGACGCCGGAGGCGCTGGCTGAGGTCTTGTCGCAGGTCGAATGGGTGATGATTGCAAGCCGACGCAACTGGGCCGTGCGCCCGCAGTATCCGCAAAGCCCAAGGGTGCTCTGCGGGTATTACGCCGCTTTGGCGTCCGGGGATTTGGGCTTTGTGCGTGTCGCTGCCTTTGATCGGCGCGGCCCGTTCGGCAGGCTCTTTGCTCCCACCCTCGCGGCAGAAGAGACGCGCCGCGTTTTCGACCGGCCAGAGGTGTATTTACTGCAAAATCAGGCCCGGCTTGGCGCAAAAGAGTTGGCACAGCGCATATCCGCCGCCTCCGATCCTGCCGCCTGTCACGCCGAGGCGCTTGCGGCGGGCTGGAGGCGCGTCCCATGATCGGAAGCCTGCCTCCCTCGGAACTGGCGCTATTGCTGCGCGGTTGTGTCGTGCTGGCGCTCGGCGCATGGGCGGTGCGGCCTTTGGCGCTGCGCCTTGTGCCGGGGGGCGCGGGGTGGTGCGTTGCCATTCTGTTGGCTTGGGTGGTGATCGGATGGGTGCCATGGGCCGTGGCCGCGCTTGGCCTGATCCCGTTCAAATCGGCGGCATTCAGCGGGGTGGCGGCGTTGCTGATCCTGCGCGGGGTTGCGGGCGTGGGTGCGGCAGGGGCACGCGGACCCGAAGCGGACACTTCAGCAGCCTACGAAGCGCTCAAACCCGCGCTTTGGACCTTTGGCGCCTTTGCCGTGTTGGTTTGGTTCGGCCTCGCCCAGCGGTTGGGCCACGCGGAGCTTTCGGGTCTGGAGAAATTCACCGACATGGGCCTGTTGGCGGCCTCGATGCGCAGCGACTGGATGCCACCACAGGACGCATGGTTCGCCGGGGCCACGATCAATTATTACTATGTCGGACAGGCCATGGTCGCCTCTTGGGCCCATATCGCCGGAGCCAGCGCCGCAGAGGCCTATCAGATCGCTATGGCGATTCTCTTTGCGCTTACCGGGTTGGGCGCGTGGCGGTTGACCGTTGCGCTGGGGGCGGGGTTCGGAGCGCGCATCGCGCAGGTGCTGGGGGCTGCCGCCGCCTGTGTCACGCTCTATGGCGGCAATTTTCACAGCGTTCTCTATACGTTGTTCCGCGGCGTTGTTCCGACAACGAAAGAGATGTTCTATTTCCCCGATTCAACCCGGTTCATCGGCTTTGACCCCGCCACTGCCGACAAGGCATTTACCGAATTCCCGGCCTATGCGTTCGCCGTTGGCGATCTGCATGCACATGTGATCGCAACGCCGGTTTTCCTGCTTGGCTTGCTGCTTGTGCTGGCGATCTTGCGGCGCGGTATGGGCGGTATGCGCGGCATGGGCGGGCAGGAGCCAGCGCAGGGGCCAGACCCGGTGCAGGCGGCGGCGCTCGGCTGGCTCTTGGGGCTGCTGGTGGGGGTGAACGCATGGGATGTCGCGGTGCTCGGGGTGATCGCCTTGATCGTCGCGCTGGTGCTGGCGGTGCAAAAGACCGAGGCGGGTCTTGATCGGTTGGGCGCGGCGATGGTGCTGGCGCTTGGGGTGGGGGCCCTCTGTGCGGCACCGTTCCTTGGGGCGTTCACGCCATTTGCCAACGGGGTAGAGGCCGCACCGGCGCGCACGCCCCTGTGGCAACTGGCGGTCGTTTATGGCCATGTGCTGCCTGCGGCGTTGTTGTTGCTGATCGCGTTGCGGTGGGGGGGCGTGCGGGCGCGGGCGCAATTGCCGACCGCGTTGATCCTTGCCGCCGCGCTTTTGCTGATTGCGATCCCCGAAACGCTCATCGTGCGTGACATCTATGGACTTGATTACGCGCGGGCCAATTCGATGTTCAAGCTGAGCTTTCGGGCGCAGTCACTGTTGGTGGTTGGCGGGTTTGCCGCGCTGATCCCGGCGGTGGCGCGTGGCGGTGGCTGGTTGATTGCGGCGCTGCTGGCGGCGGTGCCGATGGTGGCCACGCTCAGCTATGCGCCGCATATCTTCCGCGCGCCCTCGACGATCCGCCAGCTGGACGGCTTGGCGTTTCTTGGCGCAGAGCGTGGCTTGGTCACAGCGGCGGGTCGGCTCTCGCTTGCGCCGGGCGAGGCGATCATCGAAGCCTCGGGCGCGGCGTTTGGCGAAACCGCGCGGGTCTCGGCGATGACGGGCCTTCCCACGGTGATCGGCTGGGCCGGGCACGAATGGCTCTGGCGCGGCGACGGAGCGGCGGCCAACGGGCGCGCCGCCCTTGTGCGCCGGTTCTATGAAACGCGCCAATCCGGCGTGCGCTGTGACATCATCCGCCGCTTTCAAATCCGCTATGTCATTCTGGGCGAGGTTGAGAAACGGAGCTATCCGACGCTTGATCTTGCCGGATTAGAGGGGCTGGGTCCCAAGGTCTATGACGGCGCGGGCGGGGCGATTGTTCAGGTTGCGCAAGGGCGCTGCCGCTAACCATATCGGCGGGCAAAATGTTGCGCCAGAACAGGTGCCCGAACAGGTGCCGGAATAGGGGCCGGAATAGGGGCTGGTGCAGGCCGGGTGCGCTGCGATGCGGCGCGGCCTTGCCAGATGGGCGCATAGCACGGTATTCTGTAGCAAGATTGGTTGAACTTATTTGAGGCCTGCTCGAGATGCATAGCATGAAAACCCTTCGTTTTGCGATTGTTGGCATCGCCTTTGCCGTAACATCACAGCAGGTTTCTGCGCAGGATGATGGCGGGCCGGTCGTGACAGGCGTGTTCCCAACCCCAACGACAACCCCGGCGCCTTCGGTCTTCCCAACGGCAACCCCGGCCCCGTCGGTCTTTCCGACGGCGACACCGGCGCCTTCAATCTTCCCAACGGCGACCCCGGTCCCGACGGCAGTCCCAACCGCCACGCCAGTGCCAACAGCGGTTCCCACCGCGACGCCCGTTCCGACCGCCGTGCCAACGGCAACACCGGTCCCGACGGCAGTCCCAACCGCCACGCCTGTGCCGACAGCAGTTCCCACTGCGACGCCCGTTCCGACCGCCGTGCCAACGGCAACACCGGTCCCGACGGCAGTTCCAACCGCCACGCCTGTGCCAACAGCGGTTCCCACTGCGACGCCCGTTCCGACCGCCGTGCCAACCGCGACCCCGGTTCCGACAGCAGTTCCAACCGCCACACCTGTGCCGACAGCGGTTCCCACTGCGACACCTGTTCCGACCGCCGTGCCAACGGCGGTCTTGGAGCCGACAGCCGCCCCCACCACGACGCCAGAACCGACATCCGCACCGACTTCCGCACCGACAGCGACGCCTGTCAATGTGCCGATCGTTCCGGGGGCTGGCGGGCCGGGCGGCGGAGCGCCTTGGCTGCTGGTTGCCGCCCTTCTTGCGCTGGGTTTGTTGCTGGTCTGGGCGCGTCGGGCGCGGGACTGATAGGCTCTATTGCCCGCTGATGCCTGCCGCTGATGCCTGCCGAAGGTGCCTGCCGAATTTATTGAGTGTCGAGCAAACGCGCCGCAAGCGCGCGCCCAGCGCGAACAGCGTAATTCGTGCCGCGGTCTTCGGGGTAAATCTGTGCCATTGAACACAGAAAAAGACCGGGCGCTGGCCCGTCTTGCGGTGGGATCATCGCGGAGTAATGCCGCTCGACCACCGGCTGTGCCCAGCGGGCACGCCAGACATGGTGGCGCTTGATCCAATCTGGCGAAAACGCCGGAAACATCCGCTTGAGATGGGGCACGGCAAAGTCGCGCACCGCGTCATCAGAGAGCGCATAAAGCGGGTCCTGCGCATCAAGATAGCGCGACAGATAGACGATATGACGCCCGCCATACTGTGCGGTGCTTTGAAAATTGGTGTGCTCGATCACGCCGACAAACGGAAACTCAGGGTCGTTCACGTTCAGCCAATAGGTCTCGCCAAGCGACCGGTCGAGCTCTAGCACAAGGCAAAGGTTGGCCAGATAGTCGATACGCCGCAGACCTGCCAAGGTGTCCTGCGTGGCCCAATGGGCGATCATATCCGCCAGCAAAGCAGGCGCAGGCGTGGCGATCACCGCGTCGGCCTGCTCTGGTGTTGTGCCCGCTTGGTCATGCCCGCCCTGAACGGTTTCGATCTGCCACCTGTCGCCGGGCAAAGGGGTCAATCGGCGCACCGGCGTAGACAGGTGCAGCGTGCCGCCATGGGCGCGGATGTCGTCGGCCATCGCTTCGCTTACCCGCGCGAATGAGCCGCGCATATAGCCCAGATGCTCGGCCCCGCCCTTGCCCCGCGATCCGCCGCGTAGCTTGAGCTTGTTCCACATCCAGACCGCCGAAATGCGGCTTGCATAGGCGCCGAACTTGCCCTCAAGCAGCGGTTGCCACATGACGCGATACACCCGATCGCCGCCAAGGTCGCGCAACCACTCTTCGGCGCTCAGCCCCTCAAGCGCGCGCCAGTCGCGCACGCGCCGCGCCTTGAGCGCCAACCACCCCAGCCGCAGCCGGTCGGGAAACGACAAAGCAGGAAAGCGCAACAGATCCAGCGGCGTGGACAGGCGAAAGGTCTGATTGGCGAACCACACACCGGTCAGGCTCGGCTCCATGCTGACCGCATCGCCAAGGCCCAGCTCGTCAATAAGCGCCATGATGTCGCGATCCGAGGTGAACCAATGGTGATAGAACCGATCAAGCCTGTCGCTCTCGCCATGGGGGGTGAACGCGCCGGCAAGGCCGCCGACAAAAGGATCGGCCTCATAGACGGTAACGCGATTGCCTGCGCGGGCAAGGTCACGCGCCGCCGCCAGCCCGGTGAACCCGGCGCCGATGATCGCGATATGCTTGGGCTGGTTCATGTCGGCCCCGCTGTGGAGCGTTTGCCGCGCCGCACCGACCACAGCATCAGGCACAGACCGCCCGTTACGGTGGTGCAAAGCCACAACATGGCGTGGGTGATCAGAACAAAGGCGGTCGCAGGGGCAAGCGGGTTGCCCGCTGCGCGCATCGCGGCTTGGGTGAAATAGTCGAAGGTGCCGACATGTCCGGGGCTTGACGGTAGCAGCGTCGACAACGTGCCCACCGGCATGGCAAGCCACGCCCCCAACGGGGCCGTGAGCGACGGCAAACCTTGGGCAATCGCCCAGTAACACGCGCCTTCAAAGGCCCAGACCGGCAGCGACCAAACCACCAGAGCGGGCATGATATGACGCCCCGACAGATCGTTCAGCGTGTCGCGCAGGGGGTGGTGAATTGCGCAACCCGCGCCCGCGCGCCCGGCCCGATCAGCGCGGCACCGCGCTCCAACGCGGACAACGCCAGCCCAAGCAAGCGTGGTTGCAACAACAATACAAGACAGCCCGCCCCGGCAAGCGCAAGCACGATCCCCCCCGACCGCGCCAACCCCACCGCGTCAGCGCCCAGCGAAAACGCCCAGAGCGCCAGCGCCAGCGCAAGGATCAACACGCTCAAATCCAATAGCCGCTCGACCACGACCGTGGCCGTCACCGAGCCGGAAACAACCCCCAGCCAACCGGTAAAGGCAAACGCCCGCAAGGCATCGCCGGCCCGCAGCGGCAACAGGTTGTTGACCGCGATCGAACCGGTAAACACCACCGCGCTGCGCCCAAAGGGGAGGGTGGGATTGTACCGGCGCAACATCATGTGCCACCGCCAGATCCGGCACAGATACCCCAGCCCGAGCAACACCGGCGCAAGCAAAAACCAGAGCGCCGAAACCCCGCCCAAGGCCCGCGCCAGCGCGGCCCGGTCCACATGGCGCAGTGTCAGCCACAAGAATAGCGCCGCCAGCGCAAAGCCAACAGCAAGCTGAAGCCCGCGTTTCATCCCTTGCGCTCCGGTTTTGGATCGGGGTCTGGATCAGGATCGGGGGCCCGCGCAGAGGCCAGCCCCGCCTCCTGTTCGGGCGCGGCACGCCCGGTCGCGGAGCGTTTGAACCCGACCACCTCGCGCACCACATACAGCGGGCGGCGTTGCACCTCTCGGTAAATGCGCCCGACATATTCGCCCATAATCCCAAGCGAAACCAACTGCACGCCACCAAGAAACAGCACCGCGATCATCAACGCGGTCCAGCCCTCGACCCAGACCGAGGTAAACAGCCGCAGTACGAGCGCATAGAAAATTCCCGCCACCGCCAGCCCCGCCGCAAGCAAGCCAAGCGCAATCGAGATTTGCAGCGGCTTGGTCGAGAACGACAACAACCCGTCCAGCGCATAGCGCACCATCTTGCGCAGCGGGTATTTGGTTGTCCCGGCATAGCGCTCGGGCCGGTCATAGGGGAGCGCGACCTGCCGAAACCCCGTCCACGCCACCATGCCGCGCAAAAACCTGTGCCGCTCGGGCATTTCCTTGAGCACATCAACGACCGAGCGCCCCATCAGGCGAAAATCGCCGGTGTCCTCGGGGATCGGCACCTCGGAAAGACGGTTGATAAGCCGTGAAAACCCGCGTGCCGAATTGCGCTTGAACCAATCGTCGCCCTCGCGTGACAGGCGCGTGCCATAGACCACGTCATAGCCGCTGCGCCACAGGTCGATCATTTCGGCAACCACTTCGGGCGGGTCCTGCAAATCGCTGTCCATCAGGACAACGGCATCCCCACGGGCAAGGTCAATCCCGGCGGTGACCGCAATTTGTTGGCCGAAATTGCGCGAGAACACCACCACCTTGACCCTATCGTCACGCGTTGCAGCGTCGCGAAGGATGCGGTTGGTGCCATCGGTTGACCCGTCATCAACAAAGATGAACTCAAACGCGCAGCTGGGCACGGTTTTGCTCAATTCATCAAGCCGGATCAGTGTTTCGCCAAGAACCTCTTCCTCGTCGTAGCACGGAACGACGATCGAGATCAGCTGTCTGTCTGGTGTCATGACCGGCCCAAAACATTAGAACTTCGGCGCGCAGCTGCCATGCGCCTTGAAACCCAAGGTCTGACCAACAGCGCACCGCAATAGCCCCGACCATAAACGCGCCGAGAGCAGCCTGTCCATATGGTTTACAGCCCGGTGAATGACCGGCATCGCGGCACGATCATGCGCGTTCAACGGATCGGGCCAAATGGGGCGCGCCGCCGCAACGCCCCCCGAAATCGCCCGCGTCAGTAAATCGTGAACCGGGTAAAGCCGAACAGCCCCTGACCAATCGCCATAAGCCCCAGCTTGGGCGAGAACCCGTTGGGGTTGTCCATGCTGACAAAGGTCGCACCGTTTAGTTCAAATGTGACCTTATTGCCCGTCACCGTCGCGGTCAGCACATCCGAGCCATCGTTTTTTGCCTGCACCTTCTCTTCCGTGTGGGTTTTGAACCCACTGGGCGAGCGGATAAAGAGATAGCCCTTGCCATCGGTGCCGATGGTGACACCGAAATAGCTGTCCTTGGCGCGATAGTTAAAGATCAACCCGGCATAGGCCGGCGTGGCGGGGGTGTCGGTCTGGGTCACAAGGTTGACCGAGACGGTGTAATTCGGCCCCTGAGAATCTGGCACACCCATCCAGTAATACTGGATCGCGCCGGGGGCGGTGGCGTTTTTCAGGGTTAGCCAATTGTCGGTATCCTCGATCAGCCACGCACCATCAGCGCCGGGTTTCATAACCTTGGCCATCGGCCCAAGATGCGCGGCCATATCGGCCATCACCGGCACGGCGCCAAGCGACAGAGCCAGCGCGGCCACGAAGGGTTTTAAAGGGAATTTCATGTGGAAAATGCTCCGAAATCAAAGTTGAAAACCGCCCTCATGCTGCCGGAGCTTCGCGATTCTGGCAAGTCAGCGGCTCAGCGCCGCCGCCGCAGCGGCACGCGGCGCACCACCGTTTTGGCCATCAACACTGCGTCAAAACACAAAGAGCGGTTGCGCGCATAGATCAGGTCAAGCTTCGCCTTGGCCGGAACACAGCGGCGCACATAGACGGCCTCGGTCTCTTCCGGCGTGGTGCAGGGCGCAAGAAGCCGCTCCTCGGTGCGGTGAAACACCAGCGTCGCCAGCCCGGTCACACCGGGCCGCGATCGAAGGACCTCGCCGTAGAGGTCGGGGAAGGCTTCGACATAGCGGCGCAGCGGCGGGCGCGGGCCGACAAAGCTGATGTCGCCGCGCAGGATGTTCCACAGTTGCGGCACCTCATCCAGACGGCTGCGGCGCAGGAAACGGCCCGTGCGGGTGATCCGGTCGGCCTTGTCCCCGCCCGAGACGCCCTCGTTCTGGGCGGCGGTGCGCATGGTGCGGAATTTCCACAGGTTGAACGGCTGGCTGGGTGTTTTCATCCGCTCGGCGATGTAAAAGATTGGCCGCCCGTCGCGGAGCGCGATGACGAGGATCAGCCCAAGGATCAACGGCGACAGCACCACGGCAAGCAACAGCGCAAGGGTGATATCCATCAGGCGCTTGGACAGGGTCATGCGCCGCCGCCTTCTATCTGGCGCCAAGCGGCGATCATCTCGTCGGCAGTTTCGGGTGCAAGCGCGATGATCCGGCCAAGCGCGCGCGTGTCGAGCGAGACCATAGGCGCGGCACTCTCGGGGGCCTCGCGCCATGCAACGTCGCACCCCGCAGCGCGGGCCAGCGCCTCCATCGCGACCGGCGCAGGGGCGGCGATGTTGAGCGTGCGCGGCAAGGCGCCCCGCTCGGCCACAAGAAGCGTGGCAAAGGCGCGGGCAAGGGCGAGCGGCGAGATATAGCTGCGCCAAGGCCCCTCGCCATCGGCGAACTGGTCAAGCGTGATCGGGTCCGCGCCGCGCCCGATGGCGGCAAACAGGCTGTCGGCCCCGACAACATTGGCAATCCGCAATGCCACGCTTTCCGCCCCCTCTGGGTGCGCCGCGCGCCAGTCGCTCAACGCGGTTTCCATCTCCAGCTTGGCCGCGCCATAGGCGTTGATCGCCCCGCCTGCGGCCGCTTCAGCCTGTGCAACGGGGCCGGGTTCGTAAACGGCGGCCGAAGAACAGTGCAACACGCGCGTCGCCCCAAGCGCTTCGGCCAAATCCATCGCCGCAAGCGCAAGGCGGCGGTTTTCAGCCAGATCGCGCCCCGCGCCGGGGGTCACGCCCCAAAGTGCCAAAATTGCATCACAGCGCGGCAGCGCGGGCAACGGCGCCTCTCCAACCCGCCAGAGCCGCCCAGCTTCGGGTGCATTTTCCCTGTATTGCCAATCTATTGTCAGCCCCTCAGGAGGGGACAATTCCCACGCGCGGCGCAGCATCCGACCCAGCTTGCCGCTGGCGCCCAGCACCAGAACGTGGCGGGTTTGGCGATTTGGCAACGTCAAGCGATTTTCCTTTAACTCAGCGCGAATTACCCTCTATGTATCACCGCATATAGCGTGTAATACAATTTGCAATACTTGATATTGGATACCTTGGGGGGATCCTGTGCGCCACTATTCGAAGCACATTTGTGTGTTTGCTGCGGTTTTGTTCCTTGCGGCATGCTCCTTGCCGCGCGGTGCCGGCATGGTCAATGAGATACTCAAAGAGAAAGAGGCCGAAGCGCCCAGCTTTCAGGTTGTCGAAGTGGCCCGCGCCAATGTTGGCGCCCTGCGCAAATGGCCGGCAACGGGCTGGCGCGGTGGCTATCACTGGCTCTCAGGGAACCGTGGACCGGCGGGCAAGATCATCCGCAGCGGTGACGTGATCGACCTTGTGATTTGGGACAGTCAGGAAAATTCGCTGCTGATGTCACCGAACCAGAAGATGGTCGAGATGAAGGGCCTGATCGTGTCGCCTTCGGGCGAGATTTTCGTGCCTTATGCACAAAATATGTATGTCAGCGGGATGAGCGCCGACGCCGCCCGCGCCAAGATTTCCGAGGCGCTGACCCCCGTCGCGCCGGATGCGCAGGTGCAGGTGCGGCACACCTCGGGGCAAAGCAACTCTGCCGATCTGGTCAGCGGCGTGGCCAAGCCGGGCAGCTATCCTCTGGAAGGGCGCAATGTCACGATCCTGAGCCTGATTGCAAAGGGCGGCGGGATCGCCTCAAGCCTGCGCAACCCGCTGGTGCGGCTGATCCGTGGCAGCAAAACCTATGAAATCCGCGCCGACGATCTGTTTGCCAACGCCAGCAAGAACGTGGTGGTGCGTGGCAACGACAAGGTGCTGGTCGAGGAAGACAAACGCTACTTTACCGCGCTGGGCGCGACCGGTCGCGAAGAGCTGATCTATTTCGAAAAGGAACAGATCAGCGCGCTTGAGGCGATGTCGATCATCGGCGGCCTGTCCGAAAGCCGGGCCAACCCCAAGGGCGTGCTGGTGCTGCGCGACTATTCCGAACGGCAACTGCGCAGCGATGGCAAGGGGCCAGCGATGCAACAGGTGGTGTTCACATTTGATCTGACCACGGCCGACGGTCTGTTCGCCGCCCGCAAGTTTGAGATCAATCCGCGCGACACGGTTCTGGCCACGGAAAGCCCGGTCACCGCCGCGCAGACCATCATGGGCCTTCTGGGCGCTGCGGTCGGGCTGGGCACGACGATCAACAGCAACTCCTGATCCGGGTGGGCCGGTTCGGGTGGCCGGTAAGGCCAGCCGTTGCGCGGGCCTATGCTGCGTGACTTGGATGCGCGCCGCGTTACGCCTGACGCATATGGCTTTCGCCGCGCGCCGCCGAGAGGGCGATCTGTTTTTGCCGCTCGCGGAACCGCGCCTTGTCCGCCTCGGTGGTTTCACCGGCACAATGATGACAACTCACCCCGTCCTCATACTCCGGGCGGCTGCGGTCCTCAGGCAGGATCGGACGGCGGCAGGCATGGCAAAGCAAATGCGGCCCTTCCTTTAATCCGTGCCCGACCGACACGCGGTTATCAAAGACAAAGCACTCGCCGTCCCATGTGCTGTCTTCCTGTGGCACCTCTTCGAGGTATTTCAGGATCCCGCCCTTGAGGTGGTAAACCTCATCAACCCCTTGACCGATCAGATAGTTGGTCGATTTCTCACAGCGGATACCGCCGGTGCAAAACATCGCGATCCGCTTGTTGTGAAAGCGGTCCTTGTTCTTTTCCCACCACGCGGGAAAGTCACGAAAGCTGGCTGTTTCGGGGTCAACCGCGCCCTGAAACGTGCCGATGGCAACCTCGTAATCGTTGCGCGTATCAATCACCGCAACATCGGGTGACTGGATCAATGCGTTCCACTCGGTGGCCTCGACATAATGACCAACACGGGCCAGCGGATCGACATCGGGCTGCCCCATGGTGACGATCTCTTTCTTGAGCTTCACCTTCATGCGCCGGAACGGTTGTTCGCGCGCGGGGCTGTCTTTCCATTCCAGATCGGCGCAGCCGGGCAGCGCCTTGATATGCTCAAGCACAACATCCAGCCCCGGCATGCGCCCGGCGATGGTGCCGTTGATCCCTTCGCGCGCCAAAAGAAGCGAGCCGGTGATCCCGTTGTCCTCGCACAGCGCCTGAAGCGGCGCGCGCAGAGCGGCGGGATCATCGAAACGGGCAAAGTGATAAAGGGCGCGGCATGTATACATGTGCCGCGATTTACGCCTCTTCTGAGAAACTGACAAGGGCAGGGGGCCGCAACGGGCCGCGACCTGTTGACCTTGCCAAACCTTGCGGCCAGTCTCGCCTTGAGGGGTAAAGAGGAGAGAGAAAATGAGCGAAGCTCTGATCGTAATAGACGTGCAGGTTGATTTTTGCCCCGGCGGTGCGCTGGCCGTGGCAGGGGGCGATGAGATCGTCGCCGGTATCAACGCGCGGATGGCGGATTTCGACACTGTTGTGCTGACACAGGATTGGCACCCGGCGGGGCATTCTTCGTTTGCGTCGTCGCATGTCGGCAAGGCCCCGTTCGAGACGGTCGAAATGCCCTATGGCACACAGGTGCTGTGGCCGGATCATTGCGTCCAAGGCAGCGCAGGCGCGGCGTTTCACCCAGAGCTTGCCACCGACCCGGCGGCGCTGATTATTCGCAAAGGCATGAACCCGGATATCGACAGCTATTCAGCGTTTTTCGAAAATGACCGGACCACGCCCACCGGGCTTGAGGGGTGGCTGCGCGGGCGCGGGGTCGACCGCTTGACCATGGTCGGGCTGGCGATGGATTTTTGCGTGCAATACTCGGCGCTTGATGCGGCAAAGCTGGGATTTGCCGTCGAGGTCGAGCGCGGGCTGAGCCGGGCGATTGATCTTGATGGCTCGCTGGCGGCGGCGCTGGGGGCGATGGAAACGGGCGGCGTCGCGCTGCTCTGAAGGCGTTGAGGCGTCGTGACGCGGGCAGGGCAGCGCGGGCGGGGCGGCGCCTTGCAGGTAAACTTGCAGGTAAATCAGGGCCGGGAACCGCAGCGGGGTTGCGACTTTCTTAACTCTTTTGCGCATAAGACAGGGCGATTTTTGACGTCGTGATGTGAAAGCCCTGCCTTGATGAGTCCTGAAATCGCCGAAGCCACCCGCCGCTTCGAAGCTTTCGAGCACCGCCACAGCCCCAAGGGTCTGTTGCAGGAATACGCGCGCGGGCGCTTGCGCTTTTATTGGACGCGCAAGCTGCTGGTCTTCGTCATCGTCGTGATGGTCGCCTATAACACCACGTTGCTCACCACGGCCACGATCGCCGTGGTGCTCATGCTGAGCGATCTGCTCGATACCTATGTCCTGTCCGCCCTGCGTGGTCGGCGGTTACAATTCATACCGCATAAAACCCTTTTTGCCCTCTCGACCTTCACGGCCCTGTTCCAGGCTGCGGCTGTTTCTCTCGGGGTGG
This sequence comes from Rhodobacteraceae bacterium D3-12, assembly GCA_025916135.1. Taxonomy (NCBI): domain Bacteria; kingdom Pseudomonadati; phylum Pseudomonadota; class Alphaproteobacteria; order Rhodobacterales; family Roseobacteraceae; genus Phycobium; species Phycobium rhodophyticola. The sequence continues at coordinate 3,658,286 of CP104793.1, read as the reverse complement.
TTGTCATCCTGCATGCCGCGCCGGATCGCGATGCCACGTCGCTGGCGCTGGCCTTTCTCATGACGGCGTCGGTCTATGCCGGGGTGTTCTGGAGTTTTCACAAGCCGGTGGCGCTGTGGAGCCTGCTGATCTTTGCCTGCACGGGCTGCTATATCGTCGTCGACGGGATGACCGGGCATGATGCCAGCCGCGCACAGGTGACCGATCTGATCGCGCTTCTTGTGATGGGGTTCGTCTCCATCACCTTTATCCGCTTCTTTAACGAAACCTATGAACGACAGTATAAATCCAAAAAAATGATCCTGCGCAACAGCCTCGCTCTTGCAAAGGCGACCGCCGACATGTTGGCACAACAGCGCGAAAACCGCCGGCTTGTTCAGGTGGCGGAACACGCCAACGACAGCATCTTTATCTGTGACGCCAAGGGAGAGATCGTCTGGGTCAACGACGCCTTTACGCAGATGAACGGTTGCCCGCGCGAAGAGGTGATCGGCAAAACCCCTTGCGATATTCTGAGCGCGCCGGACAATTGCGCCGAGGCCGACGCCGCCTTTCGCAACCTTTGCGATGGCTCACAGCCGCTGCGCACCCAGTTTGTGAACCATACCAAGGACGGGCGCGCGTTCTGGATCAGCATGAACCGCGTGCCGATCCTTGGCGAGGATGGCAAGCTTGAAAGTTCGATCATGATCGCGCGTGACATCAGCGATTTTAAGGAAAAGGAAGCCTTCCTTGCCCGCGCCAAAGAAGCCGCCGAAGAGGCGGCCCAAGCCAAGGCGCGCTTCCTCGCCACGATGAGCCATGAGATCCGCACACCGATGAGTGCGATCATCGGCATGGTGGATCTTCTGTCTGAACAGGGCCTTCCGGCCGAGGGGAAAAAGATGCTGGAAACCATGCGCCGCTCAGGCGAGACGCTCTCGACAATCATCAATGACGTGCTCGATTTCTCAAAACTCGACGCTGGCAAGGTCGAGCTGTCGCCGGTGCCCTTCGACCCGCGCGAGGTGGTCGATGATGTGCTTTCGCTGCTCGGTCCCGAGGCACGGCTCAGGGGCTGAGCCTCAAGATGGAAGTGGAGGCGGAGGTGCCCGAGCGGGTCTTTGGCGATGATGTGCGCCTACGTCAGATCCTTTTCAATATCATCGGCAATGCGATCAAGTTCACCAAGACCGGCGGCGTCAGCGTCAAGATCGACGCGCCCCCCGTCGTGCCCGATGCCGAGAATACGCCCGGTGACGAGGCCGAAGCCCAACCCGGCGCCGACGCAACGATCAACCTCGCGATAGCTGTGCAGGATACCGGCATTGGCATCCCCGCCGACAGGTTTGAACGCGTCTTTGAAGAGTTCGGACAGGCCGACAACGCCACCACCCGGCAATTTGGTGGTACCGGGCTTGGCCTGCCGATCTCGCGCCTGCTGGCGCGGGCGATGGGCGGCGACATCGCGATCAGCTCGACCGTCGGGCAGGGCTCGTCCTTTGTCGTCACGGTGGTGGTCGAACCCATCGCCAGCGCGGTGAAATCAAACGAACCGGTCCTGCCCAAGACCGCAGTGCTCGGCGGGATGCATGTCCTCGTGACCGACGACAATGCGACCAACCGCATGATCCTTGGCAAGTTCCTCGCTGATCTGCCGATCACGCTCAGCTATGCCCAGAACGGAGAGGAGGCGGTCGAGGCCGTTGCCCGCGACGCGCCTGATTTCGTGCTGATGGATATGTCGATGCCGCGCATGGACGGGCTCAGCGCGACGCGCGCGATTCGTGCCCGCAATGGCCCGCAACCGCGCATCATCGCGCTCACCGCCAACGCCTTTGCCAGCGACAAGGAGGCGTGTTTCGAGGCCGGGATGGAAGGCTTTATGGCCAAGCCGTTTCGCAAGAGGGAACTGCTGACATTGCTTGTCAATCTGGCCCCCTCCCTCCGACAGACCGGCGATCAGCCGCGCCGCGCCTGATTTCGGGTTGGTGGGCCGCCGCGATATGGCGTAAAACGACTCTCGCAACCGCAGGAAAGGGCCGAGCCATTGGATATTGCGAACCGTGTGTGGAACCACAAATGGAAAATCGACCCGATCGTGCGGTCGCTGATCGACAATGACTTCTACAAACTCCTGATGTGCCAGTCGGTGTTCCACAATAAACCCGACACTCAGGTGACCTTTTCGCTGATCAACCGCAGCAAAGACATCCGCCTTGCCGAGCTGATCGACGAGGGCGAGCTGCGCGAACAGCTTGACCACATCCGCTCCCTCTCGCTCTCTCGCGGGGAATCGACCTTTCTGCGTGGCAATATGTTTTACGGCAAACGCTCGATGTTCCGCCCCGATTTCATGGAGTGGTTCGAAGGGCTGCGCCTGCCCGACTACCACCTCGAAAAACGCGACGGCCAATATGAGCTGACGTTCGAGGGCAAATGGCACGAGGTCATGCTCTGGGAAATCCCCGCTTTGGCGGTGTTGATGGAGCTACGCGGCCGCGCCGTGCTGGATGATATGGGCCGCTTCGAGCTGCAGGTGCTCTATGCCCGCGCCATGACCAAGCTTTGGGAAAAGGTCGAGGCGCTGCGCCCGCTCGACGGCCTCAAAATCGCTGACTTCGGCACCCGTCGGCGGCACTCCTATCTCTGGCAGGACCGTTGCGTGCAGGCGATGATCGAAGGCTTGGGCGATAAATTCGTCGGCACCTCGAATTGCCACATCGCCATGAAACGCGATATCGAAGCGATCGGCACCAACGCACACGAGCTGCCCATGGTCTATTCCGCCCTCGCGCCCGATGACGCCGCGCTGGCACAGGCCCCCTATGACGTGCTCTCCGATTGGCACGCCGATCACGAGGGCAACCTGCGCATCATCTTGCCTGACACCTACGGCACCCAAGGGTTCCTTGATAACGCGCCCGACTGGCTCACCCAATGGACCGGCATCCGCATCGACAGCGGCGACCCCGCCACCGCCGCCGAAATCGCCATCAACTGGTGGCAATCACGCGGCGAAGACCCGCGCGAAAAGCTGATTATCTTTTCCGACGGGCTGGACGTGGACAAGATCAAAACCCTGCATGAGCAATTCAAGGGCCGCGCCAAGATCAGCTTCGGCTGGGGCACGCTGCTCACCAATGATTTCCGTGGTTTGACGCCGGATGACGCGCTCTCGCCGTTCTCGCTGGTCTGCAAGGCGGTCTCGGCCAACGGCAACCCGACGGTGAAACTCTCGGACAACCCGAACAAGGCGATGGGACCAGCGAGCGAGATTGCGCGCTATAAGCGGGTGTTCGGGGTTGGGGAGCAGGAGAAGGTGGAGGTTGTGGTTTAGGGGGAATTGCAACGATGACATTACAAAAGCTATTCCTTGGGCCACCTTTCAGGCAACTCAGGTCGATTAAGGACTATTTCAATTTCTTTGTGATCACCCTGAGCAAACGGCCGAAACTGACTTTGGCTGTTTATGCAATTTGGATCGTAACGACATTGGCGACCGCGATCTTTGGGCCGCGCGTCTGGTCAATAAGCCCGTATTGGGCTTTCCTCATCGGGGTGGCGGGGTTTTTCGTCAAATTTGTGATGTCCAATAGCGGCGCGAACCGGGTGCGCGCTCTGGAAATTTCGGTCAATAACGACCTGTCAATTCGTTCTCAATTTCTTGACCCCGCGCCGAAAGACGCGCGCGAAGGGTTCAGAAACGTGCGGCCCCCAGATGGGTTTGATGGGGCGGTGCATATTTCTGATGAGATAAACACAAAAGCCTTCCAGCAGGATGATTGGGATTGCCCGATTGTCGTCGATGAATCGAATGCGCGGCAAGACTCGGTGGTTGGTCGTATTCGCGCCGACGCCCGTTTGTTCAAAGCTTACGGTTTTCAGAAAACACTGGGACAGTTTCTCAAGAAGCCCCTGATAAACGAAAACAAAGTTGGAATACTTACTGATTTCTCTGTCGAGATGCAGAACATCCAAATTTTCAAAACAAACTACTATTCAACCCTTTGTGCTGGCGAAGCATCACTTAGCGACTTTTCCGAGAAGGAAGGCGGCGTAAAAACTGTTGTGAACCGCGCAGCCACCCGTGTTCCGTTTAATCTGGACGGTGCGTCGGCGACGTTGAATCCGCTGTCTGCGGGCCGCCCCCATGACAAACCAAGTCGGCGTAAGCCTCTTGGGGATTACCAAGGACAACTACCTCGTCGTGTGCACTCAATCCAAAAGCGCGTTGCAAGGGGCGGGAAAGCGGATGCCCTTGGCGTCGGGGTCGGCGGATTGGGAAGACTACGCTGAAGGCGATAGCATCAAGACATTCGTTGAGCGTGCAATTCGACGAGAGCTGGTCGAGGAGTGGGGCAACAACATTAAGTTGAAAATTACCATGCCGTTGGATTGGGTTGATATTATCCACTTGGGTTGTTTTCGGATCCCGCGTCGCGGGGGGAAGCCCGAGTTTGCGGTTTTGGCTAAATTGAATTGGTCGGTGGATCAGTTGGAACCCGACAGCAGTGAAGTTGAGAAATACCTGACTGCCACAGGGTCACCAGACACGGGCGTGGAATTTCGGGTAGACGACGCCGAGGACCTGAGAAAGGCTGTTGAGGTTCTGTTGCACAGAAGGGCAGACGTCGGTGACAGTACTTCTTTGCTCGGCTGTCTGTTGTGTCTTCAGTCCGCATTGGACGTAAATCTGGAGAGGGTGGAAACTCTCTTAACTGCGAGCGATACTTAGCCGGTTTGATCGGGGGCCTGAGGCGTTTCACCTCCCCCGCACCTTCTTCGCCTTCAACCGCCGCTCCTTTGACCCTTTCGTCGGTTTTGTCTTCACGCGAAACTTAGGCTTCACCAACGCCTTTCGGATCAACTCCACCAACCGTTCCCGCGCGATCTCGCGGTTGCGGGCTTGGCTGCGGGTTTCCTCGGCGAAGATCACCAGCGCCCCCTCCTTGGTCCAGCGCCGCCCCGCCAACCGGCGCAGCCGGGATTTGACCGGACCGGGGAGCGACGGCGAGCGGTCGGCCTCAAAGCGCAGCTCGACCGCCGTGGACACTTTGTTCACGTTCTGCCCGCCCGGGCCGCTCGACCGGGTGAAGCTTTCTGTCAGCTCCCAGTCTTCGATTAATATTTCGTCCGTAATTCTTAACGGCATAAGTCCGATTCCAATGTCAGCCGGATGTCAGCCGGGGGGCAGCCGGATGTCACCCCCTCATTCCGGCCTATCCGGCCAAATCTTAACACAGCGTGCGCCGCGAACGAAAAGGGCCGTTTCGCATTGGAAACGGCCCTTCGAGATTTAAGGAGGTGCTTCGGTTAGGTCACACCAATTTGGGGTCTTTCAAACCCGAGGGCTGCCTCAGGTCCGTGTCTCCCAAACTGTTCCGACGCATTTCTCCATGATCCCATTAGACACAAGAGCACCTCCTTTCATTGTTTCAACTAAGTCCAGCCTGCCACAGCCGGATCATATGTCAAACAAAATCATGTGGTGCGGGCCGTCAAAGACCCCACGATGATGCGGAATGGCACAAGAGCGATTAAAGCGATGGCAAGTTTCACCATCCAGTCGGCAAAAGCGAGCGACACCCAGAGCGGCGCCTCGGGCCCCATGGTCAGGAAGGGTGTGGCCCCCCACGCCCAGTTGATCGCCCCGTCGGCCTCGGCGCCGAACAGCGTGATGCTGGCCGAAAATGCGATGGTAAAGAACAGCGCCGTATCCAGTGCGGAGCCAACCAGCGTCGACACCAGCGGCGCGCGCCACCACTGCCCGCCGCGAAAGCGGTCAAACACTGCAATATCAGTGAGTTGCGCGATTAGAAACGCAATTCCAGAGGCCACGGCAACCCGCAGCGGCACTGCGGCAAAGGTATAGCCATCGCCCTGCAACATGACCTGCGAACCGATCAGCGAACAGATCACGCCGGTGACAAAACCGGCCAGCACAACCCGCCGTGCCGGGCCCGTGCCATAGACGCGGTTCATCACATCGGTGACCAGAAAGGCCAGCGGATAGGTGAACGCGCCCCAGGTCAGAAGCCCGTCAAGCAGCAGGAATTGAACGAGAATATTCGAGGCCACAACAATGGCGGCCATGGCAAGAATGCCGGGAAGGTGGTGTTTTTGCATAGGTTTTAGTCCGTTTTGACATGGTAGCGGAGACATGGCCCCCATCATGGGGAACGCGCGGCGTATACTGTGGCTACTCGGTCTTGGCAAGGGGCGCGGGCAGGGCATACTCGACGAATTCGGTGCGCTGGAAGGCGCGGAAATTATCGTCCGAAATCATGGTGAGCCGGATGCGGTTTTCGGTGTCGCGCCACACGGCGAGCCCTTCGAGGTTATCGTGGTGGGCCGTGCAGGTAACGATGTGTTCACGTTCATCGGTTAGCGTGTCGCCCGAGATCACAAAACTGCGCACACGACTGCGAAACCCGATCATCGCAAAGTCGCGCTCCAGCAGGTAAAGCCGCCCGTCCGGCCCGAAATCTGCTCCAACCGGAAGGAAATGACCACGGCGCGGAATGGCAAGTGTGCGGTCCCACGCGCCGTCGCGATGCCGATAAACCGGAAAAGGCCGCGTCATTTTGCCGGAGCGTTCGGGCACGGCATAAAGCCACCCGCGCGCATCAATGGCGAGCGCTTCGAGGCCAGAGTTGCTTTGCAGGTGCTTGAAATCGGGGTGCTGGGGCAGGGGGGACGCTTTCGCCTTGGCTGTGGGATAGGACCAGACGCGATGCGCCCCTTCAAACGAGACAAAACTTTGCCCGTCGTCGCGAATGGCAAGCCCTTCGGCATCGGAGTGCTGGGGCGGAAGGGCCGCATCTCGTGGTGTGTTTAGAGGAAACAGTGGCTCGGACAGAACGCCGGTAATGGCGCCTGACTGCCGCTCCAGCGTGCCGTCAACGCGGCTCCCGTGATCGGATATCGCGGTGAACCGTCGGCCATCGGCAGACATCTCAAGCCCGGAGAACCCGCCAAATGCGGGGTCATTTTCCTGCCAGCTGTAAGAGCCGATATAGGTGGCGCGCTGATCCGGCTGACGGGCATGCCCGATCAGCGCGAACCCCGTGACACAGACCGCGCCTAGCGCGAGCGCAAAACGCGTGCGCATTGCTGGGGCAGATCGGCAAGCACGAATTCGCGCCGCTTCTTGGGTTTGTAATTCGGATCGGGCGGCGGAGGGTTAATGATATTGTTCACCCACTGCTGTGCCTCTTTGCAGCCATCACCGCGCGGCGGATCGGCCTGATTGACGCAACCGCGCATGCCCCGTGGGCATTTCAGCCGGACATGGAAATGATAATGATGCCCCCACCATGGACGGATCTTGCGCAGCCAGCGCCGGTCGCCCTTGGCCCATTTGCACATATCCACCTTGGCCCCCGGAAAGATGAAAATCCGTGCGACACGTTTGTCGGATGCCGCCGCTTTGAGGATCTCGCGGTGCTGATTGGTCCAGCTTTTGTTGGTATAAGCCCCCTTGGCGCGGCGCATCGAGATCGACGAAATCTTCTCGCGCTGGGACCGGCTTAGATCAAGCCGTTTGGGCGGTAGCATCCAGATGTCGATATCAAGTCCGATCTGGTGGCTGCGATGCCCAGTGAGCATCGGCCCGCCGCGCGGCTGTGAAATATCGCCGATATAGAGCCCCTGCCACCCGCGTTGGCGCGCCGCAAAGCTCGAGAGTTTGCGGATATAGTCGATGGTTTCGGGTTGCCCCCAGTTGCGGTTGCGCGACAGGCGCATCGCCTGCCATGTCGGCCCGGTTTCAGGAAGCTGCACCGCGCCGGCCTGACAGCCCTTGGCATAGCTGCCAAGCGGGGCGGGCTTTTGGCGTGAGGGTGCTTTCTTGGCGCCAAAGAGCTGCTTGGCCAGCTTGTCAGCCGCTTGCACCGGTTGCGCGGCGGGGATGGCGATTGAAAGGCTTAAAAGCGCGGCGACTAAGAAACGGACCATTTGGTGCGATCTCCCTCTGGTTTGACCCATAGTAACAGGATCAGCCCGAGAAGAAACAGCCCCGCGATGGGCATAATGCCGATCGTCTGGTTCCCGCTCAGATCCGATACGATCGCGATCAGAGCCGGCGCAAGGAAGGTCGTGGCCTTGCCCGAAAGCGCATAGAGCCCAAAGGCTTCGGTCATCCGGGCCGGGTTGGATTGCCAGACGACCATGGTGCGGCTGGCCGATTGCAGTGCGCCGCCGGCGGCGCCGATAAACCCGCCGCAGATAAAGAAGGCGAGGTCGGGGAGCGTTGACTCGGGCCCGACGGCGATGAACAGCACGCTCTCGCGCGAGATCAGGATGATTGCGAGCGAGGTGGCGATCAGCACGAGAATCGCGGTGATGATCACCGGTTTCGGCCCGAAACGGCGATCCGCCTTGCCGCCGATCCACGCGAACAGCGCCCCGGTCAGCGCGCCAATGATGCCGAAAATCCCGATTTGCATGATGGGCCAGTTCAACACGCCCGAGGCATAGATGCCGCCAAAGGTGTAAACCCCGTTCAAAGCATCACGATAGAGCATCGACGAGGTGAGATAGGCCAGCAAACTGGGCCGTTTTGGCAGGCCTTTGAGCGTGGTGCCAAGATCACTCAAGGCTTTGCCGACCTTATAGGGCACATGGTTTTGATCTTTTACATCCCGCACCCAGAGGAAGAAGGGGATCATAAAGACGGCATACCAGACCGCAGTCAGCGGCCCAACAGCGCGGGTATCGGCACCGGTGGCCGGGTCAAGCCCCAGCACCGGCGAAATCCCCAGCATCGTAAGCCCGTTGCCGCCCGCTTGAAACAGCAAGAGCACAATGGCAAGCGCCAGCACCCCACCGATATAGCCGAACGCCCAACCTGTGCCCGAGACCTTGCCGATTTCTTGTTTGTCGCCCAGCGTGGGCAGCATTGCGTTGGTAAAGATGGTCGCGAACTCCATCCCGATCAGGCCAACGCCGAACCAGACAAGGGTGCGCGTCACGCTGAACTCTTCGGGGGCGGTATACCAGAGCATCGCCGAGCCAAGCACATAGAGCAGGGAGAAGAACCAGACCCACGGCATGCGCCGCCCGGTGCTGTCGGCAAAGGCGCCAAGGACCGGCGCAAAAAAGGCAATGAACAGCCCCGACACGGTCAGCCCATAGCCCCAGTAAGCCTGCGCCTGCGCTTTGGCCTCGCCCAGAGGCATGCCCTCGGCCACCAGCATATCGCGCACCGTTTCGGCGAAATAGGGACCAAAGATAAAGGTGAGCAGCAAAGTGTTGTATGGCTGGCTTGCCCAGTCGAAAAACCACCAGCCCCAAATACGCTTGCGCGCAGAAATTCCGCTCATGATCCATCCCCCATATGCTTGGTCAGTTAGACAGAATTAAGGTTTTACTGGCAAGGATTAATGCGCGGCTCTTGCTCTTTGTGGTGGCTGCACTTACCTGTCGTGGCGAACATGCGGTGGAACACAAAAAGGAACTCGCAACATGATGGCAATCTACGGGCCTTTGCAGCTTATCCTTAACGTCGCGTTCTTTATCATGCTGGCGCATATCGTGATGAGCTGGCTGATCAATTTTCAGGTGCTGAACTTGCATCAGCCATTTGTGGCGCAGCTTTGGTTCGGGCTGAACAGACTGCTTGAGCCGATCTATCAACCGATCCGCCGGGTTTTGCCCGATACACGCCCGCTTGATCTCGCGCCGCTGGTTGCATTCATCATCATCATTTCGCTGCGCGACTATATCCTGCCGACAATCTTCTTTGGCTGAAGCCGGGGGCGCCTGCAGGTCTGATCGGGCCTTGTTCACATTATCTTAAAATGTGATTGTCTTTGATAAGAGCAGACAAAGAAATCACAGGATCAACATGCCAGGCGCTGCCACGCTTTTGAGCGATGTTTTCGGGTTTGATGCCTTCCGTCCCGGACAGGAAGATATTGTCGACGCGGTCGCCGAAGGGCGCAACGTGTTGGCCATCATGCCCACCGGCGGGGGGAAATCCCTTTGCTTTCAACTTCCCGCGCTGATGCGCGAGGGGGTGACAGTGGTGATTTCACCGCTGATCGCCCTGATGCGGGATCAGGTGCGAAGCCTGCGCGAAGTCGGGGTTGAGGCCGGCGCGCTGACCTCGGGCAATACACCGGAAGAAACTGACGCAGTTTGGGAGGCGCTAGACGCGGGGCGCTTGCGCTTGCTTTTTATCGCGCCCGAACGGCTGGCGGTAGGGTCGGCAATGGGGATGCTGCGACGGATCGGCGTTGGCCTGATCGCCGTGGACGAGGCCCATTGCGTCAGCCAGTGGGGCCATGACTTCCGCCCCGATTACCTGCGCATCGGGGAATTGCGCCGCGCGCTTGATGTGCCGCTTGCCGCCTTTACCGCCACTGCCGATGCCGAAACCCGCGAAGAGATCGTCACGCGCCTGTTTGACGGGCAAACGCCTGAGGTGTTTTTGCATGGGTTCGATCGGCCCAACATTAACTTGGCATTTGCGGCCAAGAACGGGCCGCGCAAACAGATCCTTGAGTTCGCCGCCGCCCGCAAGGGGCAGTCGGGCATTGTCTATTGCGGCACACGGGCCAAGACCGAAGGGCTTGCACAGGCGCTGCGTGAGGGTGGGCATAACGCCTGTCACTATCACGGCGGGATGGAGGCCGATGACCGCCGCCATGTCGAGCATCGCTTCAACACCGAGGACGGGCTGATCGTGGTGGCAACGGTGGCCTTTGGCATGGGGGTCGATAAACCCGATATCCGTTGGGTCGCCCATGCCGATTTGCCCAAATCAATCGAGGCTTATTATCAGGAAATCGGTCGCGCCGGGCGTGATGGCGCCCCGGCTGAAACGCTTACGCTTTATGGTCCTGACGACATCCGCCTGCGCCGCAGCCAGATTGACGAGGGCCTAGCCCCGCCTGAGCGGCGGGTGGCGGATCACGGGCGGCTTAACGCGCTGTTGGGCTTGGCCGAGGCGTTGGAGTGTCGGCGCAAGGCGCTGCTGGCCTACTTTGGTGATACCTGTGAGGCCTGCGGTAATTGCGACATCTGTGAACGCCCGGTCGAGACCTTTGACGGCACACAGGCGGTGCGCATGGGATTGTCGGCGATGCTGCGCACGGGGGAGTGGTTCGGCTCCGGGCATTTGATCGACATTCTGATCGGCAACGCGACCGAAAAGGTGCGCGCGCGCGGCCATGACGATTTGCCGACCTTTGGTGTTGGCAAAGAGTATTCGCGCCCGCAATGGCAGGCGATTTTCCGGCAGATGATGGGGCATGACCTGTGCCGTCCCGACCCGGAGCGTCACGGTGCCCTCAAGATGACCGAGGCCGCGCATGCGATCCTGAGAGGTGAAGAAGACATTACCCTACGCAAGGATAGCATCGCCAAACCCTCCACACGCGTGGCGGTGAAAACCCTTGTGTCCGAAGAGGATGCGCCGCTGCTTTCGGCGCTCAAGGCCAAGCGCCGCGCGCTGGCCGAGGCACAAGCGGTTCCGGCCTATATCATTTTCAATGATCGCAGCCTGATCGAAATGGCCGAAAAACGCCCCATAACGCTGGACGATATGGCGCGGATTTCGGGTGTCGGCGCGAAAAAGCTGGAACGCTATGGTGATGATTTTCTGCAAGTCATTGCGGGTGAGGTCGAGCCGGTCCACCCGAGCCGCCGCAAGCTGGCCGGGCGCGATGCGGGGGCGGTCTATGACCGGCTGTTGCAGGCACAGGCCGACCTTGCCCGTGGCGAGGGGGGAACGTTGAAACCGATGAGTTGTTCGGCGTCGCTTTTGGCCAAGGTGGCCGAGATGAAGCCGCGCGACAGCGGCGCGATGCTGCGCATTCTGGGCGACCGGCGAGCCGAACGTTTTGGTGATGCGTTTCTGGAAATCCTTCGTGAAGACGGATAGATTGGGAGGTGCGTGAAATCACGCACCCTACAGGAGAGAATATGCTGATCGTTGTGTCACCAGCCAAGCGGCTGAATGAAAATCCGGGCGGGGAGATCGCCCTGACCGAGCCGATGTTTCAGGCCGAGGCCGAGAAACTGGCCGCGACCGCGCGTGGGCTAAGTCAACAAGACATTGGCAAGCTGATGGGGATCAGCGCAGATCTGTCCAAGCTGAACTATCACCGCTACCGCAATTTCGGGCAGATGGAACGCGGCGCTGCGGCGTTGATGTTCGATGGAGACACCTATGCCGGGCTGGAAGCGGCCTCGCTCGACGCTGACGAAATGGCATTTGCGGCGGGGCATTTGCGCATCCTTTCGGGCATGTATGGGCTGTTGCGCCCGACCGATGCGATTGAACCGCATCGCATGGAAATGGGCAGTCGGCTGAAGAACCGGCGCGGCAAGAACCTCTATGAATTCTGGGGGCCACGCATTGCCGAGGCGCTGAACGCGCAGGCCGAGGTGCTGGGCACTGGTGTTTTGATCAACTGCGCCAGCGAGGAGTATTTTGGCGCGGTTGACCGGGATGTGTTGCAACTTGACGTGGTGACGCCCGTGTTCAAGGAAATGCGCGGCGGCGAGGCCAAGATCGTCAGCTTTTTTGCCAAGAAGGCGCGCGGTGCGATGGCACGGTTTGTCATTCAAAACCGATTGCAAGACGCCGAGGCACTCAAAGACTTCAACACCGGCGGATATGCCTTTCAACCCGACCAAAGCGAAGGCGGTCGATTGGTGTTTATCCGGGACGAGGCCGCGGCAGCGTGATCACGAAACGCTGAGACGGGTTGAAATCCGGCGTCTGCGCCCTCCTATAATGGACATGAACCCGACGAGGAGGGATGATGTGAAATACGCAAAGACCGAAGATGCGATTGCCCGGTTGACCCCGGAGCAATACCGCGTGACCCAACAAAACGGGACCGAACGCCCGTGGTCGGGAGAGTTGAACGACAACAAGGCGGCTGGGATCTATGTGGATATCGTGTCGGGCGAGCCGCTGTTTGCGTCGTCTGACAAGTTTGAAAGCGGCTGCGGCTGGCCCAGCTTTACCAAACCGATTGAGCCGGCTCATGTGGTGGAGCATCGCGATACGACCCATGGCATGATCCGCACCGAAGTGCGCTCGACCCACGGAGACAGCCATTTGGGGCATGTATTCCCCGATGGGCCACAGGATCGTGGCGGTTTGCGCTATTGTATCAATGCGGCCTCGCTGCGCTTTATTCCGAAGGAGGACATGGAGGCAGAAGGCTATGGCGACTATTTGGATCAGGTGGAGGATGTGACATGAGCGAGCGCGCGGTTCTGGCGGGGGGATGTTTTTGGGGCATGCAGGATCTGATCCGCAAAATGCCGGGCATAAAATCGACGCGGGTTGGATATTCCGGCGGTGATGTGCCCAATGCCACCTATCGCAACCACGGCACCCATGCCGAAGCGATCGAGGTTATATTTGACCCCGCGACAATCAGCTATCGCCAGTTGCTGGAGTTCTTTTTTCAAATTCACGATCCGACCACGCCGAACCGGCAGGGGAATGACCGTGGAATGAGCTATCGCTCGGCAATTTATTATGTTTCGGATGCGCAGAAGGCTGTGGCCGAGGATACGATTGCCGATGTGGACGCATCGGGGATTTGGCCCGGCAAGGTCGTGACCGAGGTTGAACCTGTGGGCGACTTCTGGGAAGCGGAGCCGGAGCATCAAGACTATCTTGAGCGGATTCCCAACGGTTATACCTGTCATTTCCCGCGCCCGGACTGGGTTTTGCCACGGCGCAATGCGGCAGAGTGAGTGAACGACCCCCGAAAGCGACAGGTGAGTGCGCGTTCGGGGGATCGTGCGGCCCAGATTACGAACCCGTAGCGCGATTGGAACCGTCAGGAGCCTCCGGCGGGGATATTTTCAGTCAGATGAAGCGGCGGGTGCGTCAGTCAAGCAGGCTTTTGAGATAGCGGCCGTATTCGTTCTTGGCGAACATCTTGGCGCGTTCTGAAAGCGTTTCTTTCGTGATCCAGCCCAGATCATAGGCGATTTCGTCGAGGCAGCCCGTCTGGAGGCCTTGGCGGCGTTCCAACGTGCGCACGAAGTTGCCCGCATCAAGCAAGGAGCCATGCGTGCCGGTATCGAGCCACGCATAGCCGCGCCCCATACGCTTGACCGTCAGCTTGCCAGCGTCGAGATACATTTCCAGAAGCGTGGTGATTTCAAGCTCGCCCCGTGCGGACGGTGTGACCTTCTTCGCCATCGCGGGCGCGTTTGCGTCGAGGAAATAGAGGCCGGTGACCGCGTAGTTTGAAGGCGGCACCTCTGGCTTCTCGATGATCTTGCGGGCGTTTCCATCCTCGTCGAAGCTGACCACACCATAGCGTTCGGGATCGGCGACGTGATAGCCGAAAACGGTGCCGCCTGTGGTTTGCACATCGGCTTCCGCCAGCAGGTCCTGCAGCCCGTGGCCGAAAAAGATGTTATCGCCCAGCACCATGGCCGAGGGCGCCCCATCAAGGAAATCCTCCGCGAGGATATAGGCCTGGGCCAAGCCATCGGGCGCGGGTTGGGTGATATAGGTGAGCGACAGCCCCCATTGCGAACCATCGCCGAGCATGCGCTGGAATTGCTCCTGATCTTGCGGTGTCGTGATCATCGCAATCTCGCGGATGCCGGCCAGCATAAGCACCGAGATCGGGTAGTAGATCATCGGTTTGTCATAGATCGGGAGCAGCTGTTTCGAGAGCCCCATCGTGATCGGATACAGTCGGGAGCCAGAGCCGCCAGCGAGAATAATACCTTTGCGTTGGGTCATTTTTTCAACTCTTTCAGGTCAGAAAGTACGGTGCGAAGACCGTTGCGCCAATCCGGGCGCGGAATGTTAAATGTCTGTTCAAGGCAGGAGCAATCCAGTCGGGAATTGAGCGGACGCGCGGCGGGGGTGGGATAGTCGACGGTGGGAATGCCGGTGATGTTCATCTTGCGCCCGGCGTGCTCAAAGATCGCTTCGGCGAAATCCTTCCAGCTACAGTCAGGCGCGCCGGAGAAGTGGTAGGTGCCCGATTTGTCCGGGGACTGTGCCAGTTGCTCTGCGATAGTCAAGCAAGCGGCGGCGATAGATGCGGCGGGGGTAGGGCCGCCGATCTGATCATTGACCACGCTTAGGGCATCACGGGTTTCAGAAAGGCGCAGCATGGTTTTAACGAAATTGCTGCCATGGGCGGAAAAAACCCAGCTGGTGCGCAGAATGGCAAAGCGCCCGCCAATTTCGAGAATGGCGTCTTCGCCTTTGAGCTTGGAGCGGCCATAGGCGCCAAGCGGGCCGGTTTTGTCGTTCGCCGTCCAAGGAGCGGTGCCGCCACCATTGAACACATAGTCCGTACTGATGTGCACGAAGGGGATGTTCAGTTCGGCGCAGGCGCGGGCCATTGCGGCGGGGGCGTCGGCGTTAATGGTCGTGGCGAGGGGTTCTTCCTCTTCTGCCTTGTCGACGGCGGTATAGGCGGCGGCATTGATCACTGCGCTTGGGGCGGCGGCAAGAATGGCAGAGGCGCAGGCCGCGGGGTCAGACAGGTCGGCAGCGGCGCGGCCGAGAAAATGGGCGTCAGGGGCCTGCTTTGCAAGCTCTGTGGCGACTTGCCCGGTTTGGCCGAAAATCAGGAGAGTCATCGTTCCCTCACTTAACCGGTGCCGACACGGCTGCCGACTCCATCAATTTCAAGCAGGGGGCGCCACCAAGCTTCGTTGGCAAGATACCAATCGATTGTCTTTTCAAGCCCCTGTTCAACGGTAACCGAGGGTTTCCAGCCGAGTTCGGTCATGATGCGTGTGGGGTCGATGGCATAGCGGGCATCATGGCCCGGGCGGTCGGTAACAAAAGTGATGAGATCTTTGTAGGGCCCGCTTGCGCGTGGCATCTTGTCATCGAGAATGGCGCAAATAGAGCGGACAAGGTCGATGTTGCGTCTCTCGTTGTGGCCGCCGACATTATAGGATCGGCCCGGTTTGCCCTTGGTCACGGCCAGCAGAAGGGCATCGGCGTGGTCTTCGACATAGAGCCAGTCACGCACGTTCACCCCCTGACCGTAGATTGGCAATTCTTTACCCTGAAGCGCGTTCAGGATCACCTTGGGGATGAGCTTTTCCGGGAAGTGATAGGGGCCGTAATTGTTTGAGCAATTGGTTAACACGACCGGCAGGCCGTAGGTTTCATGCCAAGCGCGGACGAGGTGATCGGAACTGGCCTTGGAGGCGGAATAGGGTGAGCGCGGGTCATAGGGGGTGGTTTCGGTGAACAGCCCTTCGTCGCCCAAAGAGCCGTAGACCTCATCCGTTGAAATGTGATGAAAGCGGAAAGTGTCGGGCGAGTTCATCGCAGTCCAATGGGCGCGGGCCGCTTCGAGCATATTGTAGGTGCCGGTGATGTTGGTTTCGATGAAATCACCGGGTCCGTCGATGGAGCGGTCAACGTGGCTCTCTGCGGCGAGATGCATCACGGCGTCGGGTTTGTGGGTCTCAAAAACGCGGCCGAGGGCGGCGCGGTCGCGAATATCGGCGTGTTCAAAGCGGTAAAGCGGGCTGTCCGCCACGTCGGCGACATTTTCAAGGCGTCCGGCATAGGTGAGCGCATCGAGACTAACCACCTCATGGCCACGTTGCACCGCCAGCCGGACAACTGCAGAGCCGATAAACCCGGCGCCGCCAGTGATCAGGAGTTTCATGCGGCACCCTCCCACGTGAAGGGACTGTCGAAATTCTTGAGCAGGGGCGCGGAATCGTCTTTGGCGGAGAGGACGGCGGGGCCGCTCAGGCCCCAGTCGATGCCGATGTCGGGGTCATCAAAACGCACGGCGCCATCGCTCGGCTGGTCATAATAGTTTGAGCATTTGTAGATGATCTCAGTGTCCGCTGCGCGCGTGGCAAAGCCATGCAGGAACCCTTGGGGCACCAGCAGTTGTAGCCCGTTTTCGGCGCTAAGCTCATACCCAACCCAATGGCCGTACGTCGGGCTGCCTTTGCGGATGTCCACGGCCACATCAAACAGGCACCCGCGCCCGCAGCGCACCAGCTTGTCCTGAGCGAAAGGCGGGGCTTGAAAGTGAAGGCCGCGGACCGTGCCGGTTTGGGACGAGAGGGAGTGATTGTCCTGCACGAAATCAATCTCGATCCCACGGGAGGCAAGGGTTTTGCGGTTCCAGCTTTCAGAAAAAAACCCGCGTTCATCGCCAAAGCGCGCTGGTTTTAGCAGCAGGACACCGGGCAATGCGGTTTTGGTAATGTCCAATGCAATGCTCCCTGAAATACTCTGCTTTCGCCTTTAGCAAGGGGGCGCAGGATGTCACCCTTGTTGGCCGGAGCGGCCATTAGGATTTTGCGATTGCGTCGAGCTTGGAAAGCTTTGCCAGAAGCGGGGCCATTTCGGTGATCGGGATCATGTTGGGGCCATCCGACGGGGCGTTGTCCGGGTCTTCGTGGGTTTCGATAAAGAGGCCGGAGACACCGACCGCAGCCGCGGCACGGGCAAGCACTGGCGCGAACTCCCGCTGGCCGCCGGAGGTGGTGCCATGGCCGCCGGGTTGTTGTACGGAGTGGGTGGCATCAAAAACCACCGGGTAGCCGGTTTGCCCCATGATCGGCAGCCCGCGAAAATCGGAGACGAGCGTGTTATAGCCAAACGAGGTGCCGCGATCACACAGCATAATGCGTTCATTGCCGGTCGATGCGATTTTTGCCGCGACATTTTCCATGTCCCAAGGGGCGAGGAACTGACCTTTTTTGACGTTAAGCGCTGCACCGGTTTCGCCAGCTGCAATCAACAGGTCTGTCTGGCGGCAGAGAAAGGCCGGAATTTGCAGAATGTCGACGGCTTCGGCCACTGGTGCGCAATCTTGTGGCAGATGGACATCGGTCAGCACCGGGCAGCCAAATTCCGCGCGAATGGTCGAGAGAATTTTAAGCCCTTCGTCGATCCCGAGGCCGCGTTTTGAGCCGAGCGAGGAGCGGTTTGCCTTGTCATAGCTTGCCTTGAACACGAAAGGTGTGGACGTCGGGGCGCAGCTTTCGGCGATTTTCTCGGCCAGCATGCGGGCATGATCGAGGCTTTCGAGTTGGCAGGGGCCTGCGATGAGAAAGAAGGGCAGGTCGCCACCGACGGTGATCGGGCCGATATCGAAGGTCTTGGTCATGGGGCGCTCCTGTGGATTGGCGTTATCGTATAGTTAGAGGCGCGGGCGCGATGCTGCAACCGCAGGAGTGAGGGGCCAGCCCCTCACGCTCCCCGGAGTATTTCGAGCAAGATGAACGGGCGGATCAGCGCGTGGCGTCGTCGCGGAGCACCTGTTCGATGCGCGGCACGTCTTCGGGATTGTTCAATTCCCAGAACACGCGGCCTTTGCCTTGGACTTCGACGCAGAGCACGGGCGCGCCATTTTCGAGGAAGCGAAGCTGTTCTAGCCCTTCGAGCTTTTCGAGTTTTCCTTGGGGCCAGGTGACATATTGGGCGAGGGCGGCAGGGCGGTAGGCGTAGAGCCCGACGTGGTGAAAGACGTTGTCGTACGCGGTGTCGGCCTTGGCTGGGTCGATATAGGGGATGACTTCTTTGGAGAAGTAGAGGGCGCGGTTTGATCCGTCAAAGACAGCCGTTGTGCCACCAACGCGCCCGGCCAATCGGTCTTCGCGAAAATGGGCGTAAGTTTGGGCATCACATCGCAGGACCGGCGTGGCCATTCCCACATCGTCGCGCGAGGACATGGCCGCGATCAGGTCTTCGACGAACCAAGCCGGAGTAAGGGGGGCGTCGCCTTGGAGGTTGACGATCAGGTCGGCGTCAAGCCCGGCGCGATTGACGGCGTCGGCGCAGCGGGAGGTGCCATTGTCGCAATCGGGCGAGGTCATAATAACCTCGGCGCCGAACCCCTCGGCGGCGCTTTTGATGCGGTCGTCATCGGTTGCGACATAGACCGCGCTTACCCCGCGCACGGCAACGGCGGCGTCCCAACTGCGGCGGATCAGGGATTTGCGGGTGCCGTTGGCGTCCTCAAGCTCGACCAGCGGTTTGCCGGGGTAGCGGGTTGAGGCGTAGCGGGCGGGAATGATGATGACGGTTTTCATGGTGTTCAGGCGATCCCAGCTTTGAGGCAATCATGCACGCGTAAAATACCGACAGGCGCCCCGGCGTCATCGACCACGACGACCGCACCGATCATGCTTTGGTTCATCACCGAGAGCGCCTGAGCCGCTAGAATATCGGGTGAGACGGTTTTCGGGGATGCGGTGGCGATTTCGCCAGCTGTTTCTTGCATCAAGCCAGAGGCGTGGCGCCGGATGTCTCCGTCGGAGATCACGCCTTGCAGACTGCCATTCTTGTCAGTGACGCAAGCGATGCCAAAGCCCTTGGCGCTCATTTCCATGAGTGTGTCGGCCATGTTGGCCTCGGGCGGGACGATGGCGAGCGCCTCGGGGCCGTGCATGATTTGGTGGACGTAGAGCAGTTGCGCACCGAGTTTGCCGCCGGGGTGGAAGGTTTTGAATTCTTCCGCGACAAAGGCCCGGCATTGCATCAGCGCAACCGCAACCGCGTCACCGAGGGCGAGGGTCATTGTTGTGGAGGTGGTCGGCGCAAGGCCCATTGGGCAGGCTTCGGGCACTGGTGGCAGGGAGAGGCGATAATCCGCGGCCTGCATGATCGCGCTGTCGGGGCGCGAGGAGATTGCGGCCATAGGGATCGAAAAGCGTCGGGTATAGGACACCATGTCCGAAAGCTCGCGGGTTTCGCCAGAGTTCGAGATCAGGATGCAGAAATCGGATTTTGTCACCATCCCGAGGTCGCCATGGCTCGCCTCGGAGGGGTGGACGAAAAAGGCGGGCGTGCCCGTCGAGGCAAGAGTCGAACTTATCTTGCGCGCAATATGCCCGGATTTGCCGATGCCTGACAGGATGACGCGCCCCTTGATCGCCAGAATGGCGTTTACGACGGGTTCGAAATCCTCGGGGATGGCATTGGCCAATTGCGCCAGTGCATCGCTTTCAAGAGAAAGAACCGCGCTGGCATTTTCGAGGATAGAGTTGGGGGCGTCTGTCATGGTGTGCTTTCGGGCCTGTCGTTAGGCGTGGTTGATGCGTCTTGATGCTGGCAAGCGGCAGTAAGCTCGTCGAGCAACAGCTGTTGGATCGTCGGATGTGAGTGTTAGTGTATTGTTGGCCGCTGGTCCATCGGGGCGGTGCCAATGGGGTGTGAATAATGCAGCCGAAACGCTGGAGATGGTCCGCCGAGGCTTGTCCTAGCGCCCAAAAGAGCGCGCAGCCCGAACCCGTGCGTTGCGAGTTCGGGCCGCCGGGGTTAGCCAGCTTGATACGTTACAACACCATCGCAAATCGTTGTCACGGCGCGGGCTTGGGTGATGTCGGCGGGTGGCAACGAGGTGAGGTCGTGGCTCATCACCGCTATGTCGGCCATCATGCCGGGTTTTAGCTGCCCTTTGCGGTCTTCGTTGAACTCGACCCATGCGTTATCGAGCGTATAGCTTGCCAATGTGTCGCGCAGGCTTTGGGTTTGATCCGGCCACTCAGGCCCGAGGTCAAGCGGAGCAATGGCCGCCTTGATATTGGGCATGACATCGACCGGGATCACGGGCCAGTCGGTCGAAAAAATCACCTTGGCCCCTGAGTTGCGGATATCCTGCCAAGCGTAGGCGCCGGCGATCTGGTGGTCGTGGAGGTAGCTGCCAACGCCTGTGGGTGGAAAGATGTGGCCACGCGGGGCGTGTCCCGGCTGGATCGACGCCACGATATCGAGCGCGGCAAGTCGCGGGATGTCATCGACATGCATGACTTCGAGGTGTTCGATCCGGTGGCGGCTGTCGCGTTTGCCATTTGCGTTCAGCGCGGCCTCGTAAGCGTCGATCGTGCGGCGGACACCGGCATCACCAATGGCGTGGACGGCGATTTGAAAGCCGAGCCGGTCAGCCTCGACGCAGGAGGCCACAAAGTGCTCTTGGGTGAAGACCTCGTCGCCAGTGTTGTCATTCGCGCCCATGTCACCCGGATAAGGTTCGAGCATCAGGGCGGTGCCGCTTTCGACGACGCCGTCGATGAACATCTTGACGCGGTTGCACCAGACTTTGTCGCCCTGATATTTTGCGCGCATGGCGACCGCTTCGGAGGCAAGACGTTCGACTGGGTCGGTGCCTTTGAGGTGAAACGGGATTTCCACGCGGCAGATCAGGCGGCCTTCGGCTTCCAGCTCACTCAGCAGCTCGAGCTGATAGATGTTGCCATCCATGTTGTGCAGTGTGGTGATCCCCTGAGCGGCGCAGTGTTTCAGACCCGCTTCGATGGCATCCTTGTCTTTTTCACGCTCGGCCGCGCTGGGGGCGGGCACGGGGTCAGCCCCGGTCACCATGCCAAGCATTTCGCGCCCGGCGTGGCGTGTCATGGCCAGAATGGGGCCATAGGCACCCGCTTCGAGCAACTCGCCATTGGCGAGGCCGTCATCGCCCATGATGATTGCAGAACCAGCATCAACCTCGCCACCCTGCAACAAACCAGCGGCCTCTAGCGCAGCGGTGTTGGCCCAGATGGTGTGATGGTCGGGGGCAAAAAGGGCAAGCGGGCGGTCAGACAGGATTTTATCCAGATCATGACGCGTTGGCGTTTGGCCGGTGCCAAGGATTTGGTAATCGGCCATGACGCAGAAAACGAGCGCGTCTTCGGGGTTGTCATTGGCATAAGGGACGATCGCGTCGCGCATCGCTTCCAATCCCTCAACGCCATAAAGGCTGAGGCAAGTGAGTTCGACCGACCCACCGAAAAGATGCACATGGCTGTCGATAAACCCGGGAAGCACGGTGCCGCCATTGGCGTCTATCATTTTGGTTTCCGGGGTGGCGAGGGCCATGACCTCGGCTTCGCTTCCAACCGCGGTGATTTTGCCATCCGACATCGCTAGGGCGGTTGCTTGCGGGCGGTCGGGGTCGAAGGTCACGAGCTGACCGTTGTGAATGATGATATCGGTTTGGGTGGTCATTGCGCTCTCTCCGGGCAAAAAGAAAACGCGGCCCCCGTTGGTTCGGGAGCCGCGCGGTTTTTGGATATTACTTCTGAAGCTCGGTCCAGATTGCCGTATAGAGTTTGGTGGCCTCTGGCGGGCAGGTCTTGGCGATGAAGGCGGCCCCTTTGAGCGCCTCAGGCACTACGATTTCAGGTGCGACTTTCATGTCTTCGGGCATGAACGCCTCGGACCCTTTGATGCCATTGGCATAACGTGCGAAGGCCGACAGCATGGCCGCGTTTTCCGGGTCCATAATGAAGTTCAGGAACGTCTTGGCGTTCTCGACATTTTTGGCGTCTGCCAGAATAGCAGCGTTGTCCATCCAGACCGGGAAGCCCTCTTTTGGGTAGCCAAAAGCGATGTCCGAATTCTGAACCCGTGCCCGGAACGAAGCGCCGTTCCAGTTTACGCCCGCCGAAATGTCGCCCTTGGCGTATTTTTCGATATTGCCATAGTCCATAGACGCCCAGAAAGGTTTGGCATTTTGCAACGCGTCGCGGGCTTTTTTCAGAACCGCTTTGTCGGCGGTGCATTGTTCGCCGCCGACATAACGGATGGCGAGGCCCATCACGTCACTCATTTCCGGCACGACGTTGATTTTGCCTTTCAGCTCTTCGGGCGGATCAAAGATCAAGGCGGCAGTATTGATGTCGCCGCCATAGACCGCAGTGTTGACGGTGATGCCAACAGTGCCCCATTGCCACGGCACCGTATAATTGCGGCCGGGATCGAATTCGACATCAACCCATTGCGGGTCCATATGCTTGAAATTTTCCATTTCGTTAGGTTTGGATTCAAGCAGCAGACCTTCGCCGACAAAGATCGGGATATAGGTGCCGGATGGAACGACAATGTCAAACCCGTGGCCGCCGGCCTTGATCTTGGCAAGGGCGGTGTCGTTGCTGTCGTAATCCGTGATCGTGACCTTGATGCCGGTCTCTTTCTCGAATTTGGCGATCATCTCGGGGCTGGTGTAGTTGCCCCAGTTGTAGATGTTGAGATCGCCATCGGCAAAAGCCGGGCTGGCGAAGGCGGCCAGTAGGGCCGTGGTAACAAGTGTTTTTTTCATTGTTTGTTTCCCTGTTGGTGGTTTTGGTTAGTTCTTGAGTTTGCTGAGCGCGGTGAAGGCGATCACCATTGTAACCGAGATTGCCAGAAGCACGGTCGAGATCGCGTTGACCTCGGGCGTGACGACTCGCCTTAGCTGGCCCAGCATGTACGTTGGTAGCGTATCCTGACCTGCGGATTTTACAAATTCTGTAATCACCACGTCGTCCAAAGAGATGACGAAGGCCAACATAGACCCGGCAAGGATACCCGGCCAAAGCTGGGGCAGGGTGACACGGCGAAACACCTGAAACGGCGGGGCGTAGAGGTCGGAAGCGGCTTGTTCCAGCGACAGGTCCATCCCCTGAAGCCGGGCGCGGATCGGCAGATAGGCGAAAGGGATACAAAACGCCGAGTGGGCGACGACGAGATAGATCAAACCAGTGTATCCGGTTGCGACCTTGATCATCGCAAAGAACAGCAACAGCGCCACGGCGGTAACGATTTCCGGCACCATCAAGGGTTGGTTTATCATGGCGTACACCATGGATTGCCCTTTGAATTTGCGGGTGCGCGTTGTGGCAAGAGCGGCCATGACAGCCACGCTCGTTGAAATGAGAGAGGCCCAGAAGGCAAGGATCAGGCTGCGCACGGTGGCTTCCTGCACCTGTTCATTGGCCCATGCCGATTGGTACCAGCGCCAGGAGAACCCCTCCCAGATCGCGATAGAGGTGCCTGCGTTGAATGAATACACCACCAAGAGGATGATCGGCAGGTAGAGCAGCACGAAACATGCCAGCGCGATGGTGGTAAAGCCGGTCTGGCGGCGGATGTTGAAGCCGTCTTGCTTAGCCATGGTTCGGCTCCTCGTCCCCGGCGGTGCGGACATAAATCATCAGCGCGATCATCACGATCGCCAGAAGCGCAATCGAAAGTGCGGCACCCAGAGGCCAGTTGCGCCCTTGGCCAAACTGCAATTCGATCAGGTTGCCGATCATCAGCTGGTTGCCGCCGCCCATGACACGGGGAGTGACATAAGCGCCGAGCGAGGGCACGAACACGAGGATTGATCCGGCGATTACGCCGGGTTTGACCAGTGGCAGGATCACTTTGCGCAGTACTTTCATGCGCGTCGCGTAGAGGTCATAGCCTGCTTCGACGAGGCTGAAGTCCAACCGCTCCATCGAGGCGTAGAGCGGTAGAACCATCAGCGGCAGATAGACGTAGACCATTCCGAGCAGGATCGAGAATTCGGTGAACAGCATCGGTATGGGATCATCTATCACGCCGGTCCAAAGCAAGAGGGTGTTCACGGTGCCTTCGCTGCGGATCAATTCAACCACCGCAAAAGTGCGGATCAGCAGATTGGTCCAGAACGGAATCATAATGAGCAGCATCCAGATGTCGCGCTGCTGCTTGGGGCGGGTTGCGATGAAATAGGCGGTGGGAAAGCCAAAGAAGAGGCAGGCCAGCGTGGTGAGCAGGGAAAGCTTTACCGAGCGCCAGAAGATGCTGAGATGGGCATCGGACCAGCCAAGTGTGTCGTCAAAGATGTCGCGTTGGGCAAAGACGTTGAACCAGGCTTGCAGAGAGAAATCCCATTCGACACCACCGTAATCGCCGGGAGAGAGAAAGGAGTAGACCAGAGTGATCAGAAGCGGACCACTTGCGGCAATCACGAGGATCGTCAGGGCCGGCGCCAGCAAAAACCAGCGTGTCCGGGCGGAGCGTTTGTCGGCGGCAGAGGAAAGATCTGTCATATCTTAATCCTTCAACACCTGGCCGACGTTTGGCGCAAAACTGACCGAGACACGGTCACCATTCGAGAAATCGGCGCTTTTGTCGGGTTGGTTTTGCCGCCGCACGACGAACTTGGTGCCATCATCCAAGGCGACATGATAATGCGTGTCGGTTCCAAAATAGACGATTTCGGTCAGGGCGCCGGGCAAAAGTCCGTCGGCCTCTTTCTCAAGGGTGGCGTGTTCGGGGCGAACCGCCAAGGTCACGCGCCCGGCAAGATCAACGCCCTCGGGCGTTCGCGCAGCAATCGTTTTGTTCGATTGAAGCCGCACCTCAGCCACCCCACCGGAAGACGTGGTGATTTCGGCGGCGAGAAAGTTCGTATCACCGATAAAGTCGGCCACGAAGCGTTCTGCGGGGTGGTCGTAGATGTCACGCGGTCCGCCGATTTGACGGATCGAGCCGCTCTTCATCACCGCGATCCTGTCGGACATGGTGAGAGCTTCTTCCTGATCATGGGTAACGAAAACAAAGGTGATCCCGGTTTCGGTTTGCAGGCGCTTCAACTCAAGCTGCATGTCTTTGCGCAGTTTGAAATCCAGCGCGCTGAGCGGTTCGTCCAGCAGCAGCACCTTGGGCTTGGGCGCAAGGGCGCGGGCAAGGGCGACGCGTTGTTGCTGACCGCCCGAGATCTGGCTGGTCTGGCGGCCGGCCATCTCGGTCATTTTGACCAGTGCCATCATCTCATCAACGGTTTTTTTGATTTCAGCCTTCGGCTTGCCCAGCATTTCAAGACCAAACCCGATGTTCTGGGCAACGGTCAAATGCGGGAAGAGCGCATAGCTTTGGAACACAGTGTTGACGGGGCGTTGGTGCGGCGGAGAGGCAAGAAGATCCTCGCCATTCATGGTGACGATCCCATCGGTGGGATGTTCGAACCCCGCTATGATCCGCAGCAAGGTCGTCTTGCCGCAGCCTGATGGGCCGAGAAGCGTAAAGAACTCATTTTCGCGAATGGTGACGTCGACATTGTCGAGCGCAAGAAAACGAGACTGACCGGCGCCGAATGCCTTGGTCACGTTCTGGATGTTGATCATTTTACCCCCTGGTGCAGCAGATCGCTGTGAACCCGATATCAAAGGATAGGGTATTTGAGGTGGCGAGAGTCAACAAAAATTTGATCAAAAAAATTCCCGACGCCCGAAATGAGGGCCGTCAGACAGCCATTTGCCGAAACTTTGTTCACAGGAACTGTGCGCTTTGGTTGCGGGGCGTTACTGGAACGAAATCGGCAAATTGAAGCGGTAGCTGGCGTTGTTCAGACCTTTTGGAGCGCGCGGCATACGCCCGGCGCGGCGTACCGCGGCGATGGCGGCCTTATCCAGCGCGCTGTTGCCAGAGGAGCGCGCGATCGAAACACCGCGGACCGAACCGGATGGGCTGATCGAGAGGCGCAGCACGACCCTGCCGCGCTTCTTGGCTCCACGAGGATAACGCTTGCTACGTTCGATTTTGGCGCGGATGCGCCCGCCCCAGACAGAGATAAGCCGTTGCTGCTTACCTTTGCTCAGGATTGCGGTCTTGGATTTTCCGGCATTTCCTGCGCTGCTGCTGCCGCCGCTTCCAGCAGCTTTTTGGGCCGCGCGACCGGCTGTTGCCTTTTGCGCAGTCTTGGCTTTTTTAGCGGCCTTTTTGGGCGCGGGTTTGGGCGTTGGCTTTTTCTTGGCCTGCGCCTTTTGGGTTGGTTTCGGCTTTGCCTGTGGCTTTGGTTTTGCGATTTCTTTCTTGGGCGGTTCGGGGCGCGTCTTGGGGCGGCGAGAGGATTTTACGGCAAGATCCGACACCGGCGGTTCAGGTGTTGCGCTGTCAAACTGTGGCAGTTGGGGTTTGTTGATTGGGTTGGAGGGAAGCGCCACCGCGCCGGGCATTGCCGGTGGGGCATCAAAGCTGTTTGTGGGCGGAGGTGGTGCGACGTCGGGCTGTGCCGGTGCCTTTGGCATGGTCTGGGCAACGGCGGTTTCGGGCGGCGTGTCCCATGCTTCGACCATGGTTTCGATCTGCGGCGGAGCGGCGGCAAGCGTGATGAGGGCGGCGCCGCCAACGCCGCCGGATTGCAACCCGTCCTGAGTGCGGAAATCTGCAATGAAGATTAGATGCGCTAGAACAGCCAGCGCGGTGAATGCGAGAGGCTCAAGCAATCGTTTCATGGCGCACGCGTAATCAAAGCGATTTCGGTGATGCCCGCTGCTGCCAATTCCTTGAGCATGGCCGCAACTTTGGTGGCGGGCGTGTTCTGATCTGCGCGAAGTTGCAGCGGGGCTGCACCCTTTTCAAGGCGAGACGCGGCGAGCGTAATCGCGGATGTGCCGCGGAGGTTTTCGAATGCGATCTCGCCTTCTGACGACAGATAGAGGACCGGCGCTGCTTCGGCGGCGTTTTCTTGTTTGGCCTCGGGTGGCTCGACCTGAACGGCTCGGGCGGGGAAAGTTGCGAGGTCATCAGAAAGAAAATCAACAGGAGGAACACCACGTTGATCATCGGTACGATCGACTCGCGCGGTGGACGCCGTGAGGGGGATGAAAATCAAGGCTCATTCGACCAGCACCAGATTTTGAAAGCCATTATCGCGCAGCAGGCCCGCAATCGTTACAATGCGCTGCAAAACGGCCCCATCGCGCCCGCGCAGGATGATCGCATCATCAGACGATGCGGCGAGGGTTTTAATGGCTGCAACGAGCTCGGCTTCGGTTACCAAAGCGCCGTTGAGGTGCGTTCCAGATGGAGAGATGTCAACGAGCCGCGGCGGGCCTTCATAAGTGCCGCCGCCTGTTGCCAGCGGCATCGGTAACATCGCGTCCATGCCAAAACGGGAGGCCAGCATGAAAAAGACCAGCAACAAAAACACCACGTCGATCATGGGTGTCAGGCTGGGCCGTCGTCGTGGCCGGGGATCGCGCGGCAGCGAGATCATTGCGCGGCCAATTGTTGTTCGTGTGTCACCTCCGAAATGGGCGGTGTGGCTTTGGCAGGGTCTTCCAACAGTCCGGCATCATGCACGAACAGACGCGCGGCGAGGCTTTCCATGTCTTGGCGAACGCGGTCGATGACGGCTTCGAACCATGTCAGCGCCACTGAGGCTGGGATGGCAACGGCCATGCCTGCGGCAGTGGTTAAAAGAGCCTCCCAGATGCCGCCCGCCAACAAGGCGGGATCAGCGCGGTTGCCGGCCTCTTGCAGTGCCTGAAACGCGGCGATCATCCCCAGAACAGTGCCAAGCAGGCCCAACAAAGGGGCGATAGTCGCGATGAGTTCGAGTGCGCGTAGACCGCCAGAGGTACGGGCCAGCAACTCGCGGGCGACGCGGGTTGCCTCTTCTCTTGCGGCGCTGGCGGGGCGGGTTATTGCGGCCTGCATTGTGGCCGCACAAAACCGGCTGCGCAGGCCGCGGCGGTTCTTGACCCGCGCCAATGCCGCCTGTTTGTCGCCTGCTTCCCAAAGGGCGACGGCCTTGGCCGAGTTGCGGCGCGACCACGCCCCGGCGAGGACCAAGCGCCAGACCTTCCACAAGATAACGGCCAATGTCACAACAGACAGCGCCGCAATAGCCCAGATGGCTGGCCCGCCGTTTTGCAAGAATTCGCGGGCACGCTCGACAGAGGTATTGAAGTGTTCCGTAAGCGAGGCAGGAGCCGGTTCTGGCGCAGCGGCTTCGACGGGCGTGACGACAGGTGTGCCCGCCGCTTGGGGTGCGACAGCAGGGGTGCCTGCCGGTTGAGACGTGGTCGCTTGCGGTGCGGGCGCTGTGCCGCCGGCTTGGTCGGCTGGAAGAATGATCCCCTGCGGGCTGCCAGTGTCCGCTGGACCGGGGAGAGTTGGGCTTTGCGTTGAAATAGTCGGTGATGCAGAGGGCGTGGTATCTTGGGCAAAGATCGGGGCCGCAGACAAGCTAAGTGCGACCAAGGCGGCCAATGGCGCTGTGTAAAGGTGGGTGTTCCGATGGCGCGACATAGTCTGTTTCCCCCGTTGCTTGGCCCGCTTGGCCTCAAAAAATTGGTTGCGGCACAGGCCCTCTCGGGTCTGTGCCAACGTCTTTCAATTGTTTTTGGGCGTTCCGCAACGCCCGGTCGTTTAGAACCGCATGTTCGCCGTGATGGCGAAGGAGCGGCCCGGTTCAGTAAGCGGCACGATTGAGCTGGGCACGCCGATCCCGTCCGACGTGCGGCTTGAGTATTGCTCATCCAGTACGTTGCGCACGTCAAACCGGATTTCAAGCCCGTCAAGATTGCGCGGCTTGTAAGACGCAAACACGTTGAGCACTTCGTAACCCGGCAGGCTCGTCATGCCGCTGACACCGTTGGTATCGTCGTTCTTGAGCGCAATTTCGGCGTTCCCACCAAAGGCCCATTGGCCATTCAGGTTCCAAGCACCGGACAGGCCGATGATATGACCAACCGGGCGGCCATAATAGTACCCCGTGGTCGTCACGGGCGTGCCAGCGGTGCGCACGTCGGCATAGGTCCAGTTGATCTGGCCATAGCCTTGGCTTCCGGTATAGCGCAGCGATGCGTCGATGCCTTTGGAGGTCAGATCCGTGGTTGTGCGCCCAGAGCTGAGAATGTCGTCGATGTCGTTGATTTCTGTGTAAAACAGCGCACCGCTAAGCAGCCACGGGCCGTTGTCATAGCGCAGACCGATACGCGCGTTATTGGCGCGCGATGCGGTTGGCGTGCCATAGGCCCACGCGCCGCCGAGATTGATCAAAGAGGCTTCGGACAGTTCATACCCACCCCAGCTTGATGCGATGCCGGCATTCAGAGTCAGCGTGTCGGTCAACACGAAATCCGCCGAAGCGTTGACGCTTGCGCCGCTGTCCTTGTGGGTCGTGCCATCGGCCAGCGTGAATTGCTGGGAGTCGAAACGCGCCCCATAAGAAAGCGAGACGCGGTCGCTGAGGTCGTGGCGCATTTGGGCGTAGAGGCCCAAGCTCTTGAGGGTTTCCTTTGAGCTTCCCGATGTTAGCGGGCCATGCGCGCGCGC
The DNA here is from genome assembly GCA_025916135.1 of Rhodobacteraceae bacterium D3-12. Taxonomy (NCBI): domain Bacteria; kingdom Pseudomonadati; phylum Pseudomonadota; class Alphaproteobacteria; order Rhodobacterales; family Roseobacteraceae; genus Phycobium; species Phycobium rhodophyticola. Next base: position 3,628,513 of record CP104793.1, on the reverse strand, counting down.
GGTATCGTGGAAAAAGTCAAACCCGGTGGTGAGCACGCCGCCGCCAAGGTCAAAGCTGTTTTCGATTTTTCCGCTGAGCGAGGTGTTGGTGCCAACCGCGGCGCCGGCTTCGATCAGTTGCTCGTTATAGGACAGCTGAACAGTCGGGGCGAACCCGCCATCGGGGCGCTCGTCAGTGTAGGTCAACGTGAAAGACTGGCGCTCGGATGTGGCGGGGAGATAGACCGACGGACGCCCGACAACAGCGGCAAAATCAGGACGAGCAAAGTAGAGGCCACCGGGGCCTGCCTGCATGGCACGCAAGCCCGTGTCGCTGGCGTAATCCGCTGTGAATTCAAGCCGCTTACCCGTTTCGGTGGTATAGGCCAATTTGACGGTATAGGCGTCAACCTCGGCGCCGGTGCCGGGAACGACAGCGCCAGAGCCGTCTTTGTAATCATCGCCCGATGTGCGGGTGGCGTTCAGCAAGTATTCAAACCCGCCCTGCGCCCCAAAGAGTGTCACTCCCCGGCGGAAGGTATTGCCATTGCTGCTAAAGCTGAGTGTGGACATGCCGCCGAAGGTATCGCCTGCATCAAGCAGGTCGCGCGCGTCCACAGTTTCATAGGCCAAAAGCCCGCCCAAAGCGCCGGGACCGGCATCTGCGGGCGCAAGGCCGGAGCTGACTTCGACCCGTTTGAGGATCGCGGGATCAATCAGCACGTTGCCGGTGTGGTGAAAGCCGGATTTGTTCTGCCGCGCACCATCAATGGTCACGGCGAGAAGGCTCTCCTCGATCCCGTGCACAAAGACCTTTTGCGCAATGGCGGGGCCGCCCGATGCCTTGACCTCGGATTCACCTGCGAACACATCGGCAATGGTTTGGGAGTTGCGCTCACTCAGGTCTTTTTGGGTGACGGCGGTGTTGCCCAATGCGTCTTGAGCGTCCTGCGATTCAACGCGGATCTCATCAAGAGTGATGATGTTCTGGGCACTGGCGAGTGTTGGGCCAAGCACGGAAAAAAGTGCGATTGCGGAGCTGGAGGCGGCAAAGAGCTTGCAGCGGCTGTTCATGACTTTCGTGTCCCTCGTGGTATTCATGTCGTGGGCTGGCGAGAGGCATTGACGCTCATTTGCTGGCTTTGGGTTAGGGCGTATATGTATCCGACAAGAACAGTCAAGTTCATTCCGGACGAGTCCAATTGAGTCAGCGGCTTTGGGCGTGGTTTCGCAGGAAAAGCCGATGGTTGCGCAGCGGTCGGGGGCGGGATCTTTAGGTTTCGATGAGTTGTAACCCGGCCCACGCGGCCTTAACTTAGCAAAACAATAGGATAAAGGAATCGCAGAATGCTGACCTCCAGCACCACCTTCACCACGCCGAACGGCTCGAAATATCTTGTGCAGCTTTGCAAGCATTTCGCCCATAAAATTGACGTGGAATATGACGAAACCAACGGGCGGGCGGCATTGCCGTCGGGGGCTGCGGAGTTGTTGGCAGATACGGACGGGTTGAATATTTCAATCACGTCGGAAGATGAAAAACAGTTGGGCATGGCGCAGCATGTCATTGAGGATCACCTGAAACGGTTTGCTTTTCGCGAGGAGTTTGACGCGCTGAACTGGTCCTAAGGGCGGGGGCAAAGACCAATCCGGATGATCAGGGACGCGAAGATTCGCGGCCCTGACGCCGAGGTCGGAGTGCCGACCACGCGGGCAGGGGACAATTTGCCCGAGTTATTTTTGTAAGGTGACAATGGCTTGGACAATTTGTCCAATGCTGGCCCGGTGGGGCGGAAAAATTGGCGCTTCAGTCCCAAAACCAATCGCTTGGTGCTTTTCGTTCGCGCCGCCCGTTGCAATACTCTGCCCAAATCGGGTCCGGATTGGACCTGGGCCGGGACTTGGAGGAGGCAACGGCATGGGTGACTTGTGGGAGGGGCTCTCCCGCGCATTCTGGCTTGTGGCGACGCTTGATGCGGAGCTTGTGGAGATCGCTTTGCGGTCGTTGCAGGTGACGCTGAGCGCGCTGGTGATTGCCTCGATGATCGCGCTGCCTATGGCGGCGGTTCTGGCGGTGCGGCGCTTTCGGCTGCGGCGGCTGGTGATTGCTTTACTCAATGCTTTGATGGGGTTACCGCCGGTCGTTGTGGGCTTGGTCGTTTACGTGATGTTGTCGCGGGCGGGGCCGTTTGGCGTTTTTGGGCTGTTGTTTACGCCGACGGGGATGATCATTGCGCAGGTGATTATCATTGTGCCGCTGATCGCGTCGATTGCGCATCAATCACTGCGCGAGCTGTGGGCTGAATACCATGATTTGCTGATCTCGATGAACGTCACACAACGGCAAAAAATCGCGACCCTTTTGTGGGACGCTAGACGCGCTTTGCTGACGGCCGCGCTGGCCGGATTTGGCCGCGCCATCGGTGAAGTTGGCGCGATTATGATCGTGGGCGGTAATATTGACCATGCCACGCGGGTTTTAACGACCGCCATCGCGCTTGAAACCGGCAAGGGCGACTTTGCTTTGGCGCTGGGGCTTGGATTCGTCCTCATTGCTTTGGCGATTACGGTCAATCTTGCCATTCATTGGTTAAGCAGAACTGAACGGGAGGGGCGCTGGTGAGCGAAATGTTCCCTCTGACGGCCAAAGGGGCGGTGACAGCGCGGCGCGGCAAGACATTGGTCGGGCCTGTTGACCTGGCCCTTGGGGGCGAAGGCGTCACGGTGGTGATCGGGCCGAACGGGTCGGGCAAAACCTCGCTTTTGCGCTTGTTGCATGGGGCAGCGCGGCTAACGGCGGGCGAGATCACTTGGGCCTGTTCGACCGAGGAGGCGCGGCACCATCAGGCGTTTGTGTTCCAGCGCCCGATCATGTTGCGCCGCACGGTTGAAGAGAACCTGACCTATCCCTTGCGCATTCGCGGTGTGACCAAAGCGCAGGCGCAGGAACAGGCGCGGGCGTGGGCCAAGCGGGTCGGGTTGGACGCGCTTCTGGGCCGCCAAGCGCCGGTTCTATCGGGTGGGGAGCAACAGAAACTTGCGCTGGCCCGCGCGTTGATCACCGAGCCGAAGCTGGTGTTTCTTGATGAGCCTTGCGCCTCTCTTGACGGGCGGGCGATGCGCGAAATTGAAGAGGTTTTACAAGCGGCTAGGGCAGGGGGCACGCGCATTATCCTGTCGACACATGACATGGGGCAAGCCCGTCGGTTGGCCGATGAGGTGGTGTTCATACATCGGGGCAAAGTGTTGGAATTTGCCCCGGCAACGCAGTTTTTCAAAGCGCCCGGACAGGCCGCGGCGCAAGCATTCTTGAAGGGAGATATCATAGAATGAAACGGTTAGGTTTGGCGCTTGCTGCGCTGGTTATTGCGGGGGCTGCGCAGGCGGCTGACGTGATGAAAATGGCGGTAACAACATCGTTCCATAACTCAGGGTTGTCGGATGTTTTGCTGCCGGAAATCATGAAGGATCTGGACCTTGAGGTGCAGCTTTTGGTGGTTGGCACGGGCCAAGCATTGAAGCTGGGGCAGGCGGGCGACGTGGATGCGATCCTTGTTCACAGCCGCAAGGCGGAGGAAAAATTCCTTGCCGAAGGCTATGGCACGCACCGCACCGAGATCATGTATAATGACTTTGTTTTCATTGGTCCGAAGGCCGACCCGGCGGGCATCAAGGGTTCGGCTAGTGCCGCGGAATCATTGACCAAAATCGAAGCTTCCAAGGCGGCGTTCGTGAGCCGTGGGGATGACAGCGGACCCATAAAAAGGAGCTGAGCCTGTGGACTGCGGCGGGGCTGGATGCCTCCGGGTTTGACGCCTGGTATCGCGCCGTGGGCGCGGGCATGGGGGCGGCGTTGAATACGGCGTCCGGGATGGATGCCTATATCATGTCCGACCGGGCCAGCTGGCTGAACTTCAAGAACAAGGGCGGCTTGGCGCTTTTGTATTCGGGTGATCCGATTTTGTTCAACCAATACGCATACTTGCCGGTAAACCCAAAGCTTCATCCGCATGCTAAGACAGAGCTTGTTGCGAAGCTGGAAGCGTGGCTTGTGTCGGACAAGGCGAAGGGGTTGATCAACGATTACAAGATCAACGGAGAGACCCTTTTCGTGTTCAACGCCAAGCAATAATTGCAAAAGGTTAATGGCCCGATTTGGGCCCGGCAGCCGGGGGTGACTCCCGGCTGACTCTCGGCTGACATCCGGCTGCCCCCAAAAACGCACGCGGCTTAACGGTTTATTAGGTTAATGCGGCGTACGGTGGGGGCGCGCGGAGCAAGGCCGCAGGCCGCCGCGCGATTGCCAGCCCTCCCCACGGGCTGGCGATTAGGTGAGGGCGGCGTGCCGATCAGAGGTTTTCCGGATCGGCAAAGATAAAGTGAACATCATTTTGGTTGGACCGCCAACCCGAGGGCTGGCAATCGCGCGGAGCGTGGTTTGATGGGGAGGGGATGGTGGGGTGAAACCCCACCCTACGGCCGCGCGGCGCCGCGCTATTCGTCGAGCGCGCCGTGGATGGCGAATTGATCCAGACCGGCGTCTTGGGGTTCGATCACGCGGAAGGCTTCGCGCACGCCGGCCTCGGTCAATTCGCGCGAGACGGTGAGGAGCGTGTTGGGCGCGTGCTCGTCACAGAGGTCGGACATATGCGCGATCTCTTCGGCGGCGACGGGGCGGGCGGCCTCGACCGATGGCGCGCCGTAGTAGGTGACAAAATGCTGGGCGAGCGTGTCGGTGAGCGCCGCAACCTCGGCATCAGTGATGACGGTGACGGCGACAAAGGTGGCGCGGCCCGAGGTTTCGAGCCCGAACCAGCCATTGGCAAACGCTTGGCGGGCTTTGCCGGTGAGGTCGCCTTCGGACCAGTCGGAAAATTCAAAGCCGCCAGAGATGCACCATTCGCCGGTGCGGGCGGGAATGTGAAAGACGCGGGTGTCGGACTCGTCGAAATGGATGGCGCGGGCGAGGTTCATGGCGTCTCCAGCAATGTGGTGAGGGGGATGAGGTGCGTGTCGCTTGCGTCGCGCAGGAGCATGCCGAAGTCTTCGTCAATGCCAAGGAAGGTGCCGGTGAGCGTGCTGGTTTGTCCGGATTGCCCAGATTGCCCAGTTTGCCCCGCTTGGGTGGTCTCTTCCCCGATGCCGAAAGCGAGGCCGCGCCATTCGGCATGGAGCGGGTGCGGGCCTTCGTCGCTCCAACGGGTGATCCAGTTGAGCGTGTGGCGGGCCCATGCTTCGATGAGAGCGGGCGGTTCGACGTCGGCGCAGCCTTCGGCATAGAGCGCGGTTTGGTCGGGCGTTGTGCCGGGGTCATCATTGGCGGGCCAGAGCGGCAGGGTGAGGCCGATCACGAGCCAATCCGGCACAATGGCCGGATCGGTGGTAGAGGCGGCCGCCCGGAGCGCGCCGCAAGACGCGCCGTTGATGCGCAGGCCACCGGACCAGTCAAGATGCACGGCGACTTCGGGCGGGGCGAGCGCGCCGAGGGCGTTTTGAAAGCCAACACCGCAGAGCGGGAGCATCGCCATCGCGCGTGCCAGAGGCACCTCGGGGGCGAAGACGATGGCCGCGGCCAGCGTGCTTTCGCCCAAGTGGTAGCAGACAAGCCCCGCGTCACAGCCCAGCACCGCGCGTTGCTGCGCGGTGTCGAAGGGATCGCCTGTGCAGGCCTCGCCCGACAAAAGGGGTGGGAAGCGGAGCGGTTCGGTCATGCTTTGTCCCACGCAACGAGAGCATTGGCCACGTCATGAAACGCGCGGGATTGTTTGCTGTCGGGCGCCGAGACGGTGATCGGTGCGCCGCCGTCCGAGGCGAGGCGGATCTGCATGTCGAGCGGGATTTCGGCGAGCAGGGGCACGCCGAGCTTGGCCGCTTCGGCGGCGACGCCGCCATGGCCGAAGACGTGTTCCTCGTGGCCGCATTGAGAGCAGATGTGCGTGCTCATGTTTTCGATCATCCCGACGATCGGCACCTTGAGCTGGTTGAACATGTCAATGCCTTTGCGGGCATCCAAGAGGGCCATGTCCTGGGGGGTGCAAACGACGATTGCGCCATCGACGTGGGCCTTTTGCGCAAGGGTCATTTGCACATCGCCGGTGCCGGGCGGCAGATCGACCAGAAGCACATCGAGCGCGCCCCATTGCACCTGCATCATCATCTGTTGCAGCGCGCCCATCAGCATGGGGCCGCGCCAGACGACGGCTTGGTCTTCGTTGGTCATCAGGCCGATGGACATCATGGTGACGCCGTGGTTGCGCATCGGCAGGATGGTTTTGCCATCCGGGCTGGCCGGGCGGCCCGAAATGCCGAGCATACGCGGCTGGGACGGGCCATAGACATCGGCGTCGAGCAGGCCGACGCGCCGCCCTTGGGCGGCCAAAGCACAGGCGAGGTTGGCGGCGACGGTGGATTTGCCCACGCCGCCCTTGCCCGAGGCGATGGCGATGATACGCGCCACGCCGGGGATGCGTTCGGGACCGGCGGGCGCGGCTTTGGCTTGGGGTTTGAGATCGGGCGGCGCGGCGGGGCCGGATTGCCCGGTGAGCACGATGGCGGTTTTGCTCACCCCATCAAGCGCCATCAGCTTTTCTTCGGCTTCGGCCTTCACCGCTTCGAACAATTTGGCATGATCGGGCGCGATTTCCATGACGAAGCGCACGGTGCCATCGTCGCCCACGTTGAGCGCACGCATGACGCCGCTGGACACGATATCGCCGCCGGCGACCGGATCGGTGACGGATTTCAGGACCTCTAGAACGGCGTCTCTGCTGGCACTCACGGATTATTCCTCGGGCTTGATGTCGGCGGAAACCTCGTGGGTGAGGCCCAGTTCCGGGATGGTGATGGTGGCCGTCGCGGTATAGCGCCCGCCCGGTTCGGGGGCGTTGCGCAGCGCCTCTTCGATGGCCTGCTGCGAGGTCACGCCGACCTGTTTGAGGAATTTGCGCATCGACATGTTGTAGCTCTCGCTCATGGGGTGGCTCCTGTGGTGTTTTGTTGACGGGTTGTGTTTGACGCGCCTAGGCTGGGGCCATGCGCATATGTGTTTGGCTTATGATACTCGGGTTGCTTTTGCCATTGCGGGCGGGGGCCGAGGAGAGGTTGGTTCGGGTGCATGTTCCGGACCGCTTGGAACAGACCGGGTTGATGCGCCATATCCTGCCGCGGTTTTCGTTGAAAACGCAAGTGAGGGTCGAGGTTGTCGGGGCGGGCGATGCGCCGGACCTGATCTTTGGCAGCGAGGGGCGGGCGGTGTTTCGGGGCATTGGCGAGGTTTGGCATATCAAGGTGGTGAGCGAGGGGCATGCCGGAACCGGGCGCTTGGTGAAGTGGCTGCGCTCGGATGTGGGGCAGCGGACGGTGTTCGGCTTTGCACCAGAGGGCGCGGCGATGTTCAGCGCGCCAGAGGTGGCGGTGGTCGAGGCCGTTGCGGTGGCGCCGTCGGGCGATGTTGCGTTGGGATTGCGGGCAAGTCGCGCGAAATGCGGGCGCTGTCACGTTGTGGCGCGCCAATCGGGTCTTGGCGGGATCGGATCGACGCCGAGCTTTGCCGTGTTGCGCAGCCTGCCGGATTGGGAGGGGCGGTTTGCCGCGTTTTACGCGTTGAACCCGCATCCGGCCTTCACCCAGATCGAGGATGTGACCGAGCCGTTTGCCGAGGAGCGGCCATCGCCGATTGCGCCGGTGGTGATGACCATGGAAGAGGTCGAGGCGATCATGGCCTATGTCACCGGGATGACCCCGGCCAATCTTGGGAAGCCGCTTGAGCATCAGTGATCGCGCCGTTTGCTCAGGTAGTCATCGGTGGTGCGCGGGCGCGGGCGTTCCTTGCCGGTGAAGGGGTTGTTTTGCGAATGGAACTGGGCGTTGACGCGGCAATCGTCGCACATCTGGATCATGCGCAGGGCGTTGGCGTCTTGAAACATCGAATGTGAGGCGAGCTTTTCGGTGATGCGTTCGACGGTGGATTTGACGCCGAAGAGCGCGCCGCATTCGACGCAGGCGAAGGGTTCTTCCTCGTTCAAGACCTGCTGAGTCAGGGCGGCATCGGTGAGATCTAGTTGCGGCGCGTAGGTGATCGCGTCTTCGGGGCAGATGTTGGAGCAGAGGCCGCATTGCAAGCAGGCGTCTTCCTGAAACCTGAGTTGCGGCATGTCGGGGTTGTCGGCCAGAGCGCCAGAGGGGCAGAGCGACACACAAGACAGGCAGAGCGTGCAGCTGTCGGTGTTGACCAGCACGGCGCCATAGGGCGCGCCGTCTGGCAGAGGGAGTGTTTCGCTCTCGGGGTTGAGGGCGCGGGCGGCTTGGCGGGTGATCTGGCGGCGGGTGCCCATGGGGCGGATCGGCGCAATCGGCGGCGTTGGGGCGGGTGTGTCGTAGAGCGCGTCCTCCATCGCCTCGGGGTCGGTGGTGTCGAGGAGGGTGACGGGGTGGCCGGCGGACATGGCCGCGGCGAGGGCGATTTGCGCGGCGAGCGCGTCGCGGTCGGTGGACGGGCCGGGCAGGAGCGCGACCGACGTGAACCCGGCGGCGAGGGCGGCGAGCGCCTCGGCATGGCCGAAGAGGTTGAGGGCCGGAACCTCCATCGGGATGACATCGGCAGGCAGACCGCGGCCATGGCGGGCAGAGAGGCGCACCATCTCGGCGCCGTGGGCGTCGGAGACCATGAGGCGGGGCGCGGTGCCGCCAGCGTCAAGATAGGCCTGCGCCAACGTCTGCACCCGGCGCATGGTGAGATCGACCGGGGGCGCGTCATAGGTGATCGCGCCGGAGGGGCAGACCGAGGAACAGGCACCGCAGCCAGCGCAGATCATCGGATCGACGCTGACGTGATCGCCCGAGGGGGTGATCGCGCCGGTCGGGCAGAGGTCAATGCAGCGGTTACACCCGGACTGTTCGGCCCGCGAATGGGCGCAGAGCAGGGGTTCGGCCCGCACATAGAGCGGCTTCTCAAAGGTGCCGATCAGGGCGGAGGCCGCGAGGATCGCCGCCCCGACCGAGGGCGCATGCGCGGGATCGGCACGCAGGTAACCTTCGCGCTTGTCGGGGGCCGGAAACAGCGGGGTGTTGCCGGTCAGATCAAGCAGGATGTCGCATTGCGAGCGACCGCCGTTTTGCGGCGGTGTGAGCGCATGTGCGCCGCGCCCACCCGGTTCGATCTGTTGCAGATTGTCGATGGTGACATTGAAGCCGCCAAACGCGCCACTGGCGTTGCGCAGAGTGCCGATGACCACGTCGAAAGCGGGCGTGTCGGGCAGGGTGTCGGGCTGAAATTCGGCGCTATCGAGCAGGACCGTGACGCTTAGGAAGCTGCTGAGTTGTGACGCCGCATCGAGGGCGGTTTCGGCAGGGCCGAGGATGAGGCACAACCCTTCGGAGATAACATCGCGGGTCTTGGTGACGGGGGCGGGCAGGGTTGCTTCGGCCACGAGCGCGGACATTTTGGGTAGTTTCGAGGCGGTGTCCGCGCTCCACCCGGCGCGGTCGCGCAGGTCGAGTGTGGGGGCGGGGGCGGTGCCGAGCTCCTCTGCCAGAGCATCGAAAACGCGGGTTTGTTGGGTGCAGCAAAAAATCGCATCGCCCGTATTGAGGGCGGCGGCGGCGCGGTCGATTTGAGTGGTGCAGAGCGCCGTGCAGGGGGTTGCGACCTCGAGGCCGGTGGCGTTGGCGAGCCCCGCAGTGTCGATCTGCTGAGTGCCCAAACAATCGCATGTTATCAGTGTTTTAGCCATGTTTTCCCCAAGGTTCGGGGGCTGCGATAAACGCGTGTCCCGTGCCGTCTCCGCCTTACAGGTAGCCTTGATTCGAGGGGCGCGACAACCGGTTTTGTCAGCCCCGTCGGGGCGCGATCGGGAGATTTGCGAGGTGATTCGCCAAGGTGATTCGGAAATGCTGCACTGCATCGGTTTCCCGAGTGTTTTTGTCGTATTGGACAATTCGTCCTGATGCGGGGTGGTGGCGGGTGCAACTTGCCCAAAGTGACCACGAAAGGGGTGTATTGATCCGCACGGGCAATCAGCCCTTTGAGCCGCGCGCCGCCTGTCGCAGAATAAGGCAACGGGAGGAGTAGCGGGTTGATCCACAATCCAGACATGTATCAGGCGATACCGTTGGGTATTGTCCTGCGCAAAGCGCCGGGCGTGACGCGCTGGGTGCCGTGGTCGTGGACAGCCGTTGCCGTTCTGCCCGGAGCCGGCCCCGCCGAGTGGCGCGAGATGCGCCGTGAAGGTGAGGCGGTGGAGTTCCACGCGGCAACGCTTCACATGGAATTGCACGGGGCGGAGACCGAGGCATATCTGCATGGATTGTCGGCAGAGGTTCCCAGCGTTTACGTCGTGATGCGCGAAGGCATGGGCGAGGAGCCGCTGGAGGTTTTGCTGGTCACGGCGTCGCCTTATGAGGCGCAGGATTACACCGACAGTGGTGAGGAGATCGTCGAGAAGGTGCCGATGCCGCACGGGTTGGTTGCCTGGGTGCGCGAGTTCGTCGAGGCCTATCATCAAGACGAGGTGTTCGTGAAACGCCGCCGTGACGAGAAACGCACCGATCTGGTTGAAGACGGTGTCGGCGATCCGCGGATTTCGCAGGTGTCGGATGTATATCGCTCGCCGACGTTGTTGAAGAAGGGGCGCATTCAATGAGCGTCTGGTCCAAGCGCAAGGCAGCCGTGGCGGCAGAAGAAGCCGCGTTGCAGCGTGCCGAAGAGGTCGCGCAAAAGGCCGAGGCCGAGGCGGCGCTGGCGGAAAAGACCGACGAGGAGTTGCTGGCCGAGTTTGATTTGCCCGTGCCCGAAGAAATGGGCGAGGGCGATGATTTTCGCGCGTTCTTGAGCGATGCGGTGCCGGAGCGGTTGAAGACGCGGGCGCTGCGCCAGTTGTGGCGGGTGAACCCGGTGTTGGCGAATGTCGACGGGTTGGTTGACTATGGCGAGGATTTCACCGACGCGGCGATGTGTGTCGAGAACCTGCAGAGCGCCTATCAGGTGGGCAAGGGCATGTTGGCGCACGTCGAGGAGATGGCACGGCAGGCCGAAGCGGAGGGCGAAGCGGCGGCTGAGTTGGAGCCGGAAGCGGATGCGGGTGAGGAGCAGAGCGCGGAGCCGGATGAGCCCGTGGTTGAAACTGTAGTTGAGCCCGTAGTTGAGACTGTGCGCAAACCTGAGGGCAGGCCTGTGGCCAGCTTGGTAGAGCAACCGGAGGCGGAGAGCGTGTTGGTGCAATCCGAGCCGGTCGAGGCCGAAGACATAGCGCCAACGCCGGGATTGCGGCGGATGGCATTTACGTTTGACGAACAGAGGACGGGATGAGCGCAGTTTTGGACAATACGGCGATTGCTCATGAGGATCGGCTACGTGCCGATCTCTATAATTTTCTGGGTCTGCTTTTGGCCGGGCCGCCGGATGAGATGCTGCTGTCGCAATCGGCCGGGCTGAGCGGGGATGAAAGCCCATTGGGCGAGGCCGTTGGCACGCTGTCGCGGGTCGCGAAAGTGACCAAGCCCAAGGCGGTGGAGAGCGAATACAACAAGCTGTTTATCGGGTTGGGCCGGGGCGAGTTGCTGCCTTATGCGAGTTATTATCTGACCGGGTTTTTGAACGAAAAACCGCTGGCCACCTTGCGCAAGGATATGAATGCGCGCGGGTTGGAGCGGGCCGAGAATGTGTTTGAACCCGAGGACAACATTGCCAGTTTGATGGAGATGATGGGCGCGTTGATCGTCGGGCGGTTTGGCAGCCCGGCGAGCCTTGAGGATCAAAAGACGTTCTTTAACCGCCACATCGCGCCTTGGGCCGGGCATTTTTACAGCGATCTGGAGGAGGCCAAGAATTCGGTTTTCTATGCCTCGGTCGGGACGGTGGGCAAGGCGTTCATGGATATTGAGACCGAAGGGTTTCGATTGGGAGCGGAGTGATCCGTTTCTTTCACCGCGGAGCGATCCGCAAACGAGTGGCGGCAATGTCGTCAGAACCAATCAAAGGGAGACCCTTGATGACAGAAAAAACCAAGGCGAGCCGCCGGGATTTTTTGAAACTGGCCGGAACGGCAGCGCCCGCAGCGGCGGTGGCAGTTGCCGCCAGCGGATCAGCGGCAGAAGCGGCTGAGCCAGACCTGACATCGGACAAGATGCAGGACACCGCGCATACGCGCGCATATTTCGACAGCGCCCGGTTTTAGGACCGGACGAGGTTAACAAGAAGCGGAATTGGCGACTGGTTGCGTGACGCCCGACTGTTCGGTTCCATAACATCGAGACCAAGCTAGCGGAATTTTCCGCACGCAAGGGAGAGAGAAACATGCTTAGGAAAAAGACCAACGGGGTTGCGAGACGCTCCCAGCGGACAAGTATCCTGTCTGAAGCGGCGAACGCTTCGGTAGACCGGCGCGCATTTTTGCGCGGGTCGGGGCTGGCGATTGGCGGTTTGGCCGCGGTTGCAGCGACCGGCGGCACGGTTCAAAAGGCCAATGCGGCCGCGACGGCGACAGGAGCCGTCGAACTCAGGAAATCAATTTGCACACATTGTTCGGTTGGCTGCACGGTTGTGGCCGAAGTGTCGAACGGTGTCTGGGTCGGGCAGGAGCCCGGCTGGGATAGCCCGTTCAACCTCGGTGCGCATTGCGCCAAGGGAGCAAGTGTGCGCGAACATGCCCACGGCGAGCGCCGTCTCAAATACCCGATGAAGAAAGAGGGTGGAGAGTGGAAGCGCATCAGCTGGGAACAGGCGATCGACGAGATCGGCGACGGCATGATGAAAATCCGCGAGGAAAGCGGCCCTGACAGCGTTTATTGGCTGGGCAGTGCGAAGCATTCCAACGAACAGGCCTATTTGTTCCGCAAGTTTGCCGCCTATTGGGGCACAAACAACGTGGACCATCAGGCGCGGATTTGCCATTCGACCACGGTTGCGGGTGTTGCGAATACATGGGGCTACGGCGCCATGACCAACAGCTACAACGACATCCACAACTCCAAGGCCATCTTTATCATCGGCGGCAACCCTGCCGAGGCGCACCCTGTTTCGCTGTTGCATGTTTTGCGCGCGAAAGAGCAGAACAATGCGCCGCTGATCGTGTGCGATCCGCGCTTTACGCGCACCGCTGCGCATGCGGATGAATATGTGCGCTTCCGTCCGGGCACGGATGTGGCGCTGGTCTGGGGTATCCTTTACCACATCTTCGAGAACGGTTGGGAGGACAAGGAGTTCATCCGCACCCGTGTTTGGGGCATGGACCAGATCCGCGAGGAAGTGGCCAAGTGGACCCCCGAAGAGGTCGAACGTGTGACCGGCACCCCCGGTAGCCAGCTTAAGCGCGTGGCGCGGACCATGGCGAACAACCGCCCCGGCACCTTGATCTGGTGTATGGGTGGCACGCAGCACACCAACGGCAACAACAACACGCGGGCCTACTGTATCCTGCAACTTGCGCTGGGCAATATGGGCACCAGCGGCGGCGGCACCAATATCTTCCGCGGCCACGACAACGTGCAGGGCGCGACCGATCTGGGCGTGCTGAGCCACACCTTGCCCGGTTACTATGGCCTGTCCAAAGGCGCATGGGCGCATTGGGCGCGGGTCTGGCAAGAGGATTCCGAGTGGCTGGCCGGTCAGTTCGCCAAAGTCAAAGGCGCCGACGGCAAGGAAAAGTCGCTTCAGAACCTCACCGGGATTCCGGTGTCGCGCTGGATTGACGGTGTGTTGGAAGACCCCGACAACATGGACAACCCCGACAAGGTGCGTGCCATGGTTCTGTGGGGTCATGCCCCGAACAGCCAAACGCGCGGGCCGGAGATGAAGACGGCGATGGAAAAGCTGGACATGCTGGTCGTGATCGACCCGTATCCCACCGTTTCCGCCGTTCTGCATGACCGGACCGACGGGTGTTACCTGTTGCCGGCGGCAACGCAGTTCGAGACGCGTGGCTCTGTCACCGCATCGAACCGCTCGCTGCAATGGCGTGAGCAGGTTGTCGCGCCGTTGTTCGAGTCCAAGCCTGATCAGGAGATCATCGCTCTGTTCTCGAAGAAGTTCGGCTTTCATGACCGTATGTTCCGCAACATCAAGTTGGAGGAGGACGGGCTAACCCCGGATGCCGAGGACACGCTGCGCGAGATCAACACGGGCATGTGGACCATCGGTTACACCGGCCAGAGCCCTGAGCGGATCAAGAAGCACATGGCCAACCAGCATACGTTTGACCGCACCACGCTTCAGGCGATTGGCGGTCCGGCGGATGGCGATTACTATGGTCTGCCATGGCCGAGTTGGGGCACGCCGGAGTTGAACCACCCCGGCACGCCGAACCTCTATGACATGTCGAAACCTGTTTCCGAGGGTGGTTTGACCTTCCGGGCGCGGTTTGGTGTCGAGCGGGACGGTGACAACCTGTTGGCCGAAGGCGTTTATAGCGCGAATTCCGAGATTCAGGACGGATACCCGGAATTCACCTATCAGATGCTCAAGGATCTGGGCTGGCACACCGACCTGACGGATGGTGAGCGCGCCTATATCGCCAAAGCAGCCGGCGTTGATGGTTTTGCGGATTACACGGCGGAGGTCGGTGAAGCCGGCATGTCGCCGTTCCCGTCGGACTATGACGCCAAAGTGGCCAAGGTGAACTGGAAAACCGACCTGTCGGGCGGTATTCAGCGGGTGGCGATCAAGCACGAGTGTGCGCCCTTTGGCAACGCCAAGGCGCGGGCGGTTGTGTGGACCTTCCCCGATCCGGTGCCGATCCACCGCGAGCCATTGTACACGCCACGGCGTGATCTGGTGGCGGATTATCCGACCTATGAGGACCGCAAGTTCTATCGGCTTCCGACCATGTATGCGTCGATCCAGAAGAACGACTTTAGCAAGGAGTATCCGATCATCCTGACCTCTGGTCGATTGGTGGAATACGAGGGCGGCGGGGAAGAAACCCGGTCGAACCCGTGGCTTGCCGAGCTTCAACAGGACATGTTCGTCGAAATCCACCCGCGTGACGCCAATAACCTTGGTGTGCGGGACGGCGCGCAATGTTGGGTCGAAGGGCCGGAAGGCGGCAAGGTCAAGGTCATGGCGATGGTGACAGAGCGGGTCGGTGAGGGCGTTGCCTTTATGCCGTTCCACTTTGGCGGTCATTTCCAGGGCGCGGATCTGAGGGATAAATACCCCGACGGTGCCGACCCGTATGTGTTGGGCGAAAGCACCAACACGGCCCAGACCTATGGCTACGACTCGGTCACGCAGATGCAGGAGACCAAGTGTACTCTCTGCAAAATCTCAGCAGCTTGAAGGAGAACTGAACATGGCTAGAGCAAAGTTTCTCTGCGACGCTGAACGCTGCATCGAGTGCAACGCCTGTGTCACCGCGTGTAAGAACGAGCATGAAGTGCCTTGGGGGATCAACCGCCGCCGCGTGGTGACGATCCAAGACGGGAAGCCGGGCGAACGCTCGATCTCGGTTGCCTGCATGCATTGTTCGGATGCGCCCTGTATGGCCGTTTGCCCGGTGGATTGCTTTTACCAGACCGAAGAAGGTGTGGTGCTGCATTCCAAGGGCCGACCTGTGCATTGGCTGTGGCTATTGCTTTTACGCGTGCCCGTTTGGCGCGCCGCAATATCCGCAGGCAGGCAATTTCGGGTCGCGCGGCAAGATGGACAAGTGCACCTTCTGTGCCGGTGGCCCGGAGGAGAACAACTCGACCGCGGAATTCGCCAAATACGGGCGGAACCGCATCGCGGAAGGCAAGCTGCCGATCTGTGCCGAGATGTGTTCGACCAAGGCGCTGTTGGCGGGGGATGGCGACGTTGTGTCGGCCATTTACCGCGAGCGCGTTGTGGCCCGTGGCTTTGGCTCGGGCGCTTGGGGTTGGGGCACTGCCTATGACCAGAAGGGCGGCTGATCGCGGATCGGTGGTGGCGGGGTCATGCCCCGCCCGACGCCAATGAAAAAAGGAGCGGCGCCTTTGCGGGGGCCGCTCTGCTTCGCAGATTTTTGAAGAATTCAAAGACCCCGAGGAGGGCGACAGATGCTGCGCATTGCATATGCACTTGTCTTGACATTGATGCTGAGCGGTTTGGTGCCGGGCGCGCAGGCGCAGGCTCAGGAGCAACCCGCCGCCCCGGACCGGTCGGCAACCGGCGGGGCGCAGACCCTGGATGATATCATGGCGCGCCAGCGCGGTGACAAGGTGGACGACGCGTTTCGCCGCAATGCCACGGGCAACCCGGACAGCGCGGCGGGGATTGCCTCGCAGCTAGGCACTTTGGGCGGGGCATCGGACCCGGAGCTGTGGCGCGCGCTGCGCTATGGCTCGGCAGATGTGAAAGTGTCCGCCGGGGGCGATACGGCCAAGGTGCTGGTGCAGGATGGCGGCATGTGGTGGCTGAGCTTTCGCCAAGGCCCATTGCGGACCTATGGCGGGTGGTTGTTGCTGGGCACAATCGGGGTGTTGATCGTGTTTTTCCTGCTGCGCGGGCGCGTCAGGCTGGATGAGGACGAAACCGGGCGCACCGTGACGCGGTTTAAATTCGTGGAACGCTTTGCCCATTGGCTGTTGGCCGGATCGTTTGTGGTGCTTGGTCTGACCGGGTTGCTGACGCTGTTCGGGCGGATTTTCATCGCGCCTTATCTGGGTAAGGACGTGAATGCGACTTTGTTGATCTGGTCCAAGTGGCTTCATAACAACCTCGCTTGGGCGTTCATGCTGGGGCTTGTCATGGTGTTTTTCATGTGGGTCATTCACAACATTCCCAACCGCACCGACATTACTTGGTTGCGTCAGTTCGGCGGGATTATCGGCAAGAAGCACCCGCCAGCGAAGAAATTCAACGCCGGTCAGAAGGTGATTTTCTGGTCGGTGATCGTTTTTGGCACGTCGATTGCGATGACGGGTCTGTCGCTGTTGTTTCCGTTCGAAATGCCGATGTTCGCCAAGACCTTTGGGTTGCTGAACGATCTGGGGATTTCCGGCTTGCTTGGCTTTGGCGAGTTGCCGACCGCGCTTAGCCCGCAGGAAGAAATGCAATATGCGCAGCTGTGGCATGCGATTGTCGCCTTTGTTCTGATGGCGATCATCATCGCGCATATCTATATCGGGTCGATCGGGATGGAAGGCGCGTTTGATGCCATGGGCACCGGCGAGGTGGACGAGGCATGGGCGTATCAGCACCACTCGATCTGGCTGGATGAGATGAAGGCGAAAGAGGCGCAGGATGCCAAGGCGCCGCCGTCATCGGACGCGACGCCTGCGGAATGATCCCATGCGCTGGCTTTGGGCCTTGGTAATGGTTGCCGCGCCGGTTGAGGCGCAGGAGTTCACCACGCTGAAGGGGCATGGCGGGCCGGTCATGGCGATTGCCGTTTCCGGTGCCGGACAGGTGGCAACGGCGAGTTTTGACAACTCGGTCGGGCTCTGGGACGGGCGCGTGCCCAAGTGGCTGGACGGGCATGCCGCAGCGGTGAACGCGGTGGTGTTCGTTGCAAGCGAAGGTGGCGCGGATCAGGCAGATCAGGCAGCTCAGGCGGTGGTGTCCGCCGGTGACGATTTTTCCGTGCGCTTATGGCGCGAGGCTACGTCGCAGGTTTTGGGCAGGCATCGCGGCAAAGTCACATCGCTGGCGGTGCAACCCGGCGGGATGTGGGTGGCCAGCGGAAGCTGGGACGGCACGATAAAGATGTGGCCGCTTGACGCTGGGGAGGCCTATGACCTGGCCGCCCCCGGAGCGGGGGTGAATGCGCTGGCGTTTTCACAAGGCGGTAAGGTGCTTTATGCGGCGACGACCGGCGGGCAGGTGTTGCGCTATGACATGACGCAGCCCGAGGCGGCGCCCTTGCCATTGGTGCGCCACGGGTTTGGTGTGAACCGCTTGGTGGTCGGTGAGGGGTGGCTTGCCTATGGCGCGGTGGACGGTGTGACGCGGGTGATCGAGGCCGAGAGCGGCAAGCCGGTCGCGGATTTCACGCTTGAGCGGCGACCGGTTCTGGCGATGGCCTATCACCGCGAGACGGCGCAGATCGCGGTGGGCGACGGTCAGGGCTATATCATGATGCTGGGCGTTGGAATGGGTGCCGGATCAGAGGCTGGCGGCTGGCGGATCACACGCGATTTTCGGGCCACGCGGCGCGGGCCGGTTTGGGCGTTGGCCTTTTCACGCGATGGCGAAATGATCTGGGCCGGAGGTTTGGATGATGTCGCCTATGGCTGGCCAGTCGAGACGCTGGACAAGTTTGGCGCCACCATGGGGCAAGAGCGCACATTCCTGCGTGATGCCGACAAAATGCCCAACGGCGAGCGCCAGTTCATGCGCAAATGTTCGATTTGTCATGCGCTGGAAAAGGGGCCGTCACGCAAGGCGGGGCCGAGCCTTTTTCAGGTGTTTGGCCGGCGTGCGGGCACGGTTGCGGGCTATGCCTATTCGCCGGTGCTGGACGGGTCGGACATCATCTGGAATGATGCGAGCATCGACGCGCTGTTCGATCAGGGGCCAGACCATTATATACCGGGATCAAAGATGCCGATGCAGGTGATCGCGGGAGCGGGAGATCGGGCCGATCTGATCGCGTTTCTGAAAGAGGCCACCAAGAGAGATACGCCATGAAAGCCATGTGGGCCGGGTTTGCCGGAGCAATCGTGATCGCCGTTGCGGCGAGTTTCGTGTTGGATGAGATCGGCTTTTCGGCGGCTGAGCGCCAGTCGGGCGGCTCTGTTCGGTTGAATTGAGCGGGATGCGCAACACTCGTGACGTAGAAGAATTTGGCAGCACGCTGGCTGGGGCGTCGATCCTTGTGGTTGATGACGAGCCGGGGATGCGCAATTTTCTGAGCAAAATTCTGGAGCCGCGGTGCAAGCGGGTGGTCGAGGCCGCGTCGCCCGAAGAGGGCACGCAAGCGTTGGACAAGGCGCATTTTGATCTGGTGATTTTGGACAATATCATGCCCGGAAAGACGGGGCTTGATTGGGTCACAGAGCAGGGTCGGCTGGGGCTGTTTGCCGATACCATTCTGATCACCGCCTATGCCGATCTTGAGACCGCAATCCTTGCGCTGCGCGCGGGGGTGAGTGATTTTGTGCTCAAGCCGTTTCGCGCCAATCAGATATTGAACGCCGTGTCGCGCACCTTGGATCGCAAGAACCTGCGGCGGGATAATACGCTTTTGCGGCATGAGCTGTCATCGGACGGGGCGCGGGGCAAGCTGTTGGGGCAGTCGCCCGCGTTGGCCGAGGTGCGGGCGATGCTGGCCAAACTGGCGCCATTGCCGACGCCGGTGTTGTTTACCGGCGCGAGCGGCACCGGCAAGGAGGTCGCGGCGCGCACGTTGCACCAATTATCGGACCGCGCCGAGAAGCCGTTTGTGGCGGTGAACTGTGCCGCGATTGCGCCGGAGCGGATTGCGCATGATCTGTTCGGGATCGTCGTGGGCGAAGAGCAGCACAAGGCGGGGCTTTTCCTGTTGGCGGATGGCGGGACGCTTTTCCTCGACGAGGTGGCGCAGATGCCCGAGCCGTTGCAGGCGGCGTTGCTGCGCGTGCTGGAGGATCAGCGGATCAGGCCGGTTGGCGGGGAGCGCGACATTCCGCTAAACCTCAGGTTTTGTTTTGCGACCAATGCGGACCTTGAGGCGGCGGTGGCGGAGGGGCGGTTCCGCGCCGATCTTTATCATCGGATCAACGTGGTGAATATCGAGATGCCGCCGCTGCGCGACCGCTCGGAGGATATTGTCGAGTTGGCGGCGCATTTCATGGCGCATTTCGCGCAGGTTCTGGGGATGCGGGCGCTTGAGTTGGATGAGGAGACCCTGCTGAAGCTTAGGCGACATGACTGGCCCGGCAATGTGCGGGAGTTGCGCAATCTGATGGAGCGGTCGCTTATCCTTGGTGGGTTCCCCGAGGCGTTTGCCGGGGGCGGATCGGTGGTTGGCGCCGAGGCGATGGACACGCTTGATCTGGTGATGCAGCGGCACATCCTGCATGTGCTGGATCAATGTGACGGCAACCGCGCCGAGGCGGCGCGGCGGTTGGGTGTTTCGCGTAAGACGATTGACCGGAAGTGTGCGGCCTGGGGGGAGTGACGCGCGCCGGGTGAGCGCCTGCCCGTGGGGTGGCGCCTGCAACGGTCGTGGTGGCCACTTTATCGTGCCGGGTCCGTGTGCGTTTTGTATGGTGCGTTGTTCTTTGCAAAAGCGCCAGCCCGCCGGGACGGGCAGGCGCTCACCCGGCGCCCTGCGGGCTTGGTTCCGGGTGGGGTGGTCTTTTGGGCCGGAACAAGGCCGCAGGCCGCCGGGCCCTATACCGCAGGCAGCCAGACGGTGAACTCGGCGCCGCCGCCGGGCGGGTTGCGTGCCGAGATCAAACCACCCGCGCGTTGCACGAGGGTTTGCGAAATCGACAGGCCGAGCCCGGTGCCGGTGGCCTGTTTGGTGGTAAAAAACGGGTCGAACACGGTGGCGATCTTGTCCTCGGGGATGCCGGGGCCGGTGTCGCGTACGGTGAGGGTGGTGCCTTGGGTGCCGTCGCGGGTTTCGGGGCGCAGGGACAGTGTCAGCGTGCCGCTGTCGCCCATCGCCTGCACCGCGTTGACGATCAGGTTGATGACCACTTGCTGCATCTCGCCGGGGTCGATTTTGACCATGGGCGGATCGGTGAAATCGCGCTCGACCGTGATCTCGCGTTTCGAGATCAGGTGATCGACGAGCACGAGGCAATCCGCGACCACGGGGGGCAGATCGACGGTTTCGTCATAGCCCGAGAACTCGCCCGGGCGGGCGAATTGCAAGAGCTTGCCAACGATGGCGTCGATGCGTGCGACTTGGCGGTCGATCAGGTTCATTTCGGTCGTAACCGCGTCGGCATGCGCCCCGAGGGTTTCGCGCATGACGTCGACGTTGCCTTGGATCACGGCCACGGGGTTGTTGATCTCATGAGCCACCCCGGCGGTGATTTCACCGATCGAGGCGAGTTTTTCGGACATGACGAGTTGCTTGAAGGTTTGTTCGAGCTTGGCGTTGGCGTCGCGCAGTTCGGCGGTGCGCTCTTCGACGCGCAGGTTGAGTTCATCGGCCCAAGCGCGCAGGCGTTGGTCGCGGTCCTGAACCTGATTGAGGAGACTGTCGAGATGCGCGGCGACCGCGCCGATTTCATCGCGCGCACCGATATCGCCGTTGCGCGCCGAGAGGTCGCCTTTTTCGACTTTGTTCATCACGCGGGTCATGCGTTCGAGAGGGGAAAAGATGCTTTTGGCGAGCCAGAAGAACAGCGGTGCCGACAGGGCGAGGACGGCAATAAATGCCGCCATCATCCACAGGAAGGCCGAGCGTTTCGCCGCCGAAAACGGCGCTTCGAGGAAGCCGACATAGAGCATCCCGACGTCGGTGCCGAAGCTGTCGGTGAGGGGCAAGTAGCCGGAAATATACCAGTCATTGACCACAAAAGCGCGGTCGAGCCATGTTTTGCCATGGTCGAGCACCTCGCTGCGCACGGCGGCGGAAACGCGGGTGCCAAGCGCGCGGACGTCTTCGAACAGGCGCACGTTGGTTGAGACGCGCACGTCGTCGAGAAAGAGCGTTGCGGTGCCGAGCCGGTCACCGCCGGTGACGGCGTTGAGGTAGACCAGCGCATTGATCGTGTCGATGAATTGCAGGTTGCGGTTTAACAGGATGCCACCGACGAGCACGCCGTTATGGCCGGCGATCCGCACCGGGCTGGCGCCGTGGACGACCATGCCGCGATCCTCGGCGGTGCGGGTGGTGGGGACTGCGGCCTCGGTCGGGATGAGTTCGATGCGGGCTTGGGCGGCGAGTTCGTGGGAAATGGCCGAGAGATCGTCAGTGGAGAAGATATCAATCGCCGCGCGTCCGGTGCCGCCCGCCGCCGCGCGGACCACCGGCCAGCGATCCGCACCCGAGAGGCCGTCAAGCGGCAGGTAGTAGAGGAAATCCAGCCCGAGTGCCTCGCGTTTGGCCGCAAAATAGGCGGTATGCGCGGTGCTATTGCGGGTCAGAAGGGCGGCGAATTCGGTGGAGCCTGTGATCTCGTCAAGGTCGCGGCCGGTGTTGGTAACCAGTTCCGAGAGGTATTGTTCGGCGATGCGCAGGTCGCTTTCGACGTTGGCGATCAGCACTTTGTCATAGTCCGAGGTCCAGCGGGTCATGCCAAGAAGCAGCAACAGCGGCATCAGCACGATCAATGGCGTGAGGGCCATGATCAGGAGGCGCAGGCGAACGGATGTCAGGGCGGAACCGGGCATGATGGCGCGAGCCTATCCTGCGCCGGGGGCGGGGCAATCGCGGTGCGGGTTAAGCCAGTGCCGCGATTGGTTTTGGTGTTTGCACTTTAGACGTCAGCGGTGATCGCGAGCCAAAGCGTGCGGGCAGTTTTAACGGTGCTGTGGTCGACAAGAGTGATGCCGCCGAAGATATGCTTTTTCGGCTTGGATTACGGCTTGCGAAAGGGTTGCACAATCCGATACCACGACCCCGAACAAAGTGAGCCAGCCCGACGCCAGTGCTCTTGTGCCTTTTACAAAAGGATATGGCGTTATGCGAAGACCTCTTCTTTCTCTTATGGTGTCGGCGTTTTGCACGGTGATGGCGGTGTCGGCGGTGACGGCGCAGGCCGAGGTGACGGTGGAAACCGCAACCGGCAAGGCGGTGGTTGCCGGGGTGCCCGAAAAGGTCGCGGTGTTTGATATTGCGGTCGCGGACACATTGCAGGCGCTGGGGGTCGAGATGGCGGGCGTGCCGTCAAAGCTCTATGTCAGCTACCTTGCGGAATTGGCCGGGAAAGTGCCGCCGGTGGGCACGATTTTCGAGCCGGACTATGAGGCGTTGGCAGTGATGGGGCCGGACCTTGTGATTGTCGGGCCGCGCACATCGGACAAAGTGGACGCGCTGTCGCAGATCGCTCCGGTCATCAACATGAGCATCATGGGCGGCGACGTAGAGGCGGCCTTGCGGGCGCGGATTGCGGCCTATGGCAAGATTTTCGCGGTCGAGGCCAAGGCCGACGCATTGCTGGCCAAGCTGGACAGCAAAATTGCCGAGGCGCGCGACGCGGTCAAAGGCAAGGGCAAGGGGCTTGTCATTCTGGCGAACGGGAACAAGATTTCCGCCTTTGGGCCGGGAAGCCGGTTTGGCTGGATCCATACGGTTGTGGGGTTGCCGCTGGCGACCGAGAGCCTTGAGGTGTCGGTGCATGGTCACGCGATTTCGTTCGAGTTCATTGCCGAGGTTGATCCCGATTGGTTGCTGGTTGTTGATCGGGGGGCCGCGATCGGGCAGGAAGGTGCCGCGCAGGCGACGCTTGATAATGCGATCATCGCGCGGACCAAAGCGGCCAAGGCAGGACAGATCGTTTACCTTGATCCGGCGCCGATTTATGTGGCCGGTGGCGGCGCGACGTCGATGCTCAACACGCTCGATGAATTGATCGCGGCCTTTGGCAAAACCGGGGGCTGAGCCGACACTTGCGCCTGATCCTTGTCATGGTGGCGGTGCTGGCGGGGCTGAGCCTTGGTAGCATGATGCTGGGTGCGGCGTCCCTGTTTGACGGGGATGGCGGGTGGCTTTTGCTGGTCAGCCGGTTCCCGCGCACGGCGGCGGCGATTTTGGCCGGGGCCGGGTTGGCGCTGGCCGGGGTGGTGGTGCAGCAGGTGGTGCAGAACCGGCTGGTTGAGCCGTCGCTGACCGGGACGCCGGAGGCGGCGATGATGGGCCTGTTGGCGGTCACGATGATCGCGCCGGGCATGGCCGTGGCAGGCAAGATGTTGATCGCCGCCGCATCGGCATTGGTCGGGATGATCGGGTTTTTGGCATTGGCGACGCGGGTGCCGCGACAGGGCCCCATGTTGCTGCCGATTGTGGGCTTGGTTTACGGCGGGATTCTAGGGGCGGTTGTCACCTATATCGCGTGGCAAGCGGATTTGTTGCAATACCTTAGTATTTGGCAATTGGGCGAGTTTTCCAGCGTGATGCAGGGGCGTTACGAGTGGCTTTGGGGCGTCGCGGTGCTTGCTCTGCTGCTGTATGCCGTGGCCGACCGGATCACCATTTTGGGCTTGGGAGAGGCGCAGGCGCGCTCGCTCGGGCTGAGCTATACCCAGACGCGGGCGCTGGGGCTGGTGATTGTCTCGACGCTGACTGCGCTGGTTCTGGTGACGGTGGGGGCGTTTCCCTTTGTCGGGTTGGTAGCGCCGAACCTTGTGTCGCGCTGGCGCGGGGACAATTTGCGCGCCAACCTGCCGATGATCGCGCTGGGCGGTGCGATCCTTGTGCTGGCGGCGGATGTAATCGGGCGGGCGGTGCGCTATCCGTTCGAGATACCGGCGGCGACGGTGTTTGCCGTCTTTGGCGCGGGTGTGTTCCTGTGGTTGCTACACGCGGCACCGAGGCGGCAAAACGATGGGTAGCCGCGGGCGGATGATCGGGCTGGTGCTGGCGCTGGTGCTGGCGAGCGGGGTTTTCCTGTTGTGGAACCTGCGTGCGCCGATGGGGTTTATCCTTGAGCTGAGGGCGACCAAGCTGTTTGCGTTGATCGCGGTTGGTGCGGCAACGGGGGCGGCGACGATCCTGTTTCAGACGGTGGCGATGAACCGTTTGCTGACACCGGGGATCGTGGGGTTTGATGCGCTGTTCGTGCTGATGCAGACGCTGTTGGTGGCGATGCTGGGCGGGGTCGCGGCGGCGAGCATTCCGAGCGGCTGGCGGTTTCTGATGGAGGCGGCGTTCCTGATGGCGGGGGCGAGCGCATTGTTCGGCGTTTTGTTGCGCCGCGATGCGGGGGATGTGACGCGGATGATCCTGACCGGGGTGGTGTTGGGCGTGTTTTTGCACGGGTTGACGGCGCTGGTCGTGCGGATGATGGACCCGTCGGAATTTGCCGTGGTGCAAGGCGCGATGTTCGCCAGTTTCGGCAGCGTGGACCAAGCGCAACTGGCCGTGGCGATGGTGGTTTTGGTCGTGACGCTCGGGCTGGCCCTGCGGATGGCGCCAGCGTTGGATGTGGCGGGTTTGGGGCGTGGCACGGCGCGCGGGTTGGGCTTGGATCATGACCGATTGGTGCGGCGGGTGTTGCTGTTGATCGCGGCGTTGGTGTCGGTGTCGACCGCTTTGGTCGGTCCGATCACGTTCTTCGGGCTGCTCTGTGCGAGCATCGCGCGGGCGGTGACCGACACGCATCGTCATGCGGTGTTGATCCCGGCGGCGGCGATTATCGGGGCGTTGACGCTGGTTACGGGGCAGGTGGTGTTCGAGCGGTTCATGGCGAGCCAATCGGCGCTTGCCGTGGTGGTGGAATTCTTTGGCGGGCTGCTGTTTCTGGCGCTCGTTTTGCGACGGGGGCGAAGATGATCGAGGTCAGCGGGCTGAGCTTTCATGTGGGGCAGGTGCAGATCCTGCACGACATATCTGTGACGCTGGACTCCGGTGGGGTGACGGCCTTGATCGGGCCGAACGGGGCGGGGAAATCAACCTTGCTGCACGCGATTGCCGGGTTGAACGCGCCATCGTCCGGAACGGTCAGCATCGACGGGTTGGACCCTTATGCCGCCCCGGCGATGGAGCGGGCGCGGCGCGTCGCGCTGTTGCAGCAGTTCCCGACGGTGGTGAGCCGGTTGAGGGTGCGCGAGTTGATCGCCTTTGGCCGCTGGCCGCATCACAAGGGGCGCGCGACGCCGCAAGATGATGCCAAGGTTGAAGAGGCGATCAAGGCGCTATCGCTTGAAGACTTGGCGGATCGGCCGCTTGAGACGCTGTCGGGCGGGCAGAGGCAGCGGGCCTTTGTGGCGATGACATTCGCGCAGGACACGCCGTGGATTTTGCTGGATGAGCCGCTGAACGCGCTGGACCCGCGCCATGCGCGCAACCTGATGAGCCGGTTGAAGGAATTGGCCGAGGAGACGGGGCGCAGCATCGTGATCGTATTGCACGACATCAACGCCGCAGCCGGTTGGGCCGCGCGGGTGGTGGCGATGAAAGACGGGCGAGTGATGGCGCATGGGGCGACGCGCGAGGTGTTGTCGCCCGAGGTTCTGGGCGAGGTGTTCGAGACGCCGTTTGACGTGATCGAGCATCGCGGGCGCATCGTTGTGGTGGCTGACTAGCGCCCCAAAAAAAGCCGCCCGAAGCATGCTCCGGGCGGAAGTTCAGGGAGTGTAAACTCTTTGGCTGAGCGATTGGCCGCTCAGGGTTTGGTCATCTTGATGTCTTGGCTCATATACTCGTTGGTGAAGGCCGTTGACGGATCAAACGGCGCGTCGAGTTTGAAGTAGGTGTTGACCAGATCATAGGTCGCCTGAATGCGTTCGGGCCCGAAGTAGCCAAGGCCTTTTTCGACCGTATCGTCGGTGGTCATCAGTTCGATCACGCGCGACCATTGCGCATCCATCTCTTCTTTCTGGATGCCGCTGGCATTGGCGAGGAGAGCGTCGATGCAGGGGTCGGAATTGTCGACACAAGCGCGGTAAGCCTTTTGCGTCACCTCGACGAAAGCGGCGACGACCTTGGGGTTTTCGGCCATGTAGGCGTTGTTGACGATGAACGAGTTGCCATAGGGGTTGAGGCCGATGTCGGACCAGCGCAGGTGGCCGAGGTCATCCCCGAAGTCTTTTACCTTTTGGTCGTGGCCATTGTAAAAGTCGCTGATGATGTCGACGCGGCCTGCGGCGAGGGTCGGCATTTTGGCGGCAGGCGCGAGGTTGACGAATTTGACCGAGTCGGCGGGGATGTTGGCGGCCTTGGCAAAGGCGGGCCACATCACGCGGGCCGCATCGCCCGACGGATTGCCAAGAGTGCGCCCGGCAAAGTCAGCCGGAGAGGAGATGCCGCTCGATTTTTTCCAATACAGCGTGAAGGGCGAGTTGGCATAAAGCGCCATGACCGCCGTCAGTTCGGCGCCTTTGGATTTGGCGAGGAAGGCGGTGCCGAGTTCGGCGATGCCCATCTCGACCGCGCCGACGCCGACATTTTGCGCCGCAAGGCCCGAGCCTTTGCCGGATTGAATGTCGAGGTCGATGCCTGCGTCCTTATACCAGCCCTGATCCTTGGCATAAAACAGCGGGGCGTGGTCGGCGCCGGGGGTCCAGTTGAGGATCAGGCTGACCGATTCTTCGGCCTGTGCTGTGACAGGTGCGAGGGCAAAAAAGGCCGCGATGGCGGCGCTACGTGATAGTATTGTCATTATAGACTCCCGGTTGGCTGGGGTGGCCGCGCCAAGGGGCGGGCGACCCTTATCGGAAAACGCTAGGCGGGGGTGCGGGGTTCTGTCAACGCTTTTCAACCATTTGGTTGATGAAATTGGCGGCGCGTCCAAAGTTTTTGCATAAATCGTGCTTTGATTAGCATTGACAGGGGTGAGGCTGGGCTGGTTATGTCAACTAAACGTTTGATTCGTTCGGATCGGAGATCAAAGATGGTAGACGCCACCGAGGCCAGCAAACCGGCCGTCAAGTCAGCGATACGCGCCAAGTTGCCGGAATTATGGATGAATTACGGCCTCGCCATTGCTGCGCATTTGGCTGTTTTGCTGCTGTGGTGGGCGGTGACGGCGTTTGGCGGGATGCCGTCTTTTATCCTGCCATCGCCGCAAGAAACGCTCGCGACCTTGTTCGACCCGACCTATCGCTGGGGCTATAACACGATGGTCACGGCGGTCGAGATTTTCGTCGGCTACGGGCTGGCCATTGCCTTTGGCGTGCTGCTGGCGATGTTGTTCACGTGGTTTCGCACCCTACGGTCGGCTTTGTTCCCGCTGTTTGTGAGCATTTCGATGGTGCCCAAGGTCGCGCTGGGGCCGCTTTTGATCGTCTGGTTCGGCTATGGCATTGCGACCAACATCTTTTTCGCCTTTGTGATCGCCTTCTTCCCGATCCTGATCACCACGGCGCGGGGCTTGCGCGAGGTGGAGCCGGAGTTGCTTGATCTTGTGCGGGCATTGAAGGGGACGCGGTGGCAGATTTTCCGCAAGATCCAATTGCCCGGCGCGCTGCCTTATGTGTTCTCGTCGATGAAGGTGGGCGCGATTTTGGCCGTGGCGGGGGCCATTGTGGGTGAGTTTGTCGCGTCGAGCGAGGGCTTGGGATACCTGATGATTCAGGTGCAAGCGACGCTGGACACGGCGGCGATGTTCATGGCGGTGCTGTTGCTGAGCCTGTTGGGTGTGGTGCTGTTTGCGATCGTGGTCGGGCTTGAACGACTGCTGGTGGTCAAGGACGCGCGCCTTGATTCGGCGCCGCAATGAGCGATGATCTGACATTGATGTCCGCGGCCGAGATGGTAGCGCGGTTTGCCAAGCGGAGCCTGTCGCCGGTCGAGGCCTGCGAGGCGGCGCTGGCGCGGGTCGAGACGATCCAGCCGGAGTTGAACGCGTTTTGCGTGATTGATCCCGACAGCGCGATGGCGGCGGCGCGGGAGTCCGAGGCGCGCTATGCCAAGGGCGCGGCGCTGGGGCCGGTGGACGGGGTGCCAAGCACGCTCAAAGACCTTGTGCTGACCAAAGGGTGGCCGACGCGGCGCGGGTCGCGCACCATTCCCGAAGACGGCCCATGGGACGAGGACGGACCAGCCACCGCGCGGATGCGCGAGGGGGGCGCGGTGTTGCTGGGCAAGACCACAACGCCGGAGTTTGCGTTCAAACCGGTAACAGACTCGCCGCTGTGCGGGATTACACGCAACCCGTGGAACCCGGAGTTGACGCCCGGAGGGTCAAGCGGCGGCGCGGGAGCGGCGGCGGCGACCGGCGCGGGCACATTGGCGATGGGCACGGATGCGGGCGGCTCGATCAGGATACCGGCGTGCTTTTGCGGCGTATTCGGGCATAAGCCAACGGGCGGGCGGGTGCCGACCCATCCGCCGACGCCTTTGTCATCGCTGGTGAGTTTCGGGCCAATGACGCGCACGGTTGAAGACGCGGCAAGGATGCTGAGCGTGCTGGCGCGGCCGGATGCGCGCGACGGGGCGGCGCTGCCGTTTGAGAATGTCGCCTATCATGAGCGGTTGCAGGCCGACCCGGCAGAGTGGCGCGTGGCCTATAGCCCCGACATGGGGTTTGCCGATATGGACCCGGAGGTTGCGGCGCTGGTGAAGACTGCGGCACAGGCTTTTGTCGATATGGGGGCAAAAGTCGAGCAGGTCGAGCGGGTGATAGATGACCCCAGCCCGTTGATGGGGCGGCTGTTGGACGGGTATTTCGATTTCGCCTTTCGCGATTTCGGCGAGGATAAATTTGCGATCATGGACCCGGAGGTCGTGGAGCAGATCCGCGAGAGCCGAGGCGCCAACCTGCATGATCATTTGCAGGCGGAAATGGAGCGCACAGCGTTGATGCGCCAGATGGCCGAGTTTCACGAGCGGTTCGATTTCCTTTTGACGCCGACATTAACCATCCCGCCGTTTTCGGCGGAGGTGCCGTTTCCCGAGGGGCAGAGCCTTCATTCGTGGACCAAGCTGTGCGTGGCGTTCAACCTGACCCGGCAACCGGCGGCGAGCGTTCCCTGTGGGTTTACGCGCGCTGGGCTTCCTGTCGGGCTTCAGATTGTCGGGCGATTTGGTGATGACCTTGGGGTTTTGCGCGCTTCGCGGGCGTTTGAGCTTGCGCGGCCATGGGCCGACCGGCGCCCGCAGATTATTCAATGAAAGGACCGGCTATCATGAAAGACCAATCAGAGGATGTGCCAATGACACCTGCGCCGCTTCCCGAACGGATCGAAGATGTTGCGATGTTGGAAGAGTTGCTGTCGCGCCCGGATGCGGCGACGGTGGCGGACTTGGAGTCGCTTGACGGCGACGTGATGGTGTTGGGCGTGTCGGGCAAAGTCGGCCCATCGCTTGCGCATATGGCGGCGCGGGCCTTGCCGGGGCGGCGGGTGATCGGCGTGGCGCGGTTTTCAAACCCGGATATGATGGGCACCCTTGAGGATTGGGGTGTTGAGGCGATCCAATGTGACATGATGGACCGCGACGCGATGCAAAAGCTGCCGCGGGCGAAGAATATCGTGTTCATGGCGGGGCACAAGTTTGGCTCCTCTGGTAATCAGGGGCTGACCTGGGCGATGAACACCTATCTTCCGGGGATGGTGGCGGAGACGTTCACAGACGCGCGGATTTCGGTGTTTTCGACGGGCTGTGTGTATCCGTTTATGCCGCTGGAGCAGATCGGGGCGGATGAAAGTGTAACGCCGGAACCGCCGGGGGAATATGCGCAGTCGTGCATCGGGCGCGAGCGGATGTTCGAGCATTTCAGCCAAGAGCACGGCGTTCCGGGGCGGTTGATCCGGCTGAACTATGCGATTGATATGCGGTACGGCGTGCTGTGCGATATTGCCGATGCGATCCACGCGGGCCAGCCGGTGGATTTGAGCACCGGGCATGTCAACGTGATCTGGCAGGGCGATGCCAACCGCTATTCCTTGCGCGCGTTGGCCCATGCGAGCGTGCCGACATCGCCGTTGAATGTGAGCGGGCCGGAGACATTGCCGGTGCGATGGCTGGCCGAGGAGCTGGGCAAGCGAATGGGCCGCGAGGTGGTGTTTTCGGGTGAACCGGGGCCGACCGCATGGCTGAACAATTCGGCCGAGGCGTTCCGGTTGTTCGGCTATCCAGAGGTGCCGTTGGGCCGGATGCTGGATTGGGTCGCGGATTGGACCACGCGCGACATGCCAAGCCACGGGAAGCCCACCAAATTTGAGAGCCGCGATGGACGTTACTGAGGCTCCACAATGGCTTGACCTGTCCGAGGTTGCGGCGTGCCAGCCCTTGTCTGACGAGGCGGGCTGGAACCAGACGCCCGATGACTGGGACATGTTGCTGCGCGCGGGGCAGGGGTTTGCCATTCGCGACCGGGGCGGGGTGCCGAGAGCGACGGTGGTGGCCTTGCCGATGGGCGAGAGCTTTGGCTGGATCAGCATGGTTTTGGTGACCGGTGCGCTGCGCCAGAGGGGCCATGCCAAGCGGTTGATGGGGATCGCGATTGCGTGGCTTGAGGGGCAGGGATTGACCCCGGTTCTGGATGCGACGCCGGCGGGGCAGCCGCTGTATGAGCTATTGGACTTCAAGGGCGGTTTGCGCCTTCGACGGATGTCGGGCGAAGGCGGTGGGCGTGCCGAGACAGAGGGCCTGCGCGCCGCGATGGCGAAGGATGCTGAGTGGGTCGAGGCATTGGACCGCGCGGTGTTTGGCGGCGAGCGCGGCGCAATTTTGCGCGACCTGATGGGGCGCGACGGTGCGGTTTCGATTGTATCCGAGGCCGAGGACGGCTTCGTTTTGAGCCGAAAGGGGCGCAATGCGACGCAGATCGGGCCTGTGGTTGCGGGGGATCAAGCAACCGCCACGCGCCTGTTGCAAGCCGCGCTGGCGGCGATTGAGGGGCGGGTGTTTGTGGATGCGGTGGTTGGGCAAGGGCTCGACCTTGTGTTGGAGCGCGACGGGTTCAAGGAACAACGCCCGTTCCTGCGCATGGCGCGGGGCGATGGCATGAATATGGACACTCCGGCGCGGTATTTCGCAGCGGCGGGGCCGGAATTGGGATGATGGATATGGTAAAACACTGGAGTGATATTCCGGCGCCTGTGCTGGAGTTGTTGCGCGAAGGCACGGTTATTCCGGCGCATCCGCTGGCCTTGGGCGAAGGGGCCGAGATGGACCCGGTGCGGCAGCGCGCATTGACGCGGTATTACATTGATGCCGGTGCGGGCGGATTGGCCGTGGGCGTGCATACGACACAGTTTGAGATCCGCGAACACGGGCTTTATGAGCCGGTTCTGGCGGCCTGTTCAGAGGCGGCGGATGCGTGGAGCGACCGTCCGCTGGTCAAGATCGCAGGGATTGTCGGCAAGACGACGCAGGCCATCGCCGAAGCGCAGGTGGCGCGGGGGCTTGGCTATCACGCGGGGCTGATGAGCCTTGCGGCGTTCAAAGGCGCGAGCGAGGACGAGATGATCGCCCATTGCGAGGCGGTGGCCAAGGAAATTCCGCTGTTCGGGTTTTACCTTCAGCCTGCGGTGGGCGGGGTGAAGCTGGGCTTTGAGTTCTGGCGCAGGTTTGCGGCGATCGAGAATGTGATCGGCATCAAGATGGCTCCGTTCAACCGCTATGACACGCTGAATGTGTTGCGCGGGGTGGCGGCGGCGCGGGCCGAGGAGCGTGTCGCGCTGTACACCGGGAATGACGATCATATCGTTGCGGATCTGCTGACCCCGTTTAGCGTGGTCAGGGACGATGAGGTTTTGACCCTGCCGATCCGGGGCGGGTTGCTGGGCCATTGGTCGGTCTGGACCCGTCGGGCGGCGGAGTTGCACGCCCGGTGCCGCGCCGCGCAGGAGGCGGGGGTGATCCCGGCGGAGTTGCTGGCGCTGGACGCAGAGGTGACGGATTGCAACGCGGCGTTGTTTGACGTGGCGAACGGCTTTCAGGGTGCGATTGCGGGCTGTCATGAGGTGCTGCGGCGGCAAGGCCTGTTGACCCATGTAAGATGTTTGAGCGCGCATGAGACGATGGGGCCGGGGCAGGCCGAAGAGATCAGCCGTGTTGCGGCGCAACATGCGCATTTGACTGACGATGCCTTTGTGGCGGAAAATCTGGAGCGGTGGCTGGGATGAGTGACAACACAATCATTCGCATGGAAAACGTGCGCAAGGTATACAAGACCCGCGACGCGGATATCCTTGCTGTATCAGACGTGACGATGGATGTGGCTGAGGGCGATTTCGTATCGCTTGTCGGGCCGTCGGGATGCGGGAAATCGACGATCCTGAAGATCCTCGCCGATTTGCATCCGCATGATGGTGGCACGGTCGAAGTCGGGTCGAAAGACGCGCCGTTCGATCCGAGCCGCGACATCGGAATGGTGTTTCAGCAGGCGCTTTTGCTGAAATGGCGGCGGATACTCGACAACATCATGTTGCCTGCGGAAATCATCGGCCTGCCGATCAAGGAAACCCGCGAACGGGCACGGGATTTGATGAATATGGTGGGGTTGAGCGGTTATGAGGACCGCTACCCTTATGAACTGTCGGGCGGGATGCAGCAGCGGGCGTCGATTGCGCGGTCGTTGATCCATGATCCCAAGCTGGTCCTGATGGATGAGCCGTTTGGGGCGTTGGATGCGTTGACGCGCGAGAAGATGAACCTTGAGATCATGCGCATCTGGCAGGCGTCGAACAAGACGATCCTGTTCGTGACCCATTCGATTCAGGAGGCCGTATTCCTTGGCTCGCATTGTGCGGTGCTGACGGCGGGGCCGGCGCGTATGGCCGACCATTTCGAGATTGATTTGCCCTATCCGCGCAAGTTGTCGATGAAAACAACGCCGGAATTCGGCGAATATACCCAACGGATTTACCGCCAGTTGAACATGGAAGACGAGGCGGTCGGCTGAGGCGATCAAACGGCGGGGCGTTGCCGGATGCCGTTCATCGCAAGATCGACGATATGGGCGCGGCGTTCTAGTTGTGCCTCTGGTGTGTCGAATTCGCGCCCGAACGCGCGGCTGATCGTATAGATATTGGCGAAATAGAAGAACGACATGCCAGCGATGGACAGGTAGAAATGCAGCGGGTCGATGCCGCGGCGAAAGATGCCTTCTTCGACCCCGCGATCCAGCGTTTGCGAGATCATCTGGATGATCGGCAGGTTGATGTCTGCCATGCTTTCCGAGCCGTTGAGGTGGCGTCCGCGATGGGCGTTTTCATCGGCCAGCAGGCGCACGAAATCGCGGTTCTGGCGCAGGTATTCATAGGAAAACTCGATCAGGCTGCGCATTGCTTCTTCGGCTGGGAGGGAGTCGAGTTTCAGCTCAGCCTCCTGACTGCGGATTTGCGAGTAGACCTTTTCGAGGACGGCGGAGTAGAGGCCGTCCTTGCTTCCGAAGTAGTGATAGACCAGTTGTTTGTTGACGCCCGCGCATTGGGCAATCGCGTCGATGCGCGCCCCTTCAAGGCCGGATTCCGAAAACACCTTTTGCGCCGCCTTGAGCAGAAGGCTGCGGGTTTCATCGGCCATTTCGGTGCGGGTTTTCCGGGCTGTCATGAGATTGAAATCATACCAAGTTTACAAAGGTTTTATTGAGCCTGAGACTAGCCTTTAGCGGGGGCGGGAACAAGCGTGGCGGGCGAAATTCGTGGGTTTGTCAGAGGGCGAGAGCTTGTCGCGCGGTCCTTGCGGAAAGGGAACATAAACGCGCATTGAGGCTTGCGAAAATGTTCGTTTATGGCCACATACGGGGCAGGCGCAGAGAAAGAGGGCCGGTGTGCAGCGTTCGGAAGAACAATTTGTGAGCGATCTTTTCGTCATTGGTGGTGGCATCAATGGCTGTGGCATTGCGCGCGATGCGGCGGGGCGCGGGATGTCTGTGACGCTGGCCGAGATGAATGATCTGGCATCGGCGACGTCATCGGCGTCGACCAAGCTGTTTCATGGCGGGTTGCGCTATCTCGAATATTTCGAAATCCGGCTGGTACGCGAGGCGTTGATTGAACGCGAGACCCTGTTGAAGGCGATGCCGCATATAAGCTGGCCGATGCGATTTATCCTTCCGTATCATAAGGATATGCGGTTTGAGACGGATACGCCGGCCTCGAAATTTCTGCGTATTGTCATGCCGTGGGCCAAGGGGCGCAGGCCTGCGTGGCTTATCCGGTTGGGCTTGTTCTTGTACGACAGGCTGGGCGGGCGGGAGATTTTGCCGGGCACGACAAAGGTGGATTTGCACAGCGCGCCAGAGGGGGCGCCGCTTAAGGATCACTTCAAGAAGGCATATGAGTATTCCGATTGCTGGATCGAGGATTCCCGGCTTGTCGTGTTGAATGCGCGGGATGCGCAGGCACGCGGTGCGCGGATACTGACCCGAACCGAGGTGATCGGGGCAACAGCGGAAAACGGGCATTGGCGCATTGAAACGCGCGATAACGAAAGTGGAGCGGTTGCGATCCATCATGCGCGGATGTTGGTGAATGCCGCAGGGCCGTGGGTTGGCGATGTGATCCACTCCAAGGTCAGGAGCAAATCAACCGAGGGTGTGCGGCTGGTGCGGGGCAGTCATATTGTGACCAAGCGGCTGTTTGAACACGACAAGTGCTACTTCCTTCAGGGCAATGACGGGCGGATCGTTTTTGCCATTCCTTATGAGGGGGATTTTACGCTGATCGGGACGACGGATGCGGACCACGTAGACCCGTCAACCAAACCGGAATGCACGCCGCAGGAACGCGATTACCTGCTGGATTTCGTGAACGGCTATTTCAAGCAGAGCCTGACGGAGGCGGATGTGGTTTGGAGCTATTCCGGGGTGCGGCCGCTTTATGATGACGGGGCGAGCAGCGCCTCGGCGGCGACGCGGGACTATACGCTGAAGGTCGACCGGAGCGGCGGAGCGCCGATGTTGAACATTTTTGGCGGCAAGATCACCACTTATCGCCGATTGGCGGAAAGCGCGCTGGACAAGATCGGTGGAGAGATCGCGGTGGAGAAGGGACCGTGGACCGCTGGCGTGGCGCTTCCCGGTGGGGATTTTGCGGTGGAGGACGTGGCGGCGCAGATTGCCGCGCTTGGGGCGCGGTATCCGTTTTTGAGCGATGCTTGGGCAAAGCGGTTGGTGCGGGCCTATGGCACCGAAGCGAGCGATGTTTTGGGCGGGACCACGTCGGTGGACGATCTGGGGCGCGATTTTGGCGCGACGTTGAGCGAGGCCGAGGTGCGTTGGTTGATGCGGCACGAATTTGCCCGCACGGCAGAGGATGTTATCTGGCGGCGCAACAAGCTGGGCTTGCGATTGAGCGCGGCGCAGGTGGCGGATTTGGACCAATGGATGGCCGCGGCGCGGTGATCTAGGCGTCGGCGACCGAGACTTGGGTGTTCCAACGCGTGCAATCGGCTTGCAGATGGGCAGGGAGCTGCTCGTCGGTGAAAAACACATCAATTTCAGAAAGCGAGGCGATGCGGGCCGGGGCGCTGCGCTTGAATTTGGAATTGTCCGCAACGAGGAAGGTCCGGCGCGATTGACGCAGGATGGCTTGGCTGACGCTGACTTCTTCGATGTCGAAATCGAGCAGGTCGCCGTCTTGGTCAAGGGCAGAGCAGCCAATCACGGCGAGGTCAAATTTGAACTTGTGGATCGTATCCGTGGCGAGGTTGCCGATCAGCCCGCCATCGGCGCGGCGCAGGTGGCCGCCGGTGAGGACCACTTCGCAGGTCGGGTTGGTCAGCAGGATATTGGCGACGTTCATATTGTTGGTCAGCACCATCAGGTTTTCATGGTGGAGAAGCTCGCGGGCAACGGCTTCGGTGCTGGTTCCGATGTTGAGAAACAGGGAAATGTCATTGGGGATTTGCGCCGCACAGGCGCGCGCGATGCTGGCCTTTGGGGAGGGGTTCAGCGAGCGGCGTTCGTGGTAGCCGATGTTAACGGTGCCAGAGGGCAGGACCGCCCCGCCATGCACGCGCTCGAGCTTGCCGGCGTCGGCGAGTTCCCCAAGATCGCGACGGATGGTTTGCTGTGTCACGCCGAAGTGCGCAGCGAGCCCTTCAACCGAGACCTTGCCTTCGCGGCGCGCAATTTCAAGGATCTCGGGGTTTCGGAAGTTTTGGGCCATGGTTGCCTTCGGTATTTTTCAGTCCGTGAAAAACAGTCGCGGATTCCGGCGGGCGGTGCAACACCATCGCGTGAAATGATCGCAGAGCGCAGCGCTTGTGGCGGGGTGTTGGGGGATTCGCGCACCATACCGAAGAGTCCGGTTTGCGGGGCGAACTGCGCAAGAATGCGGGTCTTGTCGACCGGTTTGATGGGGCGCGTGGGGGATTATCACTTCTTACGCTACGTAAAGATCGCCTCTGATTGACAGGTGGAGATGCGCAAAGGAGACTTTCGGGTGCATATAAAGCGGCAAGCCAAACCACAAAAAATTTGGTATGGTGAGGCCCGTGCAACGCGGAGGAGGTGTTGTGCGGTGCGACGGTTGCCCCAAAAAAATAGGGGCGCGGACCGCTTTTTTGCCGGCACGAATAAAAATGCGTACCAATTGGGAGGAGTACCATGAAAAAGATGATAATGGCCGCGACACTTGCTGTCGTGGCGGGACCGACAATGGCAGAGGACGTTAACCTGCCTGGTCAGGTTGTTTGGACTGCTTATGGCACCGGATCGGCCGGATATAACCAATCGGTAGCGATTGGTGCGGCGCTTCAGGAAGCGACGGGTTTGAACCTGCGGGTGCTGCCGGGCAAGAATGATATTGCGCGCACGGAGCCGCTTCGCCAAGGCAAGGTGCAATTCTCGGCCAACGGTGTTGGCGGTTCGTTCATGGCGCAGGAAGGTGTGTTCCAGTTCGGGGCCGAAAACTGGGGTCCGCAGCCTGTGCGGGTTCTGGCGGCGAACAGCGGCGGCACGGTTGGGCTGTCTCTCGCGGTTGCGGCGGAGGCCTGTGAAAAGGTCGGCAAGCCGAAATGCGAAGGCTTTACCTATGCCGATCTCAAAGGGCTGCGCGTGAGTTGGGTCAAAGGGGCGCCGGCGCTTAACGTCAACAACGAGGCATATCTTGCCTATGGCGGTTTGACTTGGGACGACGTGGAGCGGGTTGATTTTGGCGGCTTCGGCGACAGCTGGAAAGGCATGGTCGACGGCAGCACGGATGCGGCGTTTGCCTCGACCAACTCGGGGCGTGCCTATGAGGCAGCAAGCAGCCCGCGCGGTGTCTATTGGCCGCCGATTGATGGCAACGACAAGGACGCCATGGCGCGGATGCACGCGGTTGCTCCGTTCTTTGACCCCATGATGGCCACGGTTGGCGCGACGATTGACGGAACCGACGGGTCGCTAACGGCGGGCTATGCCTATCCGGTTCTGATGACCTATGCGTCGCAGGACGAAGAGCTGACCTATAACATGACCAAGGCGATGCATGTGTTCTTTGACAGTTACAAAGGCAAGGCACCGGGGATCAATGGTTGGGCGCTTGAGAAGCAGAACTTTCAGTGGGTGGCCCCGTATCATGACGGCGCAATCCGCTATTACAAGGAAATCGGTAAGTGGAGCGATGCCGATCAGGCGCATAACGACAAGCTGATCGCGCGTCAGGGCGCGCTGATGAAAGCCTGGGAAGAGCTTAAGGCGGAAGGCGCCGACAATTGGGCCGAAGCCTGGAACAAGAAGCGTCGTGAAGCACTGAAAGCTGGTGGCTTCGACGTCGTCTTTTGATCTGACGTTCTGATATTTGCACGGGCGGGCCGCGTTGGTCCGCCCGGTTGCAAAACTGACGTTCCCTGACCCGTCCCGGCGCGCCGGGCTTTTCGGATTGGACCCTTTCTATGAGTGATCAAGACATTTCCAGTGGCCGCGGTGAAGCGGCCATCGAAGCCGAGCGTGCCGCCGAGCGATTGGCATTTTCCGGGGCGGCCCGGTGGATGATCATCATCTGCACGCTTGGCGCGATTGGCCTTGCCGTGAACCAGCTTTTCAACCTTCGGCTGGGGGGCTATTCGCTTTTGGAGGGGATGTATCTTTATATTCTGGCCGGGCTTTTCCTAAGCCTGACGTTCATCACCTTTCGGGCATGGGGGCCGCCATCACCGAATGTGCCTTGGTATGATTGGGCGCTTGCTGCGCTAACGCTGGGGATTGCCGGGTTTTTCACGGCGACCGCGGGGCAAAGCCTTGATTCCGGGTGGGAATATGCGGCGCCGGAGCGCGCGGTCTGGGCGTCGATTGTGTTTTACCTGCTGATCCTTGAGGGGACGCGGCGGGCCGGTGGGTTGGTCTTGTTCGGGATCGTTCTGTTGTTTTCGATTTACCCGACATTTGCCGGACATGTGCCGGACCCGTTGAACGGGTTTACCCAGCCGTTTCGCGATGTGGTGCCCTATTTCATGATTTCGTCGGAAGCGTCGTTTGGCATTCCGATGCGGGCCTTTGGCAATCTGGTGATCGGGTTCATCCTGTTTGGCGCGGTGTTGCAATTCACCGGTGGCGGCAAGTTTTTCAACAACCTCGCCCTGTCGCTGGTTGGCGGGTATCGCGGTGGTGCGGCCAAGGTTTCGATTTTCGCCAGCGGCTTTATGGGGTCGATGTCGGGATCGGTGATTTCGAACGTGTTGACCACCGGAGCCGTGTCGATTCCAGCGATGAAGAAGACTGGGTTTTCAGCGCGATACGCCGCCGCGACCGAGGCCTGCGCCTCGACCGGGGGGTGTTGATGCCGCCGATCATGGGGGCGACGGCGTTTGTGATCGCCTCGTG
This sequence comes from Rhodobacteraceae bacterium D3-12, assembly GCA_025916135.1. Classification (NCBI taxonomy): domain Bacteria; kingdom Pseudomonadati; phylum Pseudomonadota; class Alphaproteobacteria; order Rhodobacterales; family Roseobacteraceae; genus Phycobium; species Phycobium rhodophyticola. The sequence continues at coordinate 3,589,339 of CP104793.1, read as the reverse complement.
GCTGAGCCGGCCATATGTCGAGATCATGTTGGCGGCGGCGATCCCGTCGCTGCTCTATTTCTTTGGGCTGTTCATGCAGATTGACGCCTATTCAGCGCGCCGTGGTCTGACCGGGATTGCGCGGGCGGATTTGCCCAAAGTGGGGCAGACGCTGCGCGAGGGGTGGCTGTATGTCGCGGTTTTCGCGCTGTTGATTTTCCTGATGGTGGCGTTCCGCTGGGAAACCACGGCGCCGTTTTATGCGGTGTTGCTTTTGCTGGTGGTGAACCAGTTCAACAAGGGCGACCGGATGTCATGGCAGGGCTTTCTGGACGTGATCGCATCGGTCGGGCGGACCTTGTCCGAGCTGGTTGCTGTGCTGCTTGGGATCGGGATGATCGTGGGCGCATTTCAGGCGACGGGTTTGACCGGGCCGCTGGCGAATGAGCTGGTGCATATGGCCGGGAGTTCGGTGCCGATGTTGCTGGTGATGGGGGCGGTGACCTCCTTCATCTTTGGCATGGGGATGACGGTGACGGCCTGCTACATTTTCCTTGCTGTGGTGTTGGCACCGGCATTGGTGCAGGCGGGGCTGAACGAATTGGCCGTGCATCTGTTCATACTTTACTGGGGCATGGTGAGTTTTATTACGCCGCCCGTGGCGCTGGGTGCTTTTGCGGCGGCGACGATGGCCGGGTCGGGCGCGATGCGCACCGGGGTTGAGGCGATGAAGTTGGGTGGGGTGATCTATGTCATTCCGTTCTTCTTTGTGCTCAACCCGGCGCTGATCGGGCAGGGGAGCGCGGATGAGGTGATCATCGTGCTGTTCTGTGCGCTGATCGGGGTCTGGTTTTTGGCGGCGGCGCTTCAGGGCTATGTCAACTTTGTCGGGCCGTTGCAAAACGTGCTGATGCGGATTTTGTTGATTGCTGCCGCGCTTATGATTGCCGCGCCGGCGGGGGTGTTTGGGGCTTGAGCCACCTGTGGCTGACCCTGTTCGGTTTCGCGCTTGCGGTGGTGCCGTTGACGGTTGCGAAGATGGCCGGGCGGCAGGCACAGGCCGCTTAGACGCGGCACAAGCCATGGCCGGGGCGCACAAGGGCGGTCCCGGCCTGATCACGCCATTCAGGTTACAATTCAAGATGGGCGAGCGCGTCCGAGATTCCCGACGCTGTGGATTGCAGCGCTGCGATCTGTTCGGGCGCGGGGGTGTCGGGATGTGTTCCGTCAGGCTGACCAAGGCGAGGGTGGCGACCATCGTGCCATCCAGCCCGAGAATAGGGCAGGCCAGCGCGTTCAGCCCCTTCATCGCGAGGTTCGGGGCATCAACCCAGCCCAGTTCAGTGATTTTGGTGAATTGCGCCTCAAGCTCATGAGGGGCAGGGGCTGTGAAACCCGGATCTTTGGCGAGGTTGTGTTGCATGATCGCGGCGCGGCGTTCGGCGGGCAAATAGGCCAGCGCGGCCAGCCCTTGAGCGGATGTGAAATGGCCGAGGAGCGAGCCGGGGCGCACGGCGACGTCGATTTGATGCGTGCCGGGGATGGTGCTGAGGATGCGAATGCCATCCGTTTCGACCTGTCCGACGCTGACGGCGAGGCCGGTTTTGTCGCGCAATTGGTGGATGAAGGGTTTCACCACGTTCGCCAGATCATCCAAGCCCGCCGCCGCGCGGCCCAACGCCGCCAATCGCGACCCGAAGATATACCGATCGGTCGAGGGGGATTGGCGCAGGTAGCCAAGGTTCACGAGGCTGCGCAGGTGGCGGTGGATTCGGCTTTTGGAGGTTTCCAATTGCTGGGCAAGGGCGGTTACGCCGAGGCCTGAATTTGCGTCAACCAAAGCTTCGAGGATGTCGAAAGCCAAGGCGACGCTCTGAATTGTATCTGACTTTTCAGTGTCTTCCATAGGCGTCTCCTTCGTTTGAACGGGCACGCGCAGGAGGTCGAAATATAGCGCGGAGCGGGCTGTTGACAGCAACACTAGCACGACCCTATTTTTCGCTAAAAGGAATAATGTTTCGTTCAGCGGAACATTTTTGAAAAGTAGAGAGGAGTCGTCGTGCAATCGGAAAGTGGATCATTCAAGTCGCGTTTGTTGCGGGGAGTGTCCTTGTTTGGCACCTTTCTCAAGGTGCCGGCGAGCATGCCGACCGAAATTCTGGGCACTATCGGCTATGACTTTGTGGTGGTTGATGAGGAGCATGCCGCGTTCAACCGCGAAACCACCGACCGGATCGTTCTGGCGGCGCGCGCCTATGGGCTGGGCGCGGTTGTGCGCGTGCAAAACAACGATCCGTCGGGGATTTTGGCGGCTCTGGACTGCGGCGCGGATGGCGTTCTGGTGCCGCATGTAAAAAGCGCGGCGGTGGCGCGTGCGGTTGTCGCGGCGGCGCGGTACGACGGCGGGCACCGTGGGTTTTCACCGAGCACGCGTGCTGGCGGGTTTGGAGCGTGGGGGATTGCCGCGCATGTCGCGGCAGAGGATGCGCGCACCATCGTCATTGCCATGATCGAAGACCCCGAGGGGGTTGAAGCGATTGACGATATCCTCGCAGTGGACGGGATTGATGCCATTTTCATCGGCCGCGGTGATCTTGCGGTGGCGTATGGCGATCTTGATGGCGAAATGGGGTTGGTTGCGAAAGCGACGGATCAGGTTCAGGCCGCCGCGCGTGCGGCGGGCAAGGTTGTTGTGATTTTGCCGGGCTCAGCCGAGGACGCAGCTGCGCGGGCCAAGGCAGGGGCGACAGCGTTCTTGGTGTCATCCGATCAGGGATTTTTGCGCAGCGCCGCAATGACGGCGAAAGACACGATGGCAAATGCGGTTTCCGGCGTGCGGGGGGACTAGGGCAGTATGACAAAACCGATCCGCGTGCATCGCTTGCGGTGACGACGCGCGCGGCAAGGCTTGGCTTTTTCGGGGCAGAGCTTGGTGGTGGGGCATACCAAGGCGGTCCTGTGCGAGATGCCTTTCGTCCTTTTCAGTCGGATCAGAAATGACTATGCGCATTGGGAGGTCATGACAGCCACGCAACAGACGAGACGATCAGGTGCTTCGCAAATTTTACGAATATTACCGGCCCTGGAAGGCGCTGTTTTGGCTTGATTTCGGCTGTGCTGTTTTGTCGGGTTTGCTGGAGCTTGCGTTTCCGTTGGCGGTGCGCGGGTTCATTGATCAGCTGTTGCCGTCAGGGGATGTGCCGCTGACCATTCTGGCGGCCTGTGGGTTGTTGGTGATTTACCTGCTGAACGCCGGGTTGATGGCGATCGTGATCTATTGGGGTCACATGCTGGGCATCAATATCGAAACCGAAATGCGCCGACGCGCCTTTGAACATCTGCAACGGTTGTCTTTTTCGTTCTTTGACAGGACGCGGACCGGCAAGTTGGTGTCGCGGGTGACGCGCGATCTGGAAGAGATCGGCGAGGTGGCGCATCACGGGCCCGAAGATTTGTTCATCGCGATCATGACCTTTGTCGGGGCCTTTGCGCTGATGATGACGATCAACACCGAGCTCGCCTTGATCACAGCCGTGATTGTGCCGGCTTGTGTGGCGATTGTTGCGGTTTACGGTGGGCGGATGACGCGCACGTGGCGCGATATTTATTCGCGGGTGGCGGCGTTTAACGTGCGTCTGGAAGAGAATGTCGGCGGCATTCGCGTAGTGCAGGCCTTTGCCAACGAAGAGCACGAGCAAGGGCTGTTTGCCAAGGACAACGCCCAGTATCGCAAGACGAAACTGTCGGCCTATAAGGTGATGGCGGCGTCTTCGGCGCTGAACTACATGGGGATGCGGTTGATTCAGGTGCTGGTCATGGTGACCGGGGCGATTTTCGTTTTGGGCGGGACGCTGAGCACGGGCGGGTTCGTTGCATTCTTGTTGTTGGTCGGTGTGTTTTTCCGCCCGCTCGACAAGATCGCGGCGGTGATCGAAGTCTATCCGCGCGGGATTGCCGGGTTCCGCCGGTATCTGGAGTTGCTGGAGACGCAGCCGGATGTGACCGACACGCCCGAGGCAAAGCCAGCGCAGCCCTTTGCGGGGCGGGTGACGTTTGAAAATGTCAGCTTTGATTACGGCGATGTGCGCCCGGTGGTCAAAGACATCAATTTGGATGTGGCACCGGGCGAAACCGTGGCCTTTGTCGGGGCCTCAGGGGCGGGCAAGACGACGCTTTTGTCGCTGGTGCCGCGGTTTTATGATCCGCGCGAAGGGCGCATTTTGATCGACGGGATCGACGCCAAGGACATGACGTTGAGATCATTGCGCCGACAGATCGGCATTGTCAGTCAGGATGTCTTTCTGTTTGGCGGCACCTTGCGCGAAAACATCGCCTATGGGCGTTTGTCAGCCAGCGCGGAAGAGGTCGAAGAGGCGGCGCATATGGCGCAGCTTGCCAGCATGATCGACGACATGCCCGAGGGGCTTGATACCCTTGTCGGAGAGCGCGGTGTGATGCTGTCTGGTGGGCAAAAACAGCGGGTTGCGATTGCGCGGACGTTTTTGAAAAACCCGCCCGTTCTGATCCTTGATGAGGCGACATCGGCGTTGGATACGCAGACCGAGCGGTTGATCCAGTCATCGTTGAATGAATTGTCGCGCAATCGCACGACTCTGGTGATTGCGCATCGTTTGGGCACGATCCGTGACGCCGACCGTATTGCCGTGATGGAGCAAGGGCGGATTGTCGAAATTGGCACCGACAGTGAATTGCGCGAGTCCGCTGGGCATTATGCGAAGCTGAACTCGGCCTGAGGGGCGGTTTTTTCGGTGGCCCTTGGGTGAGTGCTGATTTAGGTTGAGGCCAAGACGCAGCGTGGCCGCCAGCAGAGCGGCGCGCAACCAGTCGCCACCGATGCCCCCGGCGCAAGCCGTGGTGGGCTGAGGCAGCTAAAAAACCCAAAAAGGAATGCCTCGTGAGACGAATTTTCGTCGGTGTCGCCCTGTTGTTGTTTTATGCCTTGCCTGCTGCCAGTGAAGGTATTTGTGAGGGCAGGAAGGTCAGTGACGCCAATGTCTTTGCCGCCCCGATTTGCGTGCCGCAAACGCCCAAGCGGGTGGTGGTGCTTGACCCGAGTTTTGGGCTTGCGATCGGTTTGGATGTGGGATTGCCGATTGTTGGCGCGCCGCTTGAGCGGATGAGCGATGCGGCCCTGCACAAGCGGGCGGTTGATCGCGGGATCACCAGCCTTGGATTTGTCACGGAACCGAGCCTTGAGAGATTGGTGGCGTTGCAGCCCGATTTGATCGTGGCTTTCACCGGCAGCGAGTCGCTGGCGAGCGGTGTTTACCCGATGGTTTCCCAGCTTGCGCCGACCCTGATTTATACCAAGCCCGATTGGCGGGCGTTTTATGCGCTGTTGGCGGAGTTCACCGGCAAAACGGCGGAGGTGACAGAGCAGTTGGCCGCGCTTGATGCGCGCGTGGCCGCCCTACGTGAGAAAATGCCGGAGACGAAAGTGTCGGTTTTGCGGGTCACGTCATGGGACTTTCAAGTCTACCTCGACAGTCCGGGGGGCTATGCGCCGTTTAACATCCTGCGTGATGCCGGTGTGACGCGGAGCGCCTATGAAACCACAACCGATGCGGGCGAGGTGTTCAAACGGCCGGATTGGGAAGAGTTGGCGCAACTTGATGGTGACATCCTGCTTTATATCATCGGCGGCACCAATGACTCGGACAAGAATGGCCGCATGGAGGAACTGCTTTCCAACCCGCTGTGGCAGCTGTTGCCAGCGGTAAAGGCCGGGCGGGTGCATCGCGTGGACCACGGCCATTGGATGCAGTTTTCAGGGCTGGATTCAGCGCATCGCATTCTGGACGATCTGGAAAAATTCGTGATTGGCGGGCAATGACGTCCAGCCACCTGAGCTTTGCTGTGATCCTGTGTTCGCTGGCGGGGGCGCTTGTTTTGACGGGCGTTTGGGCGTTGGTCACGGGGAGCGCTGCGATTTCATGGCAGGACGCGCTGGGCGCGCTGGCTGGTGGCGGCGAGGGCTATAGCGATGTGGTGGTCTGGCAAGTGCGGTTGCCGCGGATCATTGCGGCGATCGCGGCCGGGGCGGCGCTGGCGGTGGCGGGGGCGATCATGCAGGCGGTGACGGGCAATCCGTTGGCCGAGCCGGGGCTGTTGGGGGTCAATGCTGGCGCGGCCTTTTTGGTGGTGTTGATGATTTCGCTGGGGGGCGTCAGCGCCGGTGGTGCGTTGCAATGGGGTGCGTTTGCGGGGGCCGCCGGGGCGGCGGTGCTTGTCTTTCTGCTGGCGGCAGGAGGCCGGCGTGGGCCGACGCCGATCAGGCTTGTGCTTGCCGGGGTGATCGTGGCGACGTTCCTTGGGGCGATGACGGCGGCGGTTCTTATTCTGGATGCACAGACGTTTGACACGGTGCGGTTTTGGACCGCCGGATCGGTCAAGGGGCGCGAGTTGGGGCAGATTGTGCAGGTCTTGCCTTGGTTGGCTGTCGCGCTTGTGGCGGCGATGCTGTTGGGGCGGCAGTTCACCACATTAAGCCTTGGGGGGAGCAGGCGCGGGCGTTGGGGCAGAACCCGATGTTGTGGCGCGGGGTCTCGGCGGCGTGTGTTGTTGGGCTGTCGGGGAGTGCGGTGTCGATTGCGGGACCGGTCGGGTTTGTCGGGCTTGTGGTGCCGCATATGGTGCGCATGACGATCGGGGTGGAATACGTTCGTTTGCTGCCAGTGGCGGCGTTGGGGGGCGCGTTGCTTGTCTTGTTGGCGGATACGGCGCCGCGTGCGGTTTTCGCAACGGATTTGCCGGTTGGGATCACCATGGCCTTTATCGGGGCGCCGTTCTTTATCTGGTTGGCGCGCAACCACGGGGCGGTGCGGGGATGAGAATGTTTGCCGCGATCCTTGTGCTGCTTGCGGTGTTTGCCGCGGCGCTTGCGTTGGGAGATCAGCCAATTTCGCTGAAGGGGCTGGTGCGGGCGTTGAGCGGGCAGTTGGATGCGGGCGATCCCAGCCGCATAATCATTGTCGACCTGCGCTTGCCCCGCGCGGTCATGGCGGTTTGCGTCGGGGCGGCATTGGGCGTGGCGGGTGCAATCGCGCAGGCGGTGATGCGCAACCCGTTGGCGGATCCGGGGATCATCGGGATCAACGCGGGGGCGGCGTTGGCGGCGATGCTGGTGATTGTGCAGATCGGCAGTTTGCCAGAGAGCTTTTTGCCATGGCTGACCTTTGCCGGGGCGTTGGTGATGAGCGGCTTGATTTACCTGTTCTCATGGCGGGATGGGGCAACATCGGCGCGCATTATCCTTGTCGGGCTTGGCCTGTCGGCGATGGCCGGAGCGGGGGCGAGCGCGATTTCGGTGTTTGGCGATGCGGCGCATGTGCAGCGGGCGATGATCTGGTTGGCGGGATCATTACAGGACAGCCGTTGGGACAAGCTTGGGCATTTACTGGGCTGGGGGGTGCCGGCGGCGGGGCTGTGCTGGTTGGCGTCGCGGGAGTTGGATTTGATTGCCCTTGGAGATGATGTGGCGCGGGGGCGGGGCCAGCGGTTGAACCTTGTTCGGGGATTGCTGATCCTGTGTTGTGCGATGCTGTCAGGTGCTGCGGTGGCAGCGGCGGGGTTGGTGGCGTTTGTCGGGCTTGCCGCGCCGCATATCGCGCGGGCTTTGTTCGGGTTTCGCCATAGCGCGCTGCTTCCCGGAGCGGCGGTGATTGGAGCGTTGCTGGTGATCGGCGCGGACATACTGGCGCGTAGGGCTGCGCCGCCGCTGCAATTGCCGGTGGGGGTGATAACGGCGCTCTTGGGGGCGCCATTCTTTGGCTATTTGCTGTGGGCGCATCGCGATGACTGACTTAAACAACACCGCTCTTTCTGCGCATGCGCTGGCGCTTGTGCATGGGGCGAACCGGATTGTTTCGGGGCTTGACCTTGAGATTGAAGCGGGGGCGTTCACGGCTCTGATCGGGCCGAATGGCTGTGGTAAGACGACGTTGCTGCGGGCTTTGGCGGGAATGCACAAGCCGGTTTCGGGCGAGGTGCGGCTGGAAGGTGTGCCGATCGGGGGCATGCGCACGCGGGCCTTGGCGCGGCGGGTTGCGATGCTGGCGCAATCAAGCGGGTCGGTTGAGGGGTTGGATGTGGAGACCCTTGTGCGGCAGGGGCGCTATCCGAGGCGGCCGGTCTTTGGGCCGTGGCGTCCAGAAGATAGCGAGGCGGTCGAGCGCGCGCTTGCGCTGGCCGGAATGAGTGCGTTGCGTCATCGCGGCTTGGATCAGCTTTCGGGAGGGCAGCGGCAACGGGCGTGGATTGCCATGACGCTGGCGCAGGAGAGCGACATTCTTTTGCTGGATGAACCGACGACGTTTCTGGACCTTGGGCATCAGATAGAAGTGCTTGGGTTGATGCGCAGGCTTGTCGATGGCGGGGACACGACGGTGGTTGCCGTTTTGCACGACTTGTCACAGGCGGCGCGATATGCGGATCGGATTGTTTTGCTGGCGGGAGGGGTTTTAATTGCGCAGGGCACGCCGAAGGAGGTGATCACCGAAAGCAACCTGTTGCGCGCTTTTGGTGTGAGGGTTCGGGTCATTGAGGACCCGGAGACGGCCGCGCCGCTGTGCATTCCGCGTGCAGATCAGGATATGGGCGCGGTTTGATTTGATGCTGCAATGCAACGGATTTCAAAATTGCTACTGATTTCAATTTACTGCGCCAAAGCTGCATTCTAGATAACGCTAAATCCAGCGAGCCTTGCCGCCAGCCAATTCCCTATTCTTTTTGAGGTGATGACATGGCTGGCCGACGCGCACTTGTTTCTTTGTTCGCAGGTATTTCCACTTTTTCCGTTACTGCAGCTTTGGCTCAGGATGGGCTGGTTTACGAGCTTGACCCGTTGATTATTTACGGGGATCGCAGCGCCGAAAAATCGACCGATACCAATTCGAGCGTGACGGTGTTGGGGCGCAAAGACATCGACAAGCCGTCAATTGCACAGTGGCGCGATGTTATCGACCGGACGCCGAATATGGGCGACGGGGATCTTAACGAAAGCGGTTTTACCATTCGCGGTGTGAATTCCGAGGGTCTGACGCCGGGCGGTGCGGGCGCGCCTGTGGCCGGGTTTTACATCGACGGCGTTCAGCAGACGGTTGAAGGCACGCGGCGCGGTTTTCGCGGCACGTTTGATGTTGATCAGGTTGAGGTTTATCGCGGCCCGCAGTCGACATTGTCAGGGCGCAATGCGCTGGCCGGGGCGATTTATCTGCGCACGAAGGACCCGGAGTTTGAGCGTTCGGGGCAGGTTCAGCTGACCTATGGCGAGAACAACAAGCGCCAGGTTGGTGTCGCCTTCGGCGATGCCCTTGGTGATACGCTGGCGTACCGGGTGAGCGCGGAATGGTCGAAAAAAGAAAACGACATCAAATACCCGTCGCTGGTGAATTACGCCCGCTATGATGATTTCGTCACCGACGATTATTATACGGTTCGCGGCAAACTGCTTTGGACCCCGGCGGGGAACAAGAATACCCGCGTTCTGTTCAGCGTTTCGCACAGCTATGACGGGCCGGCGTATCGCAATGTGATCGGGCCGGGGTGGTATCCGGGCTTTCCGCTTGGGATCACCTATGGCGACAATCGCGGCGATGACTGGGGTGTTCTGGAGCCGTTTAACCCCGGCGCGATCACCTATCAGGAGGTGCGTGATACAACGGTGGATAATGTCGGGATCGAGATCACCCATGATTTCAGCGAATATCTGAAATTCACGGCGCTAACCGGGTTTACCCATTCGGTGACCGGCCGCCATTCGATCAACGAAGGAACTGCGGGTGAGTTTTACTGGGTTGATGGCGAGTTTGACCAAACCATTCTGTCGCAGGAGCTACGGTTTAATTACGACGACGGGCAGTTGCGCTGGGTTGCGGGGGCGTATCTTGCCCGCGAGACATTTGACTCATTCCGTAACAGTTATGCGTTTGGCGGGGTGACGCCGAACAGTAATGCGGGAGAGGTGACCAACCTCGCGGCGTTTGGCGAAATTTCGTATGCCTTCGCGCCAAAATGGCAGGTCGTGGCGGGCGCGCGGATTGACCATTATAGCCAGTCGCAAACCGCGATCGTGGCCGGGACGCCGGTATCGGGGTCAAGTTACAAGGAAACGTCGTTTATTCCCAAGGTCGGGCTGATTTTTGAGCCCAATGAGAACCATCGGCTTTCGCTGGTTTATCAGCAGGGGTATCGCCCCGGTGGCGCAGTGTTTCAGAGCAATCCGGGGCAATTGGTATCTTATAGCCCTGAAAAATCGCACAACATTGAGTTGAACTGGAAGGGGCGTTTTGCAGCGGATCGGTTGACGGTGAATGCCAGCGTATTCCATCAGGATTGGCGCAATCAACAGGTTGAAATCTGGCAAGACCCGCTTGACTCGACGACCAGCTATATCGCGAATGCGGGTGAATCCGTGTCTTATGGTGCCGAGCTTGAGCTGTCTTATGCGGCGACGGACCGGCTGGATGTGTTCGGCTCGGTTGGGCTGCTCAAGACCGAGTTCAAGACTTTCGCGATTGGGACGACAAATTTCGCAGGCAAGCCCTTCCCGCTTGCACCAGAGGCGACAATCGGGCTCGGCTTTGCGTGGAGCCAAGGGGAGCAGGGATGGTTTGCCAATGGCGCGGCGCGGTTTGTTGGCAAGCGCATGTCGCGGATCGAAAACGGGGTTGCGGCGCCTTCCACGCTCAAGCCCTATACGGTGGTTGATGCGAGTGTCGGCTATGCGTTCGATAACGGGATGAGCCTGACCGCTTATGCCAATAACCTTTTTGACGAGAAATATAAGCAATATGAGTATGTTGCGGGCGGGCAAAGCGCGTCGTCCTGGATGGGAGACGGCCGCGAAATCGGTGTGCGTCTCGACATCAGGTTCTAAGTCATGAGCGCACAACATAAAGCGATGGCGCAGCTTGGGATGCCGGTGGAGCAGTCTATTGCAGAGTTTGAAAAGGTGGCGCAGTCTTTCGGGCTGGAGCCTGAGCGGAGCGAAAGCGCGCTGGTCATTCATGCGCGGTTGGGGCGGATCGAGCTTGGGCGCGGGTCGGGTGAGGACACGATTTTGTCGATCTCGGCTGAGGCGGCGAACAAGTTGCAGGATATGCGCGATCTTTTGACCGAGCGGATAACGACGCTGGGCGCGCAGATTTCGTGGCGCGACGTGGCGGCGCACAGGGGGCGGCCTGCGAATTTGAGCGTTGTGAGCGTGACGGAGGTGCGCCAGATTTCACCGTCTTATCGGCGGGTGACGATCGAGGGGGATGACCTTGCGCGGTTCGTCGAGGGCGGGATGCACTTTCGCCTGTTGTTCGGACCAGACGGGGCGGATTGGCCGGGCACCGATGAGAACGGTGTGACGGTGTGGCCCGGCGGGATCGAGGCATGGCACCGGCCGGTTTATACGACACGAGCGATCGAGATTTTGGGCGATGGCGCGGCGCGCATTGAATTCGATATTTTCCTGCATGACGGCGGTCGGGTGACGGAATGGAGCGCGGGCGTAGCACCGGGCGCGCAGATTGCCATAACCGGACCGGGGGGCAGCGGGATGCCTGCCGAGACGGGCTGGATCGGGGTGATTGCGGACGAGACGGCGGTGCCGGTTGCGGCGCGTATTTTGCAAGGGTTGCCAGAGCACAGCCGGGGCGTTGCCACGTTCTTTGTGCCCGAGGCGGCGGATGTTCAGGAGATCGACCACCCGAAAGGGGTGAGCGTTCATTGGGAGGTGCGCAGCAGTGGGGTGACGCCGCTGGATGCGCTTGAGGCGCTCTCTGTTCCCGATGAGGATTGCTATGTGTTCTTTGCTGCGGCGCGGTCGCAGGCGGTTGAGGCGCGCCAGCGTTTGACCGCGCGTGGGCTTGCAAAGAAATCCTTTCTTGCGGCGGCGTATTGGAATGACGGCGCATAGGATGGGCGGTCGCGGCTGTTAACCAAATTGACGGAAAGCTTCACTCTGATATGCACGGGTGCATGTATTTGAGTAGCTTTGCATTTGATCGGATCGAGGCCTGTAGGTTCAGGGCGTCGGGTGCGGCTGCGCCATGATGATCGACGCGCAACTCTATTGGGAGCATCTGGGCGTGGCCGGGTCGCTGGCGGTGTCGGTGTTCGTGCTATTGGGCCTAGCGCTGAGATTGCGCGAAACGCCCGCGCCCCGCATGCATATTTGGGCGATGATTGCGTTTTTCGTGGTGAACGCGCTCGATGCGGTGAATTCGCTGGCGTATTCAGATGTGTTTTCGGCGCCGAACATGTTCTTTCGCTGGAACGATGTGATCATTCCGGGGTTCATGGTCTCGCTCTATTTTTACGTGCGAGCGCTGACCAGTTCCAAGCCGCAACTGCGGCGCTTGGATTTGGTGCATATTGTGCCGTTTGTCGCAGGTTTGCTTTGTTTATTGCCACGACTGGTTTTACCGGGGGATATCAGACGCGACGTGGTGGCCGGTGTGACGGATGGGGTGATTTCGCAGAGGCACCTGTGGTTGATCGACGTTGGCGAAACGGCGTTTTGGTGTTTGTGGATTGTGTTTCTGATCGTCTATGGCGGGCTTTGTTGTCGTCGTCTGATCCGTCACAAGAGCAACATCCGCGAAGTGTTTTCCGACCTTGAGGGCAAAACTTTGCGCTGGCTTGATGGGCTTGTGGCGACGATTTTGGTGCTGGCGGGCGTCGTTATCGTCGATGAGATCAGGCAGTTGATGGAGCTTGCGTCGCTGCGGGATGGGGTTTGGTCGCTGCTTTATGATGTGGTCCTGCCGATGGCGTTCGGGGTTTTTGCGCTGCGGGCGACGCCGCCTTTGCCGGAATGGTCGCAGAGGGTGTTGGCCGATGCGAGCGAGGCCGACGGGGCGGAGCCGGGAAAGGCCGTGTCGCGCTATGCGCGTTCGGGGCTTCAGACGGAGGATATCGACCGCTTTGCCGCACGGCTGGAGCGGCGGATGGTGGAGGGGCAGCTTTGGCGTGATCACGGGTTAAACCTGCGCGGGCTGGCGTCGGAAATTGCGATTGCGCCGATCCATTTGTCAGAGGTTCTGAACACCAAGCTGGGCATGTCGTTTTACGACTATGTCAACCAGTGCCGCATTCGCGAGGCCTGTGAGTTGTTGATTCAAACGGATGAGACGATCATCGAAATCAGCGAGACGGTTGGGTTCAATTCAAAGTCGACCTTTAACGCCAGTTTCAAGAAGGTGACGGACCGAACGCCATCGCAGTGGCGGGCGGCGCATAAGCCGTAGGGTGTTGTTAGTGGCGTATTGATGCGCTGGGTGGGGTGGGTTGGTGGAAAATTCAAGCCATTGAAATAATATGATAATTTATGAGAAAGGTTCGAGCCAGCTTGTCCGGTCGTCGTGTCCAGCCGGTCCGGTCGAAGCGGGGCGGGGCTTGGCCATATGCCTTTTCACAGAGCCGGGGTGGCGTTCGTTTAAAGAGCGCACAGCACCGGCGAAAATGTCGAAAAGGACCGAGTTATGAAATATATGATGACACTTCCCGCTGTGGCGATGATCGCGGCCTGTGCCGATTGGGGCGCAAATTATCAGCCGATTTTGGACGGCACACCAAGCCGCGCCTATCACACCGATTTATCGGAGTGTCGGTCGCTGGCGCGCGACCAGAAGCAATTGCGCAAGCATACCATTGAGACGACCGTGTTGGGCGCGGGTGCCGGCGCGGCGTTAGGAGAGCTGGATGACGATGGTGATGCTTTGGGCGGTGCTGTTGCCGGGGCGCTTGCAGGCGGTGCGGCGGGTGCTGTGAAGGCGCGTGAACAGCGCAAAACCATCGTGTTGAATTGCCTGCGTGGTCGCGGCCACCGGGTTGCAGCTTAGGAGGGCGAGATGACGCATATTCTTGATCTGCGCGCCTGTCGGTTTCACGCGCTTTACAGCCTTTTGACCGGGGCCGCCTGCCAAGAGCGGCCCGGATTGCAGCGTGCGGGGCGCCGCGCAGACCTGTGCCACTATGAGCCGAATGACACCCAGCCGGGGGAGAGATGATATGAAACGAGTTTTGATTGCAGGTGCGACGGGATATTTGGGCCGCTATCTTTGTGCCGAGTATCAGGCGCGGGGCTGGCATGTGACGGCGTTGGTGCGCAAGGCGAGCAGCGGTGTCGCGCTTGCGGCTGATCGGATTGTTCAGGCGGAAGCCACATGGCCGGAAACCCTTGTCGGAACGATGGCGGGGATTGACCTTGTTGTTTCGGCATTGGGGATCACGCGGCAGGCGGATGGTGTCGGCTATTGGGATGTGGATTATCAGGCCAATGTGAACCTGCTGGAGGAGGCGCTTAGAAGCGATGTTGCGCGGTTTGCTTTTGTGCATGTGTTGCACGCGGACCGGATGGATCATGTTCCGCTGGTTGCGGCCAAGGCGGCCTTTGTGCGCAAGCTGCAAACGGCGCCGCTGCAATCAACGGTGATCGCGCCGACGGGATATTATTCGGACATGGCCGACTTTTTCAACGGGGCCAAGGCGGGGCGGGTTTGGCTGTTTGGGACGGGGCAGTTGAGGATCAACCCGATCCATGGTGCGGACCTTGCCACGGCGATGTTCGAGGCGATCGACGCGGGTGCGTCCTGGGCAGACATCGGCGGGCCGGAGACGTTCACCCAAGATGAGCTTGCCACGTTGTGCTTTGAGGTCTTGGGTAAAAAGGTGCGGATCTCGCATTTGCCCGATTTTCTGCGGCGGGCGGTGTTGGTCGTGTTGCCGCGCCTTGCGCCGCGCAGGATCGCGGGGCCGGTGCAGTTTTTCCTGACTGCGGGGGCGATGAATATGACCGCGCCGCCGAAGGGGACGCGCAAGTTGGCGGATCATTTCAGAGAGGTAATGCGAGAGGCCGCTGATTGAGACGCCTTTGTCGCCTGTGCGCGAGCGGGCCGGGCGCGGGAGGCTAGGGGATGTTTGCGCATTCCGCGAGCACGCGCACCCAGCTTCGGATGCCTTTGTGCAAGCGTTCGGTGTCGTAACGCTCGTTCGGGGCGTGGATTGCATCATCGCCGAGGATAAAGCCGGTGACGACGCATTCCACCCCCAGCCCGGTGCTGAGTTGCTCCACCAGTGGGATCGAACCGCCGGTTCCTTTGAGGATGGCGGGCTGGGAAAATTCGGCCTCAAGCGCGCGGGCGGTGGCGGCAAGGAATGGATTGTCCTGTGAGAGGGCGACGGCGGGGGTGCCAAAATCCCCCTCGAAACTTGCCGTGCACCCTTGGGGGAGGCGGTCGCGCACGAAGCGTTGAAACGCTGCGCGTACTTGATCGGGGTTTTGATTTGCCACCAGCCGGAAGGTGAGCCGCGCATGCGCCTCGCCCGGAAGCACAGAGCGCTCGCCCGGACCTTGGTTGCCGCCGCTGATGCCGTTGATATCAGCGGTGGGGCGGCCCCAAATGGCTTCGAGGTGCGAGAACCCTTGTTCGGGCAGCCCGCCTTGGAGGTTGATCGAGCCGTCGAGTTCCGGGGCATTGTCCAAGGCCTGCCATTGGGAGCGGATATGCGGGGGCAGATCGGCGACGTCGTCATAGAACCCATCTATGGCCACGCGCCCGGAGGCATCATGCAGCTCTGCCAATATGGCCGCAAGACTGCGGATCGGGTTTGCGGCGACCGCGCCGAAGTGGCCCGAATGCAGATCGTCGTTGGGCGCGTGGATCGTGACTTTTTCATGCACCAGCCCCTTGAGCCGGGTGGTGATCGCGGGTTGATCGCGGGACCACATATCGCTGTCGCTGATGAAGGCGACATCACAGCGCAGAAGCGCGCGGTTTGCCGCGATGAACCCTTGTAAGCCGGGAGAGCCGGCTTCCTCTTCGCCTTCGAGCAGGACGACAATGCCGGGCGGGAGGCTTTGATGCACGTTTTTCCATGCGCGCAGGGCTTCGATAACTGACCAAAGCTGTCCTTTGCTGTCCGAGGCGCCGCGGCCATAGATGCGGTGGAGCCCGTCTTCTTCGACAACCCGTGGTGCGAAGGGCGGGTGGGTCCATTGGTCGAGCGGTTCGGCGGGCTGCACGTCGTAGTGGCCGTAAAACAGGAGTTTGGGCCGGTCATTGGAGGCCAAGGTCGTGCCCAGCACTATGGGGTGGCCGGTGGTTTCGGCGATGGTTGTTTCCAGCCCCAGTTCGGACAATTCCCGGCGCAGCCATTCAGCGGCGCGCGCGATGCCTTTGCTGCCTTTTGGCTCGGCAGAGACAGAGGGGATCGAGATGAGATCGAGCAGCTTGTCGGTTGCGCGGGGCAAGCCTTGGTCGACCTCTTGCAGCATCTTTTGCAGAGATGTCATTGCCGGATCCTTTTCGGTTGGCGGTGGCATGATGGGGCGGGATTTATCCGGCGGCGTTTTGAAGGGCGTTGAGGAAGCGTTCGAAGTCTGTCCAAAGCTCGGCTTCGTCTTCGAGGCCGATGGAGACACGCAGGGCGATGTCGGCATGGGGCCAGCGGGTTGCGCTTCGGCTGGTTCGAACCGGCATTGGCGCGACGAGGCTGCGGGTGCCGCCCCATGATGCGCCGATAGAAAAGAGATCGAGCGCATCGAGTGCCGGTGCCACATGTGGTGCGATGTGGTCCGAAAAGGTCAGGGAGAACACCCCGCTGCTGCCGGTGAAGTCGCGGTTGAAAATCGCGTGGCCTGCAAAGGAGGGGAGGGCGGGAAAGAGCACCTCTTTGATGAGGGGGTGGTTCGTGAGCTGTTGGGCAAAGCGGGTTGCGACCGAAGCGCTATGGCGCAGGCGCAGGGCGAAGGTTTCAAAGCCCCGTAGCACCAGCGCGGCATCGTCGGGCGAGGCACCGATGCCCATACGCCCAATGTAGCCTTTGATAGGCGCGATATGGCGCGGATCGCGCACGGAGATCGACCCCATCAGCACATCCGAGTGACCCGAAATGTATTTGGTCAGCGCCTCTGTCACCAAGTCGGCGCCAAGGTTGAGCGGTTTGAGGTTGAGCGGCGTGGCCCATGTGTTGTCCACCCCGAGCAGCGCCCCGCCCGCATGGGCGATATCGGCAGCGGCGGGCAGATCCATGATCTCCATCGTGGTGGACCCGGGGCTTTCGCACCAAACGATCCGGGTTTCAGGGCGCATCATATCAGCGAGGCTGTTCAGGTCGGTCGGGTCAAAGAAATCGACCGCGACCCCCATGCGCGAGAGGTCGTTGCAGGCCAAATCACGCATCGGTGGATAGACCGTATCGGCCAGCAGAATATGATCGCCAGAAGACAGGAAGGGCAGCATGGCCAGCGCATTGGCCGCCTGTCCCGACGGCGCAAGGAAACTGCGCACACCGTTTTCAAGATCGGTTATCTTGGTCTCAAGCGTGCGGGTGGTCGGCGTGCCATAGAGCCCGTAGGAATACCCGTCGTCGCCGCGATCGCCCCGTGCCGCATAGGCGGCGGCGTTTTTAAAAACAATGGTTGAGCCGCGATGGATGCCAACGCCCAAGGGATCGAAGCCATTGGTCGGCACATGTGGGGTGGTGACACATTTGGTTGATGCCGCCCTGTCCGCCCTGTCCGATCTGGCCGATCTGGTCGGGTCGTTTTGATTGATTTGGCTATCGCTGCTATTGCCTGAGCTGATATTAACAGTCATTTCTATTCCAATTTATTATTGCAGGCGGAGAGATCGAAAGGGGTGCCGATGAATTTACGCCAAATCGAAGTGTTTCGGGCTGTGATCCTTCATGGCACCACGGCGCGTGCGGCTGAGGTTTTGTCGGTGTCGCAGCCGGCGGTCAGCAAGATGATACAGGCGCTGGAACACTCCATCGGCTTTCCGGTGTTCCATCGGATCAAGGGGCGGTTGCAGCCCACGGCGGAGGGGCAGATTTTCTTTCGCGAGGTCGAACAAACCTTTAGCGGGCTGACCCATCTCAAGAGTGCAGCGGCGCGTATCCGTGATTATGGTTCTGGCGAGTTGCGCGTGGCCTCGCTTTCGGCTTTGTCGACCAATCTGATCCCGCGGGCATTGGGACAATTTGTTCAACGTCACCCCGGCGTGGCGGTCACGTTTCAGGCACGCATGTCGTCGGTTGTGCGCGATCTGGTGGCGGACGGGCGGTTTGATGTCGGGATTGTCGCCGATGAGATCGACACAACCGGCATAGAGATACGCCCGTTCAGACGCTTTCGCGTGGCTCTCGCGGTGCCAGAGGGCCATCCGTTGGAAGCGCGCGATGTCATTCGTCCTGCGGACCTTGCCGGGGAAAGGTTCATCTCGCTTGCGCCCGAAGACACGACCCGACAGGAGGCCGAGGCGATTTTCGCGCGTGAAAATGTCAAGGTGCGCAGCATTCTGGAGACGCCGTTTTCCACCACTGTCTGTGCCATGGTGGCAGCCGGGCTTGGGGTCGGGCTGGTCAATCCGTTGACGGCGGAGCCATTCGAGGGGCATGGGCTGGCGCTGCGGCCATTCGAGCCGCCGCTGCATTTCCGCACGCTTTTGATCCTGCCGCCGCATCGTCCGCCGTCGCGCATCGTTGAAGATTTTATCGACGGATTGGAAGGTGTTGCCGGGGCGAAGGAAGAGGATGCGTGAGGCCAAGGCTCCGGGGAGACGCGGTTTTTCCATTGCTAGAGCACCTTTGACAGGAAGGCTTGGGTGCGCGGGTTTTTGGGGGTTTCGAGCAGGTCGCGCGGGGTGCCTTTTTCGACCACCGTGCCGTGATCCATGAAAACGAGGTGATCTGCGACCTCGCGGGCAAAGCCGATTTCATGGGTGACGAGCATCATGGTCATGCCGCTTTGAGCGAGGTCTTTGATCACGTCCAAGACCTCTCCGACCAGTTCGGGATCAAGCGCCGACGTGGGTTCGTCGAACAGCATCACTTCGGGGTCCATAGCCAGGGCGCGGGCGATGGCGACGCGTTGCTGTTGCCCCCCGGAGAGCTGGTTTGGATAGCGCTCTGCCAGATGCGCGAGGCCGACGCGGTCAAGCAGTTGCATGCCGCGTTCGCGGGCTTTGGCGCGGGGGATGCGGCGCACTTGGATTGGGCCTTCGGTGACGTTTTGCAGGGCGGTTTTGTGCGGAAATAGGTTGAACCGTTGGAACACCATGCCGGTGCGGCGACGCTGGGCGTCGACTTGGCTGTTGGGCAGCACATGGAAGCGCCCGTTGCGCTCTTGGTAGCCTTGCAATTCGCCGTTGAGCATGATGCGCCCGGCCGAGAGCGTCTCGATCTGGTTTATGCAGCGCAGGAGCGTTGACTTGCCAGAGCCGGACGGGCCGATTGCTACGCAGACCTCGCCCTTGCGGATCGAGAGGTCGATGCCGCGCAGGGCGTGGACCGAGCCGAAGAACTTGTGGAGGCCTTGGATTTCTACGGTGGGAAGGGCGGTGACGGGTGCTGTGAGCGCTTCAGACATGGCGACCTCCGGCGATGCTGTGGCCTTTGCCAAAGTGGCGTTCGAGATAATATTGGCCGATCATCAGAACCGATGTGACAAGGAGATACCAAAAGGCGGCCACCATCAGCAGCGGCACCGGCAGGTAGAGCCGGTTGGCGATGGCGTTCGTGGCAAACATCAGATCGAGCGTAAACGGCACCGCGAGCACCAGTGACGTGCCTTTGAGCATACCGATGGTTTCGTTTCCGGTTGGCGGGATGATTGTACGCATCGCCTGTGGCAGCAGGATGCGCCACCAGATCCGGGCTCGCGACATGCCGATGGCTTGTGCAGCTTCGGTTTGGCCGCGGTCGATCCCGTTGAACCCTGCACGAAAGATCTCGGCGAGATAGGCGCTTTCGTTAAGCCCGAGGCCAAGGATTGCAGCGACGCCGGCGGTGACGATCCATGTTGACGGGACGCCAAATATTTCAGGGCCGAAAGGAATGGATAGTGACAGGCGCGGGAAGAGGACGGCGAACAGGCCCCAAAACAGCAGTTGGGTATAAAGGGGTGTGCCGCGAAAGAACCAGATCCAGCCCCATGCGACAGCCTGTAGGACCGGGTTGTCGCTATCGCGCATAAGGACAAGGAAAATTGCGCAGATGATCGCCACGACCATGGAAACGACTGTGAGGATCAGAGTCCAGAAAACCCCGGCAAGGACAGTGGGCGAAAACAGGTATTGCGCGAAGATGTCCCAGCGGAAGTTCGGGTTGACGGCGGCGCTATGCAGGACCTGTGCCACGATGACGGCGAGCACCGCCACGCCGACCCACCGCCATGGATGTGGCCGGGGCACGACGATGTTACGCGTGACCCAGTCGTTGGCGTCCTCGGCGGGGCTATGCCCGCCGGAGACGTTGTGAGCGGTCGTGTCGGCCATCTCAGTGTGCTGCCTCTGGGTTGATCAGTGCCTTTTCAACCGAAAAGTTTGAAACGCCCCAGGTTTTGTAGATGTCCGCGTAGACGCCTGTTTCGATAAGGTGGTTTAGTGTGTCCGCGATCAGCTGGGTAAGCGCCATGTCATCCTTGGGCACGGCGATGCCGTTCAGCCCGCGTTTGGACATGGGGCCGACGGGGGACAGGTTTTCCAATTGCCCACCCGATTGGACCACCGAATAGGCGGCAGTCCCGCCACCTGTGGCCGTGGCATCCGCGCCACCGGCAACGACACGGGTGATCGCTTCGGTCTGGACCGAGAAGGGCAGGATGTTGACCGGGTCTTTGCCGGCTTCGACGCAGGCGGTGCTATCGGCGTTTACCTGCTTTTCGTGATAGCTTCCGGTTTGGATGGCGATGGTGCGGCCACAGTAGTTTGCCGGATCAAAGCCGGTCGGATTGCCGACGCGCACGACCCAGAGGCTTTGGGTGTCGGCGTAGCTGACAAAATTGACGGCTTTCAGGCGTTCGTTCGTGATGGAGAAGGCCGAAATGCCGACGTCGTATTTTGCGCCAAGGGCAGGCAGGATCGCCGCGAAGGGGGCTGTTTGGGAGTCAAATTCGAGGTTCAGCGTTTTGGCGATTGCCTTGCCGAGGTCGACGTCGATGCCTTCGGGCGTTTGCCCGTCGTCGCCCGCGAGGTATTCCCAAGGGGCATAGGCGTTGTCGGACCCGATGACGAGGCGACCGCGTTTGCGAATGGTGTCTGGCACCCTGTCGGCGAGCGCTTGGTTCACGGCGACGGCTGAGTGATCATAAGTCTCGGCGGCGGTAACGGGCGCGGCGGCCAAGAGGGCGCCTGCCGTGACGAGAGCCAATGGGAGGCGCAGAAATGTGCTGTTGATGGACATGGGATTTCCCCTGTTTGCTGGTGAGGCTGGGCCTCTGGTGTTTTTGGTTTTGACACCGGAAACGCCTGCTGAAGGCAGGGCGCCGGTGGATTAAGGAATAGAAGATGTTCGGCAATTCCGTCCAATACTAAGAATGGCAGCATCAATTCCTTGAGGTTATAGGAGTGAGCGGGCACGACTTAACGGCCAGAGACGCTGGCTTGGGAACTGGACGGTTGGGCCGTGTTGGGTGTTACGTGCGGACTTATGCCCGCAGCGGCGTGTCAAAAACCGATGGTTTTGCAGAGCATCCAGTCAAGGCATGCGATGCAGAGGGCGGGAATACCTCCCGTCCCAGCACGCTTCATTCAATCGCTGAGAAGACGGTCGCGCAGCGCGGAGATGTCGCCAGCGGCCAGTCCGATGTCCTTGAGATAATTCGACATCGAGCCATGACGATGTGTGACCTGATCAAGGGTTGTGGCCATTGTCAGCGGCGCGCAGGCCAAGAACCTTGCGTGGGTTTCGGCATCGCCGCCGTTGGCGCGGGTGCGGGCGAGAAGCTCTTTCACAAGGTCGGAAATGAAGTCGCCGGTCAGCGCATAATCCGACAGGATAGTCTCGCGGTCGACACCGGCGATTTCCAGCAGCAAGGCAGCGACCAGTCCGGTGCGGTCCTTGCCGGCGGTGCAATGAAACAGGATGGTGCCGCTCGGTGCGCTGGCAATGGTTGCGAGGATGTCACGCATGGCCTCGCCGCGATCAATCAGCGCGGTGAGATAGAATTGGATCAGAGGGTCGTCTTCGCCAGCTTCTTTTGTCGCCATAAGCGCGGGGGCGAGATCATCATAAACCGGCTTGTGAAAGAAGTTGATGCGGGCGTGGTCCACAAAGGGGTTCGGCTCATCCGTGAGTTCGCCTGCGGAGCGCAGGTCGATCACCGAGGTCAGCCCCTCGTCGGTGAGGGTGGCAAAGCCGTCTGACGTCAACCGATGCAGCCCGTCGCCGCGCAAGACGCGGCGCCAGCGGGTGGTCATGCCGTCGCGGGTCGTATAGCCGCCCAGATCGCGGATGTTCTGGACTCCGGGGAGGTCGATACGGCGTTGGGGAAGGTCCTTCATGGCATGTCCTACTTGAAAGCGCGCAAGCGGGCTTCTTCGAGCACGCCAAGTTCGCGCCGTTCAGGCGAGAGCGGTGCGAATGCCACTGAAAGGCCGGAAGGACGCACAATACACAGGCCCATGCTGGTGCCTTCGACGATACGCATATCGCGTTGTTCGAGGATGTCGACGGTGGAGTTGAGGCCCATGCAGGTGATGACCGGCACGCCCATCCAGTGATGCATCTGATCGAGGTGAACGTGACCGGAAAGCACGCCGACAACGCCGCGACCGGCGATGGTTTGGCCAAAACGCGCGCTGCTGTCGGCATCGAGGCTGGCCCATGGCAGGGTGCGCTCGTCCATGCGCGGTGGGTGGTGTGCGACGATCAGCTTGGGCAGATCGGGTTCCCTATCGAGCGCCTCGTCGAGAAAGGCGATCTGGTCCGGGTCGAGCCGTCCGGCGACATGTCCGGGCACCAGCGTATCGAGGGTGATGACGTGGAGGCCGGCGACCACCATTTCGTATTGATAGGGCGCGTCGCCGGTGCCGGTTGCAAACACCTCGGCAAAGGCCGCGCGTTTGTCATGGTTGCCGAGCGCCATGGCGACGGGCGGTTTCAGCTCGGCGAGCAGCTCTTTGACCAATTCATAGGACGACGGCGCGCCGGTGTTGGTGAGATCACCGCTGGCGACAACCAGATCTGGGCTCGGCTCCATCGCGTTGATCGCGGCCACGGCGCGGCGAAGCGTGCCGGTGGTATCGGTCTTCAACCCGATGTCGCCTGCATCAGGGTGGGACACATGGAGGTCGGTGAGATGCACAATGCGGGTCATATCAGTCCGGCGGCTTTCAATAGTGAACGTGTGTAGGGCTGCTTGGGCGATTGCA
Source organism: Rhodobacteraceae bacterium D3-12 (assembly GCA_025916135.1). NCBI lineage: Bacteria > Pseudomonadati > Pseudomonadota > Alphaproteobacteria > Rhodobacterales > Roseobacteraceae > Phycobium > Phycobium rhodophyticola. The sequence goes on along the minus strand of CP104793.1, from coordinate 3,566,192 downwards.
TAATGTCACCGGACGCGCCGTATTCGACGGATTTGCCGTGTTCCATGACGAGGATGCTGTCGCAGATGCTGCCTACGACCGAAAGATCGTGGCTAATGAACAGAATTGCAAGGCCCAGTTCGTCTTGCAAGTCCATGAGCAGGTTGAGAATCTGCGCCTGAACCGACATGTCGAGCGCCGAGACGGCTTCGTCGGCAACAAGCAGTGCGGGGCGGGTGACGATGGCGCGGGCGATGGCCACGCGTTGGCGTTGACCGCCGGAAAACTCATGCGGGTATTTGTCGGCGTCGGCGGCGCGCAGGCCGACTTGATCAAGGGCCTGAGCGACGCGGCCGTTATCGGTTTCGCCCATGGCACGAAGCGGTTCGGCGATGGACCAGCCGACGGTGCGGCGCGGGTTGAGGCTTCCGAATGGATCCTGAAACACCAGCTGAAACTGTGGGCGCAGGGCACGTAGGTCAGGGGCGGGCAGGGTGGCGAGGTTTTGGCCGTTAAACAACACGCGCCCCTCGTCCGGTTTTTCAAACGCCATAACCATGCGGGCGAGGGTCGATTTTCCGGAGCCGGATTCGCCGACGATGCCGAGCGTCTGGCCGCGTTCAAGCGTGAAACTGGCCTTGTCGACAGCGGTGAGCACCGGCGCCGGTTTCAAAAGCGCGTTGCGCGGCAGACGGTAGCGCCGGGTGGCCTGTGCGACCGACAGGAGGGTCATGTTTCGTCTCCGAGCCGGTGGCAGATTGCGCCGCCGACACGTGGCGGACGCTGGGTGGCGCAATGGGGCAGTTCGACGGGGCAGCGCCCGGCAAAACGGCAGCCCTCAGGCAGATCGGCAAGCGGCGGCACGGTGCCCGGAATTGTCGGCAGACGTTTGCGCCGACCGCTGGTTTCCCGCATGTTTTCCGGGCTGGGCCGGGCCGCAAGCAACCCTTGGGCATAGGGATGTTGTGGGTTGGACAGCACATCGGCGGTTTTGCCGCGTTCAACGATATCGCCGCCATACATGACCAGCATGTCCTCGGTCGCGCGGGCAACGGCGGTGAGATCATGCGAGACAAACACCAGCGCCATGTTGCGGTCGCGGGCGAGGCGGGTGAGCAGTTCGGTGATCATCAGCGCGACATTGGCATCAAGCGCGGTCGTCGGTTCATCGGCAATCAGCAAGCCGGGGTTGCACGTGAGGGCAAGGGCGATCAGCACGCGCTGGCGCTGGCCGCCGGACATTTCGTGCGGGAATTGGCGCAAGCGGGCTTCGGGGTCGGGGATGCCGACCTCTTCGAACAGCGCAAGAGCGCGGGCGCGGGCGGCGGTGCGGTCAAGGCCCATGTGGATGAGCAGCGGTTCCATGACGGTGTCGCCGACGCGTTTGATCGGGTTGAGCGCGGCCATCGGCTCTTGGAAGATCATGGCGACGCGACGGGCGCGCAGCTCTTGCCAGATGCTCTCACTCGCGCCGGCCATTTCGGCCCCGTCAAGGGTCATGCTGCCGCTGAGCGTGGCGGCGTCGGGGGTCATGCCGATCAGGGACAAGCCGAGCATGGTTTTGCCACAACCGGATTCCCCGACGATGCCGATGCGGTCACCAGCGCAGATCGAGAGGGAGACCTCGCGCACGGCCTGTCCGGTTCCGAATGCCACTGTCAGGTTTTCTAGGTCGATCATCTTTCACGCGCCAATCTTGGGTCGGTCACATCCCTGAGGCCGTCGCCCATCAGGCTGAACCCCAGCACGGCGACCACGATGCAGAGGCCGGGATAGATGGCGAGTTGCGGGGCGAGATACATCAGGGTTTGCGCCTCGGAGAGCATTCGCCCCCAGGACGGAGAAGGCGGCTGTGCGCCCAGTCCGAGATAAGAGAGAGCCGCCTCGGCGAGGATGGCGATGGCGAATTCGATGGTTGCCTGCACAATGACCGGCGCGGCGATGTTGGGGATGATGTGATCGCGGGAGATCACGAAGCGCCCCATACCGGCAGCGCGGGCGGCAAAGACGTATTCGCGGGTCCAGATCTGATTGGCGGACGCGCGGGCGACACGGGCAAAAACCGGGATGTTGATAAAGGCGATGGCGATGATCGCAACCGTTAGGGAGGGGCCGAAGACCGCCGCCAGCATGATCGCGAAGAGCAGCGCCGGGAACGCAAAGCTGATGTCGGCGATCCGCATCACCAGCTCTTCGACAAACCCGCCGATGGCCGAGGCCAGCAGTCCGAGCGCGACGCCGATGGTGCCGCCGATGAACACCGCCGTCAGCGCCACGGCGACCGAGTTGCGCGCCGCCGCCATAAGCTGGGACAGCACGTCGCGGCCCAGCTGATCGGTGCCGAGCCAATGTTCGGGTGAGGCGGGGGCGAATTTGTTGCGGATGTCGAGCAGGGTGTGGTCGTAAGGTGTCCAGACCAGTGACAGGGCCGCCGTTGCGACGACCAGCCCGACGAGCACCGCGCCGATGAGAAGGTTGGTAGGCAAGCGCGTCATTTGCGGGCCTTTAGACGTGGGTCAATCGCCACATATAGCAGATCGACAATGAAATTTGCGGTGACGACAATGGCGGCAAACAGCATGACGAGGGCCTGCACCGAGGGCAGGTCTCGGTTGGAGATGGATTGAAAGATCAAGCGGCCCAGACCGGGCAGGTAAAACACGTTTTCGATCACGATCGTGCCGGTCACAAGCGCGGCGAACTGCATCCCGACGATGGTCACGATCGGGATCAGGGCGTTAGGCAAAACATGGCGCCACAACACCCGGCGACGCGAGTAGCCCATGGCGCGTGCGGTGCGGATGTAATCAAGGCGCATCACTTCGAGCGCAGAAGAGCGGGTGACCCGCGCGAGCACCGCCGATTGCACCAGCGCCAGCGCGACTGTCGGCAGGATCAATGCCTGGATCGCAGCGACGGGATCGGACCAGCCGGGAAAGCCGCCCGGCGGGAGCCAGCGCAGTTTGACCGCGAAGAGCATCACCAGAAGGATCGAAAGCCAGAACGCAGGCACGGCGATGCCCAGTTGGCTTAAGAACATAACGCCCCAGTCGCCGGGCTTGCGGTGGTTCGCTGCCGCGCCGATGCCAAGCGTAAAGGCGAGAATGACGGTGAAGATCATCCCCGACACGGCGAGCGAGATGGTCAGGGGCAGGCGTTCGACAACCAGTTCGGACACCGGCACGCGGAACGAGTGGCTGATGCCAAAGTCGCCTTGGAGGGCGGCCCAAACCCAGTGCACATAGCGCTGCAGGACCGGCTCGTTGAGCGCAAGCTCTTCGCGCAACGCGGCAAGCGCGTCGTCGGTGGCGTCCATGCCAAGGATCGTCAGCGCCGGATCGCCGGGCAGGATGTTCATGACGGCGAACACAACTGCCGAGACGACAAACAGCGTCAGGACAAAGCTGAGCGTGCGTCGGAGGAGAAAATAACCCATGTCAGAGGATACATGCGCCGGTCCGTAAACCGGCGCATGAGGAATCCGTTCAGTTCACGCTTACACCTGCAAGGGGTTGGAACAGAACCGCACGCGACGGCCAGAAGCCTTTGACGTTGGATTTATAGACACCAAGCGCCGGCAGCTGGAACAGGAAGCCGTGAACGGCCTGATCGGCGAGGTGCTTTTGCGCCTGCTTCAGCAGTTCGTTGCGTGCATCTGCGTCGACTTCGGTGCTGATCTTGGTCCAGAGAGCGTTGTAGTCGGCATCATCGTAGCCGTAGAAGTATTTCGGCCCACGCGCAAAGTTGCTGAGATCATTGGGCGAGGTATGCGCGATGATCGTCATGTCGTAGTTTTTCTTCTTGTAGACCTCGTCGATCCAGAAGCCCCATTCGACGTTTTCGACTTTGGCGTCGATCCCGGCTTCGGCAAGCTGTGCCTGAATGATCTCGGCAGAGCGTGTGGCGTAGGGGAACGGCGGCACGCGCAGGGTCATGGTGGTGCCTGCGACGCCAGCTTCCTTGAACAGTGCCGTGGCTTTGGCGGTGTCATGCGGGAAGGTGCCGGTCAGGTCGACATAGGCTGGGCCATGTGGAGGGTAGAAGCTTCCGATTGGCACGGCTTGGCCGTACATGGCGCCGTCGATGATCTCGCCACGGTCAAAGGCGTGGGTGATGGCCTGACGCACGCGGGGGTCGTTGAACGGCGGTTTGGCGTTGTTCATCGCCAGAATAACTTCGCCTTCGGTCGAGCCAACAACGACATTAAACCGCGGATCGGCTTCGAATTGCGGCAGAAGCTCGGGCGCGGGGAAACCGGGGAAGGCGTCGATTTCTTCAGACATGAGCGCGGCAGTCGCGGCCGCAGCGTCCGAGATGAATTTGAACTCGACCCGATCAAGCGCAACCGAAGAGGCGGCGCGGTGGTCGGGGTTCTTCACCAGCACAAGCTTGTCGCCGCGTGTCCAGCTTTCGTATTTGAAAGGGCCGGTGCCGACGGGTGTGGCGTTGTTCGCAGCAACGCTTTCTGTTGCCACGATCGAGGCGTCGCCCTGGGCCATGTTGAACAGGAAATAGGCGTCTTTCTGCTTCAACTTGATTTCGATCGTGGTGGGGTCAATCACAGTGATCGCTTCAATCGGCTTGAAGATCTTCTTGGACGGGTTAACCGAATCTTCGGCCATGGCGCGATCAAAGCTGAACTTGACGTCATCGGCGTCAAAGGCAGTTCCGTCGTGGAATTTGGCGCCGCTGACCAGTTTGAACGTATAGGTGAGGCCGTCGTCCGAGACGGTCCAGCTTTCTGCAAGCTGGGGCAGAACTTCGCCCGACTGGTTTACCGTCGTCAGGGATTCATAAACGTTTTGCGTCAGCATGCCGTCGATGGAGGCAGTCGCATCGGCTGTCGGGTCAAGCGAGGTTGGCTCTTGCTGTGCGCCGATCACGATAGACATGTCGGCGAGCGCGGCGACGGGCGCTATCGCAAATGAAGCGGCGAGCGCGGCAACGGCCAAGGCCGGAGCACGGGTTATCTTGGACATCGTAGGTTCTCCCTGTCGGTTATCTGTAAGGGGCTGCATTTAGGCCCTCTTTCTCTTTGTAAGTCTGCGCAACTATTCCGGTTTGTTCAAGCGGAACCCTGATCATTCATAAATGTTTCAAATTGCAGTGGAAGTTTGCATTAGAGCCGTGCGTTTGCCTGTCGCTTGGGCAGTTTGGGTTTTTGCAAAGGGCGAGTTGACCCTTGAAATGAAGCAAGTGTTCACGCAACGGCATTGTCAGTGCCTTTTGCGGCCCTGCATCGGGCCGGAGGGCGTAAATGCCAAGGACCGACCGGTGCCAATCCGGCAGACCCTGGATGAGATCACGCGAGGAGATTTCGTGCTGAACGCGGCGATCGCGCAGATGACGTTTGCCGATGAGTTGCAGGACAAGATCGAGGCGGCGGGCAAGGCTGTTGGTAGTTATGTCCGCCATCCCGGATCATGCGCGACCATTGATCCAGCGCAAGGCGTGGTGTTTAAGAAATGTGTCAAAGGTCCGAATACCCATGCTGTTTGCTATGAACCTTGTGGAAAAAACCGCCGACTTTCAGAGGCCAACACCCAACAATGGCACAAGAAACCTACAGTTCTGCCGATCTTCCGTTGGAGGATATAGGGCTTTCAAAGGCTGAACCGGGAGCGGCTCGGAAGGCTACGGGACGGTCGCGGTTGCTTGTTGTGCCGCTGTTTATGGCCACTTTGTTTACAGGGGCCGTGATCGGCATGTATTTTCAGCCACCGGGCTTGCGGGCGTTTTTCAACACCACGGGACTGGAACCGGGGGCGGGCACCAATACGCCTATCGCGATTGCGATCTCGCAAGTTACTTTGCAAGAGCAGGTCGCAGTTATCAGCGAGGGGGATGTGGTTGCATTGGGACGCATCATCCCGCGCGGTGATGTGATCAGCATTGCGACGCCATCAGGGGCAGGGGATGCGCGTATCGCAGAATTGCGCGTCTCTGTCGGTGATGTGGTTGAGGCCAGAGATACGCTTGCCGTGCTTGATAATCTGGCGCAGCTGCAAAGCGCGGTTGCTTCGGCACAAGCCGCGCTGCGCGTGCGTGAGGCCGGATTATTGCAAACGCAAGCATCCGTCACCGCGAGCCTGTCAGAGGCGCAGGCCTCTCTTCAGCGTGCGGAAACGGTGGCGAGTGCCGCGCAGTTGGAGTTGAACCGCGTGACGTCTCTGCTTGAGCGAGGGGTCACCACGCGAGCGGTGTTTGACAAAACGCTTGCCGAGGCCACCCAAGCCGCCCGCGATGTGGAACGCGCGCAGGCAACGCTGTCGCGTTATGCGACCGGGTCGCAGGTTGTTCAAGCCGACATCGCTGTTGCGCAAGCCAATCTGGACGCCGCGCATGCAACGCTTGCCAGTGCGAAGCAGGATCTGGAGCGGGCGTATGTGCGGGCGCCGAAGCGCGGGCAGGTTCTTGATATCAATGTGCGTGCGGGGGAGCGCCCTGGCGCGTCAGGGATCATAGACCTTGGTGACACGTCACAAATGACCGTTGAAGCAGAGGTGTATCAAACGATGATCGGGCGCGTCGTTATAGGCGACCCGGTTATTATAAGTGCGGACGCGTTGGAGCAGGATTTGACCGGAACCGTCACTGCAATCGGGCTTGAGATTGGGCGACAATCCATCACCTCGGATGATCCGGCCGCCAACACGGATGCGCGGGTTGTTGATGTGATCGTCACCTTGGATGCAGCGTCGTCGGCTCTCGCGGCGCCCTTCACCAATCTTGAAGCGATCGTGCGGATTGATGCTGGCCGCGCGCCATGAACCGTCTGCTCACCCTTTTGTTTGGTCGATTGCCGATCGGTTGGTTGCAGCTCAGCCATAGCCGAGGGCGATTATTAGCGGCCGTTGCCGGGGTGGGTTTTGCCAATCTTTTGGTTTTCATGCAGCTGGGAATAATGGGCGCGCTCAATAACTCGACCGTGGCCCCTTATGGGTTGCTGAATGCAGATATCATTTTGTCCTCACAAGAAGGCAACACGCTGACGGATAGCGGGCATATTCCGCGTGCGCGGATGTTTCAAGCTCTTGGAGTGGCAGGTGTGGCAGAGGCCACGGCGCTCTATATCGGCAACCTGCCATTCACGCTTGAGGATGGCTCAACGGTGTCGCTCCTGAGTTTTGGGTTGGATGTAACCAAGCCGCAATTTGCTTCGCTTCCGCTTGTGGATACCATTCAACGGCTTAGCCTTGAAAACACTGTTATGCTGGATAAGGGCACCCGTGGGATGCCCGAAACGGTGATTGATCAATTGGTCGCTGGCGGGCGATTGAGTTTTGAAACCGGAGGAAACACATTCACCGCCATCGGCACCATGGATATGGGCGGCGGGTTTCTGGCGGATGGGATGATGATCATGTCGGATCAGACTTTTCTGCGGGCTTTTCCGAGCAGAGCCAGCGGTGCGCCCAATCACATCCTGCTCCGAACCGTGGATGGTGTGTCGATCGACGCGGTGGTTGCGCGCCTGAGAGGGGCTCTGCCTGAGGGTAATTTGCGCATTCAGACCATGCTTGAGTCAGCTGCAAACGATCAGGCCTATATGTCGACCAAGCGTCCGACAGGGATTATTTTTGGCTTTGGCGTATTCATGGGAATCCTTGTGGGCCTGGTGATTGTTTATCAGGTGCTGTCCACCGACGTTGCCGACCATTTGCGCGAATATGCGACGTTCAAGGCGATGGGCTATGGCCAGCCGTTTTTTCTCGGGATTGTATTCGAGGAGGCGATCATCCTTGCAGTGTTCGGGTTTATCCCCGGTTTCATGGTCTCATTGGGGCTTTATGCGGGATTGAACTCGGTCACCGGATTGCCGGTTGCGATGGAGGCTGGGCGTGCGGTCTTGGTGTTTTTGGGCACGCTTGCGGCGTGTAGCTTGTCGGGTGCTATTGCGACGCGCAAGCTTGCCAATGCTGACCCGGCGGATTTGTTTTGATGCGCGGTGACCCGATCATCGTCAAAGGACTGAACCATTTTTTCGGAACCGGTGACGCCCGCAAGCAAGCTATTTTCGACATAGATCTGACCATAAAAAGGGGAAGCCTGACGATTTTGATGGGACCGTCGGGGTCGGGCAAGACGACGCTTCTTACGCTGATTGGGTGTTTGCGTGAGGTGAGCGAAGGTCAGGTGCAGGTGTTGGGTTATGATCTTAACGGAGCGAGCGAGGAGGTGCTGGTGGGGTTGCGCCGCCGTCTGGGTTTTATCTTTCAGGCTCACAATCTGCACGAAAGCCTAACTGCGACACAAAACGTGCTGATGGGGCTTCAGGTTCATGGCGATGGTCAGGTGAGAAAGCAACGCGCTGCGGCGCATCACATTCTCGGCTTGCTGGGCCTTGCAGATAGGCGTGATTACTTGCCGGGAAACCTGTCTGGTGGGCAAAAGCAGCGGGTCGCAGTGGCGCGCGCTCTGGTTTCTAACCCCGAGGTTATTCTGGCTGATGAACCGACTGCTGCGTTGGACAAAGAGTCGGGGCACACGGTTGTTCAAATGCTGAAATCCATGGGTAAAGCGCGTGGGACAACCACGGTGATGGTCACCCATGATCCGCGTATTTTGGAGATGGCCGACCGGATCATTACTCTGGAAGACGGGCGGGTTGTGGCGGATGACTTGCAGTAAGTTCTGCGAGTTGCAAAAGCCCTTGTGACCTGAGCTGCCGAAGGGGAGGAATTGTTGGGCGCGTTCGCAGATCGCCTGACAGTGGCTCTGGTGAAGTTTTTTTGACGTCACAAAATCAAGGGCCGCATCGTCGTTTCAATGTTGAACTTGCGTGCTTGGGGCTACCGCTCTGAAAGAGAAATTTGCGTTGATTGCGAGGGCTGTATGATTAACTTTTTGACGTGCCTATTTATGTCGGGGCATTGTTGTGACCCACGATGACAAGCTGACGGCTTTTCAAAACGCGCGTCCACAGCTTGTTGGTGTGGCGTATCGCTTGCTTGGGTCGATCAGCGAAGCCGAAGACGCGGTGCAGGATACCAGCGTCAAATGGTTCGGGCTCTCGCCGCCAATGCCGGACAATCCGGTTGCGTGGCTAACCACGGTTTGCACCAACCGATGCCTTGATATTCTCAAATCATCGCATCGCCAGAAGATGGATTATATTGGCCCGTGGTTGCCCGATCATTTGGCGACAGAAACCGCATTGGATGCCGAGCAAAGTCTTGAAATAGCCTCGAGCTTGACCACGGCCTTTCTGCTGATGATGGAGCGGCTGACTCCAAAAGAGCGTGCGGCTTACTTGCTGCACGACATTTTCGATATGAGTTATGGCGAAGTTGCCAACTGTCTGGGGCTGAGCGAGGTGAACTGCCGCAAGTTGGCGTCACGGGCACGGCGGATGATCGGACAGGAAAACGTGCGTTTTGTTCCAGACGAGGCCCAGCAGCGCAAACTGCTGGCAGCGTTTCAGAATGCGTTGGTCAGCGGGTCTGCCGATCAACTCACCAGAATGCTGGCTGAGGAAGCCGACCTGCGTGCAGACAGCGGCGGCAAGGTGGTTGCCATAACGCAGGTTCTGGAAGGTGCGGATGCCGTTGCCGGGTTTATCACGGGCACGCTCAGCATTGCTTGGGCCGAGACTGCGATGACGGTTCAGATGGTCAATGGGCAACTTGGGCTCGTCCTGCGTGACAACGATACTCCGTTTGCAGTGGTTACCTTTGGCTATGACCGATCGGGTCTTGTTCAAAGCGTTTTCATTCAACGCAACCCCAGCAAGCTTGCGAACTCTGAGGGGGTGGCGGCGCGACCGGATGTCAACGGTGGTCTAACGCTAAACTAAGCTTAAGCGCGCGCTTTGCGGGGTGCAGAGCAGTTGGCGGTCATGGCGTTGAGCCATCAAGCCTTGTCGTTGTCAGGGCACTTAAATTCGCAGCTATCAGTGTCACAGATGTGACTTCTCATTCGTCATGCTTTTGTTCAACAGAAAATCAAAAGGACAAACAGATGAGACAACGCGTTTTTACCGGCTCGCCCATGGAGAAGACGGCGGGCTATTCTCGCGCAATTGCCTGCGGTGCGTTTGCACATGTCGCCGGAACCACCGGGTATGACTATGAAACCATGCAGATGCCTGTTTCGGTAACCGAGCAGACACAAAACACAATCGAGACAATTCAGCGTGCGCTGGAAGAGCTGGGCTTCACGCTTAACGATGTGGTGCGGGCCACTTATTATGCAACCAGCCGCGATTATGTTGACAACATTTTCGCAGTCGTCGGGAGCGTTTTTGTCGATGTTCGGCCTGCGGCCACTTTGATTGTTTGCGATTTGGCTGATCCGGCAATGAAAGTCGAGATTGAGGTGACTGCGCAGAAGCGTTGATCTTTCGTCGCCTCCGATCAGGTTGCCAGTTTCGCAGAGTGGCTCAGCGGGTCATCCGGTTTGGGGCTGGGGCAAGCGTCACAAATCGGCTGCATCAAGCGTCGTTCAGGTGTCGCAATCAATGAAAGGACATAAGCCATGTTAAACCTCAATAGGTTTGCCCCGGTTCTTGCTACCACCCTGATGCTGTTCTCTGTTAGTCAGCCCGCCGAAGCGGACAGCACTTTTGAAGTGCTGCGATCCTACTACGAATTGGATGCCAATCTGCCTTTGGCGCTTGAGAAACAGTCGGATGTTTTGTCCGATGGCAAAAGGGTTGTCGACCTTACGTTTAAGGGTTTTGACAACGAAATGATCTCTGGTCGCATGGAATACCTGACCGTGGAGGGCGGCGGCGGAAAACGCCCTGTGGTCATTCTTCTTCACGGTATCACCCAATCCCTTGACCAGTGGTGGCGCACAGATGATGGGCCATATTCATTCCCTGCGGCGCATCGTGAAGCGCTTGTTAAGAATGGGTTTGCCGTTTTGGCCATTGATCTGCGCAACCATGGTGCGCGTTTGCAATCGCATGATTTTGCCAATCCCTATGCCTACCTTGAGCAGAGCTATTTTGAAGCGGCGCGTAAGATGATTTCGCAATCCGTTCTCGATGTAAGACGCACAATTGATGTTGCTCAGACATTTGAGGAAATCGACGCGGAGCGCATCGCAATTGCCGGGTTTTCGCTTGGTGCGTGGACGGGGTTTTTGGCGGCCTCGGTTGATGAGAGGGTTGACGCATCTGTTATCATTGGCATGCCTTTCCTGCTGCCTGCAAAAGGGCAAAGCACCCATTTTATATCGCAATTTGAATATGTTGTGGGATTGCAGGGAAAGCCGATGCTGTTGATTGCGGGGTCCAAGGATCACTTTTACACCAAAGATGTTGTCGACATGCTGGAGCAAAAGCTATCGCCAAGCGGAGCCGTGAAATGGCTTGAAAGTGGTCATGATTTCCCTCGTTCAACGGCTGCGCTTACGCTTGAGTTCTTGAACGGCGCTTACTGAGGTTCGCCCAGCCAGAGCCTCGCGGCTGATCGGATGGAGTGCCGGTCAGCCGAAAAGGTGAAGTGAGCCAGGAATTGGAAGTGTGTCACCCAAGAATGGCATTGTCCAAACGTTTTCTATTCAGGATGGCAGGCGGCCATCAATCGTATGTTCGGTAAAAAAACGCGCTCGCGAAGGGCGACCACTCGCTGGAAGCGGAAGGGCGCCGGTAGCTCTCTAAAGAACGCCTGCCAACGTCTGCGTTATAAACGTGTTGTGGTATGCGACATAACTTGCGCTTGGGGTCGAAGCAAACTCGGTGAACGGGGCGCCCACCGAGGCCGGCCAGCTTTCATTCCAAAACATAGCCATAAGTTTTTCCTATAGCTGCATAAGGAAATCAGCATTATCTTAATGGCAGCAACCTTCCCCATAGTGATGAAGACGGCTCATGCTGTCATCAGCCGGGTTGGGGAGGCCTTGCGAATGAAACCTTTGGGCTGGCGCGCTGCGCTGACACAGGAACGAATTGTTTTCTTTATTACGCTCGCGTTGTTCGCTGTTTTTGCGGTCACGTTGAACGGCTTTCTGGCGGGGAATAACCTTCTTGCCCTTTTGCGCAGCGTTGCGGTTCTGGGGATACTCGGCTTCGGGATGTTGGTTGTTGTGCTCGGTCGTGGGATCGATCTTTCGATGATCGCCACCATGGCAATTTCGGTTGCTTGGACGATCCAGTTGGTGGCCACGGGCACCGAGCTTGGTCTGGCGCTTGCCATAGGCTTTGGCTTTGCGCTTGCGATGAGCTTTATCACGGGTGTTCTTGTTGCTTATGCCGAGATCCCAGCCATTTTTGCGACGCTGGCAATGGCGAGCTTTATCTATGGTTTCGGACGCGCGAACCTGATTACCGGGACGGATGTTGTCTATTTGCCGGCCAGCTTTGGTTGGGCGACGCATATCGGTCAGGGCCGACTCTGGGGCATCCCAATTCCGGTTCTGCTTGCTGCGCTATTCGCGTTGCTTGTGTGGGCGTTCCTGAAATTTTCAAAGCACGGGTTCAACACGTATAACATCGGCGACAACATCATGGCGGCGCGTGTGACCGGGATCGCAGTGCGCCCGACGATTGTTCTACAATATATGCTGTCGGGGTCAGCCGCGTTTGTGGCCGGGCTTATTACCGCCACGGCGGTGCAGTCGATGAACACCCGGATCGCCAATTCCAACATGATTTATGACGTGATCCTGATTGTCGTGTTGGGAGGGGTTAGCCTTTCAGGCGGACGCGGCACGGTGCGCAATGTGATTGTCGGCACTCTTTTGATCGGTGTGTTGGTGAACGGCATGACCATTATGGACATCCAATACACGATCCAGAATGTCATTAAGTCAGTGATTTTGCTGATGGCGATCATTGCCGACAGCGTTCTGAATCCGCGCGACGAACAGACCGGACAGCAAGGCGATATCTGAACAAAAGCGGCGGGAGGAGTGCCGTTTTGCATTTGTGTTCGGATGTTTAACGAAAAACCAAAACTAAGAAATTTCATCAACGGAGGAGACAACATGAAACTTTCAAATTGCATCAAGGCAGTTGCTTTGGCCGCTCTCGGCAGCGTGGCGGCACTGCCCGCGGCTGCGCAAGACCCAAGTGACCCGTTCCGCGGGCCCGCGCTGAGCACTCTCGAAGGAAAATGGGTGGCTTACTTGCCGATTTCGGCGGGGTTTGACCTTGCTCAGGCCTGGGGTGGAGTGGTCAAAGAAGAAGCCGAAAAATACGGCATGCGCTTTACGATCCAGGATCCGAACTGGGTCACCGATGCGATGAGCCAAGGGATGACCAGCCTGATCGCGGAAGGGCCGGATGTTATCGTGACGCAAAACCCTGACACCCAATCTCTGGCCCGGTTGCTGATGCAGGCGAACCGGAAGGGGATCACAGTTATCCAGATGAACATGCAGGGTGCTGTGCAAACCGATGCCTACGTTGGTCCCGATTATGTTGGCCTTGGCCGCCAGATCGCGAACCTAGCGATTGAGAAATGCGGTGCGGGCACCGATACGTCCCACAAGATTTCGATCGTGCAAGGCGTTCTGACCGGCGGTGTGAGCTATTTTCAGGTGCAAGGCATCATGGAGGTTCTGAAAGACCGCGACGACATTCAGATCGTGTCGAGCCAAGCCGCGGACTGGGACGCGTCCAAGGCACGGGCGATAACGGAAACGGTGCTTCAACAACATCCGGACCTTTGCGCCATTTTGGACATGTGGGATGGGCAGGCCATCGGCACTGGCGCAGCTGTAAAGCAAGCTGGATTGGCCGATAGCGTGAGCGTTATCACCTCAGGGGGTGGCGCAAAATCGACCTGTGACCTGATCCGCGATGACACATTTGACGTGGTCTATAACTATGACGCACCCGGTATGGGCCGCGACGCATGGACGGCGATCATGATCTCGCTTCAAAACGGTGGCGGCGGCAAGACCAAGACGCAGATTTTCTCGCCTGCTTGGCCAATGACGAAAGAAAACGTCGACAAAGCCTCGTGCTGGGATCCTGAGATTTACGCTAAACGCTTGCGCTAAATCCAGCCACCAAGGCAGTGCGGGGTGAATGCCATCTCGCGCTGCCGCATAACCTCTGAATACAAATTTCTGTCTCCCGGGAGGGGTCTTTCGTGACGCTGATGAAATCTGCTCAGAAAGCGCGCTATCGCTGGTTTCCTGACCACGCTATTGGCGAGATGCTTTCGAAAAACTGGATTGATAACGCAATTCCATTTGTCATCATGCTGGCAGTGATTGCCGTCATGGGGTCGCTGCTCTCGAATTTCTTTACCGGAAGCAACATTTCAATTTTGGCGCGCCAATATGGCGAACTCGCGCTTGTTGTTCTGGGCATGACGATTGTTATTCTCGTCGGCGGCATTGACCTCTCTGTTGGGTCGAATTTTGCCTTGGGCAACTTCATGATGCTCTATTTCTTGAACGTCTTGGATTTGCCTGTCGGGCTTGCTGCGCTCTTGGTTGTTCTGATTTGCGGCACTGTTGGATTGGTGAATGGGGTGCTTGTTGGCTATCTGCGGCTGCGGGCCTTTTTGACCACTCTGGTGACGCTGATTATCGTGCGCGCCATCGTCGATCTGTTGCTGCTTGCCTATGCACAACAGATGTCGATGAGTTTCTACTCTTCGCCGCTTTGGGATGCGATGGGCCTTGGCGGTGTATGGATTTTTCCGTTTAGCTTTGTCGTGGTCGCGATTGTCGCCATCGTCGCTCATATCGCGTTTTCACGCTCTGGCCCGGGGTGGCGACTACTGGCGATTGGAGGCTCAAGACGCTCGGCCTACAACATGGGTCTGCCGGTCCGGCGGATCGTATGTTCGGCCTATGTGATGTCGGGGATGCTTGTCGGAATGGCGGGTGTGCTCTATGCCGCGCGGCTTTCTGGGGCGGGGTCGGATACGGGTATCGGGCTTGAGGTTTCTGCGTTGACTGCGGCGATCCTCGGGGGCAACTCGCTTGGGGGAGGCCGTGGCTCGGTGGCTAAGGCGCTGATGGGCGCGGTGACTGTGCTGGTCCTCACGAACGGGGTGTTGCGACTGGGGCTTAACTCAGGCTCGGGGCCGATGGTTCTGGGTCTTGCGCTTCTGTTTGCTGTCTTTGTCGATGTGCGTTGGATGAAGAACCGGCACAAGCTTTTGTCCAAGGTCTATGTCTCGCCGACGCTTGTTGAAATGCCGGAGCCACGTTCCACCGAAGATGGCGCTCTTGCGCTGAACGACCGGTTGAGCGCCGTCGAAGTGATTGCGGAAGGCGAGGTTGAAAGCCCTGAGGATGTCATTCTTGACGATGATGACTTTCTTTATTCTGGCAATCGTCATGGGGATATCATCCGGTATTTCCCGCCGGATTATACCAAGCACGAGGTTTACGCGCATATCGGCGGGTCGCCTTTGGGGATGGCGTTTGATCGTGACCAGAACCTTCTTGTCTGTGTCGGAGGCATGGGGCTTTACAAGGTTTGCAAATCGGACCGCAGCGTCGAGAAGGTCACCGATGAAACCAATCGGTCGCTGTTTTCTATCGTCGACGACAGCCGCCTGCGGCTTGCCGATGATCTTGATATTGCGCCCGACGGCAAGATTTATTTCTCTGAGGCGACTGTGCGTTACGAGATGCACGACTGGCCTGTGGATGCTTTGGAGAGCCGGGGAAATGGGCGGATCATTTGCCACGACCCTGAAACCGGACAGACGCGCACAGTAATCAAGAACTTGGTATTTCCGAATGGTGTCTGCGCAAGCCATGACGGAAAGTCCATTTTGTTTGCCGAAAGCTGGGGGTGTCGTATCAACCGCTATTGGCTTGAAGGCCCCAAGAAGGGCACCAAGGAAATCGTTGTTGATCGTCTTCCGGGGTATCCTGACAATATCAACCGCGCGTCTGATGGATCCTATTGGGTTGCGTTGATGGGGATGCGCACGCCAGCGCTTGACCTTGCGTTGTCCAAGCCGGGTTTCCGCAAGCGGATGGCGCGGAGGATTGCAGCGGATCAGTGGCTTTATCCCAACCTCAATATCGGCTGTGTTGCCCGTTTCGATGACGCTGGCACGATCCATGAAAGCCTTTGGGACCGCAAAGCCGTCAATCACCCGATGATCACCTCGATGCGCGAACACAAGGGCTGGCTCTATCTGGGCGGTATTACCAACAACCGCGTAGGGCGGATCAAGCTTCCTGAGCGGGATCAAAGCTGGACCGGGTATCAAAGCTATTGGGGGGCGAAAACATGAGCCGGATGTTTCGGATACCTGCGCTTGACCGTTTTCTAGGCAGGGGAGAGGCCGCAGTTACGGTGCCGCCGCTTGATGGCGGGCTAAAACCCAACAACAGGTTGGAAGAGCTGCCTGCGGGGATTTCGGCCAACGCGCCAGATGACATGGCGCTTTGGCAAGGTGGAGTGGTTTGGAGCGATGGCTGCCAAGTGATGAGCGCGGCGGGAGAGATCCTTGCCATTGAAGAGCCAATCACGGCGATTGCGGCGAGCGAGAATATTCTGGCGATTGCATCTGCCAAGGGTTTGACATTCTTCGACGCGAGCGGTGGCGATGTGACGCCCGCGCTTTCGGCGGATATCACGCATACCACAGCATTGGCGTTTGCCCCCGATGGGACGCTTTGGTTTGCCACCGGATCGACGCAGTTGCCGCCTGCTGAGTGGCGGCGCGACCTGATGGAGTTGAACCGGAGTGGAACGCTTGGGCGGGTGTTGCCGGGCGGGCAGGTGGACGTCACCAAGACCGGATTGGGATGGCCCGCAGGGATCGCCGTGCGGCGTAGCGGTGCGATCGTGGTGGCCGAGGCGTGGCTTTCGCAGCTGATCGAGTTTGACGCAAATGGTGGCGGCAAGGGGCGCGTGCTGTTGGATGAGGTCCCCGGTTATCCGGGGCGTTTGACCCGTCGCGCCTCTGGCGGTTGGTGGCTCTGCATTTTTGCACCGCGCAGTCCGCTGATTGAATTTGTCCTGCGAGAGCCGGATTACCGCCGTGCAATGCTTGCAGAAATCGAACCGGAGCTCTGGGTGGCGCCGAAGTTGTCATCTGGCGAGAATTACCGCGAACCGATGCAGGGTGGTGCGCTCAAACAGATGGGAGTTCTCAAGCCTTGGGCGCCGACGTTGTCTTATGGGTTGATCGTGGCTCTGGACGCAAATTTCGTACCGCAAGAAAGCATGCACAGTCGCGCCGGTGGGCAGCGACACGGGATTACCGGCGCGCTTGATATCAACGGTGAGCTTTGGATGGCGGTGCAAGGCAATGGCGAAGTCCTGTCGACGAGCGCGACGGATGTGGGAGGCGCGGCATGACTGTCCCTGTTGTAGAACTTACAGATGTCACAAAGGAATTCCACGGGAACCCTGCAATTTCCAAGGTGACTTTCTCGCTTGCTCCGGGAGAAATCCATTCGCTCTTGGGCGAAAACGGCGCCGGCAAATCAACGCTGACCAAAATGATCGCAGGCGTGCATGTGCCGACATCCGGCAGCGTGCGTTATCAGGGCAAAGACGTGAATTTCACCTCGCCGCAAGAGGCGCTGGAAGCTGGTATTGCGATGGTGTTTCAAGAAACGTCTTTGGTGCCGTCTTTGACGGTGGCGCAGAACCTTGTGCTGGGGAACGAGAAGAAGCTTAACCGGCTTCGTGGTCTTTACATTTCAGCGCAGCAATTCCTGCAATCGCTGAGTTTCGATGTCGATCCGACCGCGTTGGTTTCGACACTTGGTGCGGCCAAGAAACAGATGGTCGAGATCGCCCGCGCGGTGCGGCATGAGGCAAAAGTTATCATTTTTGATGAGCCAACCGCGACGCTGACGCCTGAAGAGAAATACCACTTTTTCGGTCTGATAAAGCGGCTCAAGGCGCAGGGGGTGTCGATCATTTTCATTTCTCACGCTCTGGAAGAGGCGCTTCAGATTTCGGACCGGATTACTATTTTGCGGGACGGGCGGCATGTCATCACCGACAGTGTGTCACAGTTTGATCGTGACAGCATCGTCGGCCATATGGTTGGGCGGCAGTTGTCCTCGACGATCCATGCGGAAGGCAAAGGCACGCGCAAGGCGCGTCCCGCCGGGAAACGGGTATTGTCGGCGCAAAACCTTTCGATGGGCCAGATTGTGAGAAACACTTCTTTTTCTGTGTTCTCAGGCCAGGTTACGGGTGTTTTCGGGTTGATCGGTTCCGGGCGGACCGAGACGTTCAAGATCATCTCGGGCGTGGTAAAGCGTGACTTTTTCCATGGGGGCGAGGTGCGCCACGAAGGCAAGAATGTGCGCTATCGTGTGCCGCGCCCGGCAATTCGGGATGGCATTGTCTATGTGACCGAAGATCGAAAGCTTGAAGGGTTTTTTGAAACGAAATCCATCGCGCAAAACATCTATTCCGGCCTTGTCGGGGCCGAACTGCAGAAGTCGTCGATTGTCAGCTACAGCGAGATGAAGGAACTGGCCAAACACTGGACCGGGCGGCTGAACATCAAATCCATCGAGACCGATGCGAAGGTGATCGAGCTTTCTGGTGGCAACCAGCAAAAGGTGGTTTTGGCCAAGGCATTGGCGCAGAAACCGAAGCTTATCATTCTGGACGAGCCGACGCGGGGTGTGGATGTCGGGGCGATTGCCGAGATCCACGATGTCATCAATGACTTGGCGGATGCGGGTCTTCCGGTGGTGATGATCTCATCTTATTTGCCTGAAATTCTGAGCTTGTCTGACAGGGTTCTGGTCGCGCGATTGGGACGCATAGTTGAAGAGTTCTCGATCGAAGAGGCGTCAGAAGAAGAGATCATGTACGCGGCCGTTCACTGAGCCAAGCGCATCGAATGCGCTGAGCGAAGGACCGTTTGGGAGAGAGAAAAGCATGAAAATCAAAGCGGCAGTATTGGAAGAAATTGGCCGGGAAGGCCCCTATGCGGAGACGCGACCGATCACGGTGTGTGAGGTTGATCTCGAAGGTCCAAGAGACGGCGAAGTTCTGGTTGAAATTGCGGCGGCGGGGCTTTGTCATTCGGACCTTTCTGTGGTGAATGGCGACCGTCCTCGGCAGGTTCCCATGGTAATGGGACACGAAAGCGCGGGTATCGTGCGCGCGGTTGGCCCGGATGTGGAGCGTTTCGAGCCCGGCGATCATGTTGTCAGTGTTTTTGTCCCGTCTTGCGGTCATTGCGGGCCGTGTCGCAATGGTCGCCCGGCGCTGTGCGAACCGGGGGCCGCAGCGAACGGGCGCGGAGAATTGATTGGGGGCGGAACGCGGCTCAAGAGGGACGGTGAGGTGCTTCATCACATGACCGGTGTGTCCTGTTTTGCAAGTTACGCGGTGGTTTCGCAGAACTCACTGGTGCGGATTGATCCCAAGTTGCCGCTGGAGATTGCGGCATTGATGGGCTGTGCGGTGCTGACAGGTGCGGGCGCTGTGTTCAACACGGGCGATGTCAAACCCGGAGGCTCGACCGTTGTGGTTGGGCTTGGCGGTGTTGGGCTTTCTGCGGTGATGGCGGCGCGGGCTGCCGGGTCGCAAACCATCGTTGCGGTTGATATTCTCGACGACAAGCTCACGCTAGCCAAAGAGCTGGGTGCGACCCACGCGATCAATAGCTCGCAAGAGTCCGCTTTAGAAGAGCTTCGGGAGGTGACACAGGGCGGCGCCGATTGTGCGATGGATTTCACCGGTAATGTTCATGCCCTGAGGTTTGCGTATGACGGGACGCGGCGTGGCGGCACCACGGTTACGGCAGGACTGCCAAACCCGGCGGCTGTCCTTGAGCTTCCGGCACTTAGCCTGACTGGTGAGGAGCGGACGCTGAAGGGCAGCTATCTTGGCTCGGGCGTTCCAAGCCGGGATATCCCGCGTTTCATGGGGCTTCACGAGCAGGGGCGACTGCCCGTTGATCGGTTGATGAGCGAGAAAATCCAGCTGGAAGAAATTAACGAAGGCTTTGATCGGCTCCATGCTGGCAAGTCTATTCGGCAGGTCATCACCTTTAGGTGACGTGGTCCTAGCATCACCGAAATGAATGAAATGGAGCGCAAAATGGGCTTTGAACGACCAAGCGAAATCCGCAGCTTTGATTGCTACATTGACGGTCAGTGGGTGCAGGCTTTGAGCGGTGAAACGCTTGAAAGCGACGATCCGTACACTGGCAAAACATGGGCGCGCATTCCACGTTGTGGCGTCGAGGATGTGAACCGCGCAGTGGCCGCCGCGAACCGCGCTTTAGACCAAGGCGCGTGGGCGGAGATGCATCCAAGCGAGCGGGGGCGCTTGCTGGTGCGGCTCTCTGAAATTCTTGAGCGTGATGCGGATCACCTTGCCCAGATTGAGGTTTTGGACAACGGTAAGCTGATTGCTGAGATGCGTGGTCAGACAGGGTATATCCCTGCTTGGTATCGGTATTTTGGCGGTCTTGCCGACAAGGTGGAGGGCGCCGTTCTACCGATCGATAAGCCGGATATGTTCACCTATACGACGCATGTTCCTGTTGGCGTTGTCGCGGCGATCACGCCTTGGAACTCGCCATTACTGCTTACCGCATGGAAGTTGGCGCCGGCGTTGGCTGCCGGGTGCACTGTGGTGTTGAAACCGTCCGAGTTCACCTCGGCGTCGACACTTGAGTTTTGTCGCGCGGTAGAAGAGGCAGGGTTCCCGCCGGGCGTAGTCAACGCGATCACCGGGTATGGTGCAGAGGTTGGCGTGCCGCTGACCGAGCATCGCGACGTGCATAAAATTGCCTTTACGGGCGGCGATGGCACCGGGCGCCATATTGCACGGGCGGCGATGGGCACATTCAAACGGATGACGCTTGAGCTTGGCGGGAAGTCGGCGCAGCTGATCTTTCCTGACGTGGACATGGAAGCGGCGGCGCGCGGCGTGGTTTCGGGCATCTTTGCCGCCTCTGGTCAGACATGCATCGCCGGGAGCCGGGTTATCGTCCACGAGGATGTGCATGACGCGTTTATGGAAGCGTTCCTTGATCTTGCACGGCCGGCGCGGTTGGGGGATCCGATGGATCCGAACACCCAAGTCGGGCCGGTGACGACCGCACCGCAGTTCGAGCGCATTCTGTCGTGTATTAAGGCCGCAACCGATGAAGGCGCGACTTGCGTGATGGGCGGAGGCGCGTCGACGCGACCCGAAGCAGGGCAGGGGCGGTTCATCGAACCCACCGTGTTCACCAATGTCACCAATGACATGCAAATCGCCCAGCAAGAGGTCTTTGGTCCTGTGCTTTCGGTCATCAAGTTTACAGACGAGGAAGAGGCTTTTCATATCGCGAATGACACGGAATTTGGCCTCGCCGCAGGCGTCTGGACCCAGGATCAGGGCCGGATGTTTCGCGCTGCGCGACGGCTTCGGGCGGGCAATATCTGGACCAATTGTTACCGGGCGGTTTCCTATATGGCGCCGTTTGGCGGGTTTGGATCATCCGGGATCGGGCGCGAAAGCGGTCAAGATGCGATTCACGACTATCTTGAGACGAAATCGGTCTGGATGGACTATGGCCCCGGCCCGGCCAACCCTTTCGTATTAAGGTGACACGGGTTGACCAGATGCGGCGCGGGCATCACTCTTTCCATTAACTTTCTTTGAGGTAGGGTTTCATGGACATTCGTCAGTTGCGCTACTTCATTGAAATCGCGGAGGCGGGGTCACTGTCGGCGGCGGCCCAACGGCTTAACATTGCGCAGCCCTCGCTTTCCCAGCACCTTGCCAATATGGAAACGGAGCTAGAAGTTCCGCTTGTCGTGCGGTCTCCGCGCGGCTCAACGCTGACCGCCGAGGGCGAGTTGCTGCTTGGTCATGCAGTGGAGATTTGCGGCGCGCTAAGCCGATGTGTGAGCGAAATGCGTGAAGTGAGCCAGCAGATCACCGGAAAGGTGCATTTCGGGATGCCGCCTTCGGTCTCTATGGTCATGTCAGTGCCGCTTGCAGAAACGGTCCGGCTTGAGCTTCCTCAAGTCAGGCTGCGGGCAAGTGAAGCGATGAGTGGCTTTATCAAAACATGGATCGAAGATGAAACGGTTGAGATTGGGTTTCTTTATGATCTGAGCGGGGTTGGCCATTTTCAAACCACCCATGTCATGAATGAGCAGCTGTGCTTTTTTTCGGCCCCTGATGCCTGGCCATTGCAGACACCGCCGGGCACGCCGGTGTCGTTAAAGGCGCTGGAAGGTTTAGAGATGATCCTGCCGGGGGAACCACACGGGCTTCGCAGGATTATCGAATCGGCGGTGGCCCAAAGCGGCGTGGAATTGAATGTGGTTACCGAGCTTGATGCGATGACGCAGATAAAGGAGCTGGTCGCGCGCGGGTCGGGCTTTTCCATTTTTGCGCCCGCCGCTTGCCATGATTTTGTGGCCGAGGGGAAGTTGTTGAAAGCGCCGATTGTTGACCCCACAATTTCGCGGCCCGTTTACCTTGTGAAGAACCCGGCGCGGACGCAGACACGCGCTTGCAAGGCGATTGAGCAAGTGACGCTAAATGTCGCGAGCGAAATGGTGGCCCGCGGGATTTGGGAGGGGGACCTTGTCTGGACGCAAGGCGAATAGGCTCTCGCTAAAGCAGTGCTTGCGCGCTCATCGTGACTACATTGTTCGTTAAGTCGCGAACGCGCAGAGTTAGCTCTTGGGGTCCGGTTTCGCGCGCTTCGACAGCTGCTGTGTTCGGTAAGGTCAAGGGGGAGAGCCCTTTGTAGGAAAGCTGACGTGGGACCGTGCCCGCGATTTGTGTAGCCAGCGCATGCATCCATGTGGCCTGCATCGGGCCGTGAACGACCAGTCCGGAATAGCCTTCTACTTCGCACGCATAGTCCGCATCATAGTGAATGCGATGACCGTTGAAGGTCATTGCTGAATAGCGAAAAAGCATAGTGGATGTCGGCGACACCTCTTGCACGGTGGCCTCGGGCCAGTCTGGAGCAAGTGGGGGGAGCGGCGGCAAAGCGTTTGTGCTGGGGGCGTCGCGGTAAACGATGTTTTGCCGTTCTTCTATGCGGGTCTCACCGGCGACGGTGTAACGGTGATGAAGCGTCACGAAGCCAAGCCGTCCGCTGCGCCCATTTTTGTGCGTGATGTCTGTGATCGTGGTGTCACGGGTTACCGCATCATTTTCGCTGAGACCCCGATGCCAGTTACTTCGCCCCCGGCCCACATGCGGCGCGGTAGGCCAAGGTCGGGAAGCACAAGGCCGAGACGCGGGTGACTGTCGCGTCCGAGGTCCTTGTAGGGGCGGATTTCGGGGGCAATAAGCCACTGGAGGCCGGGTAGTTCCGGATGGGCGAAGGCACCGAGCGTTGCGCGGAATTCTGCGGTCAGCCGGGGTGTTATGAATTCCTGTGTGTGGCTGCTGTGCCCAATCCAGTTTTGAGGGTTCATGGCGTTCGACCAACCATCGCTGCGAGGTCTGAAGCTTGCAACGCTGAGATGTCACCAATGAGGGGTTTGAGATCATGCGTGCGATCATCCCCCAGCAAGCCACGGGCCTTGGTGAACAGTTTTTCAATCAGGACATCACTTGCAATTGGAGCGGTAAGATCATGTGCCAGCGGCAGCACTGTGCCATCGGCAAGGACCACTTCGCCAGCGACCTTGGTGTCATCGACGCTTGGGTCGCTCTCGATTGTGATGCGGTCGGCCAGCGCAGAAATTTCGGGGTCGCGGGTGACGGCGTCATCGTAGCTCGCCGCTGCGCCAGTGTCGCGGTCCGACAGGACCATGGCGGCAAGCCAGCGGTAGCTGAACTTGACTTCCAATCCCGTGGTGGGGGAGAGAATATTGCAGACCGACATCCAGCGAGGGTTTGTGCGGATGTTTACAGTTTTTGGCATGTCGTTCAGATGGAGACCAAGCAACGCTTCGATCATCGCGTGGGTGCCGTGGCAACAGGCGTGAAACTTGTAGCTAATCTTGGGCAACAACCACGTTTCCAGCGGGGCGAAAACATCGAGTTGCGGCGCGTCGGTGTGGGTTGGTACAAAGCCCTGCGACCCAAACACCGCATCCTGCGCCGAAGAGACACCGATCGCGGCAAGTTGCGCGGCTTCTACGCCGTTTGATGCGGAAAACCCGGCGTTCAGTGGTTTGCCCATAGTGCCGAATTGCGATTTCAGGCCGGCGGCCCGTGTCGCGACGAGATTGAGTGCGTGGCGAATTTGATTGCGCCGAAGGCCGATCAATCGGCCTGCAGCGACCGTTGCGCCAAAGGCGCCCGCGGTGGCGGTCTGGTGGAACCCGCGTTGGTAGTGCTCTGTGCCGAGCATCATGCCGATGCGGATGGCGACTTCGCTGCCGATGACAAAGGCGTCGATGACGTTTTCAGCCGACGCTTTTGTCACTTCGCCAACAGCGAGAGCGGCGGGGTAAATGCCGACCGACAAATGCCCGACATGTGCGAAATGCGTGTCGTCGTAGTCCAATGCGTGGCTTGTGGTGCCATTGACCAGAGCCGCCATGCGCGCCGGCACGCGCCCGCCGCCGAACATCGTGGCCTGGCTGTGGCCGCCCTCGCTTGTGGCGAACTGGCGTAGCCGGGAAGCAACGGGCTCGGACTGACCTGCGCGGCCACAGACGATCCAGTCCAACAGTGAGGCTTGCGCTGTCTTGCGGGCCTCAGGATTGATCTTTGCAGAAGGAAGAGTTGCAAGGTCGAGGAAAGGTTCGAGCAGATTTGTCATGGTTTTGCTTATGGTTACCTATGTAGGCGCAGCTTGAACTGCTGCGGCGTCGGCCAGAATACGGTGGGCGCGGGCAACGACCGGAGCGTCGATCATTTGGCCGTCGACCACGCCAACGCCCTCGGGGGCAGACAGCACACGTTTTGCCCAATTAATTGTTTCCGTCGCAGGTAGCCAAGCCGTGCGAGCAGGGATGATTTGGTCAGGATGGATTAGCATTTTGCCGCGAAATCCCATCGCCACACTGTGACGCGCTTCGGCTTTTAGAAGCGAGGCGTCGCGCACAGCGGGAGTAACGGCATCAATCGGGCCCGGACGATCCGCGATCCGCGCGGCAAGGACGATTTCGGCGCGGGCATGGGTAAGGGCCGTTTCGCTAACAGCGATGCCGAGATCAGCCGCCAAATCAATGGCACCGAAAAGAAGGCGATCGAAGAGCGGCGCAAGGAGGCGCAAGTTTCCGATCCCGCGGGCCGTCTCGATAAGCCCCCAAAGCTCCATGCCAGCAGGCAGTGCGGCTCTGAGTTGCTCGACTTTGGCAGGGTCTTCGGCTTTCGGTAAGAGCAGCGACCCAAAAGGCAAATGGCGCGCGAGTGAAATGTCGGCGTCGAACCACTGTGTTGAAAAACCGTTGACCCGGACACAAACGGGCGCGCCAGAGCCGGCGAAACCCATCCGGGCTATGCCGTCGCGCGCCCCGGCTTTGTCGTTTGGCGCGACGGCATCCTCAAGATCGAGGATGACCCAATCGGCGCCGGAGCAGCGTGCGCGGGTTAGGCGGTCTGGTCGTGTTGCGGGGAGGAAGAGGGGGAACAGCAGATCGGACATGGATCAGAACGACCGGGGCAGGCCGAGAACGTGTTCCGCCACATAGCTGAGGATCAGGTTGGTTGAGACTGGTGCGACTTGATAGAGCCGCGTCTCGCGGAATTTTCGCTCGATGTCGTATTCTTCTGCAAAACCGAAACCGCCATGAGTTTGCAGGCAGGCATTGGCCGCCTCCCAAGAGGCGTCCGCAGCCAGCAGCTTGGCCATATTGGCTTGGGAACCGCAGTCTTCCTGTGCGTCAAATCGGCGGCAGGCTTCGAACCGCATCAGGTTGGCGGCTTCGACGTTCACATAGGCCCGCGCCAAGGGAAACGAGACACCTTGATTTTGTCCGATGGGGCGGTCGAAAACCACGCGTTCGTTGGCATATTGCACGGCACGTTCGAGGAACCAGTAGCCGTCCCCGATGCATTCCGCGGCAATGAGCGTTCGTTCGGCGTTGAGGCCATCAAGGATATAGCGAAAGCCCATCCCTTCTTCTCCAATGAGGTTTTCGGCGGGAATTTCGAGGTTGTCAAAGAACACCTCATGGGTTTCATGCCCGACCATATTTTGGATTGGCTGAATCGTCATGCCCTGATCCAAGGCATCGGCCAGTTCGACAATAAAGATGCTCATCCCGTGGGATTTCTTTTTCACCTCTGCAAGAGGCGTTGTTCGGGCGAGGAGGATCATCAGGTCGGAATGCTCGAGCCGGCTGATCCATACTTTTTGGCCATTGATGATGTATTGATCGCCCTTGCGGTGAGCGGTGGTCTTGATTTTGGTCGTGTCGGTCCCGGTAGTGGGTTCCGTTACGGCCATGGATTGCAGCCGCAGTTCGCCCGAAGCGATCCGTGGAAGATAGAGGGCTTTTTGTGCATCAGAGCCGTGGCGAAGGAGCGTGCCCATATTATACATCTGACCGTGGCAATGGCCCGCATTCCCGCCCCCGCGGTTGATTTCTTCCATGACGATTGATGCCTCGGTGAGGCCAAGCCCGGCACCGCCAAAGGTTTCAGGGATCATCGCCGCGAGCCAACCGTCACGGGTCAGCGCATCAATGAATTCAACTGGATAGGTGCGATTTTGCGCATGCTTCCGGTGGTATTCGGGCCCGAACCCAGAGCAAAGGGCGCGGAGCGCATGGCGCAGGTCGTCGTTTTCGCTTGAGGCGCTTGTGGGCATGGGCACGGTGGAACTTCTCCTGAAGGTGTCTTTATTTGGCGGCGAAAGATGCAGGTGCTGAAAACTCGTCACGCACAGAGGTTGTGTGTTCGCCCAGTGCCGGAACCGGACCAAATTTGCGGGTTTTCCCGTCAATGCGCGTGCCGGGAGCAAGCAATTTTACGGGGCCTGACGGGGTGTCTGTTTCGACAAAATTGTTCTGCGGATGATCGGCGAGGTCCGCCATTGTCGATACATGCCCAAAAGCGATCGACGCCTTGGAAAGTATGCGGGTCACCTCGGCACGGTCGTGCTTGGCAAGAGTCCTCGCCACTTGCGCTTCGAGTGTTGCGCGATTTTCGACGCGCAGCGAGTTGGAGGCATAGCGTTGGTCAGTGACTAGCGCTTTATCCGCCAGAACATCAGAACAAAAGCGCGCCCATTCGCGCTCGTTCTGGATTGCGATCAGGATTTGGCTTCCGTCAGCACATGAAAAAACGCCGTAAGGTGCAATGGTGGGGTGCGATAGCCCGGCGCGATGAGGCATTTTCCCGCCATAGGTATACTGAAGATACGGCACGTTCATCCAGTCGGTCAGGGCATGAAACAAGCTTACCGACAGGTGCCGGCCTTTGCCGGTGCTGGCGCGGGCGAGAAGAGCTTCGAGGACGGATTGATAAGCGGTCATGCCACAAGTGATGTCGCAGATGGAAACACCGATCCGTGCCGAGCCGGTTTCGTTACCGGTGATTGATGATAGCCCGCTTTCTGCCTGAACCAACAGGTCATAGGCCTTGCGATCTGCCATCGGTCCGTCTTCGCCATAGCCGCTGATTGAAACTGTTATCAGTCGGGGGTTTTCGGCTCGCAGGCGATCAGGTGCAAAGCCCAACCGCTCGATCGCGCCGGGCGCGAGATTTTGGATGAATATATCTGCGCGCGATACCAATTTGGACAAAAGCGCCTTGTCGTCAGCTTGGCGCAAGTCGAGACAAACGCTTTCTTTTCCTCGGTTGAGCCACACGAAATAGGCGCTTTCCCCTTGAACAAGCTGATCATAGCCACGGGCGAAGTCTCCCTCTGGGCGTTCGATCTTGATCACCCGCGCACCCGCTTCGGCCAGTCGCGCAGAGACATAGGGCGCCGCTACTGCTTGTTCGATGGAGACCACAAACAGTCCCGACAAATCCGCCATGTTATCCTCTCAAGTCAACCCTCTCGTGAACAATGGCAGGAAATGGTGTGAGACCTGTCATTCAAGAATGTGTGGAGGGGTATGTGAAGAGGCTATGCCCCCAGCATGGGCTTTGCCTGAGGTCGGCTTTTAAAGAGTTTGTTTTAGGTGCTTAGGTGCGGAACTCATCTGGTTCACAAAACATAGTGCGCTTGTATCCGGAGCATAAAATCCTGACAAAGTTTTACCCTTGGGACCAAGTCGATCTATAAAAAGCGCAGCCTGTGTTTGTTCAAAAGCTTGACCAAAATATCCTTGGCGTGCTGCCTGTGTTGCCGATGCGACGTGCGGGCAGTAATCGCATCGCGATCCCGAATTGCCTGATAAACGGCGCGGTGATCTTCGTTTGATTTTGTGGGCAAAGGGCGAATGAAAAGTGTTGTTGTCCGCGCGCGACGCACTTGGTCGCTCATCATGCTGACAATGGATTCGATGCGGCTGTTGCCGCCAAGGCGAACCAGCTCTTTGTGAAAGCGGTCATCGGCTTCGGCCCAAGCGTCGAGGTCGGGTTTTTCGAGCGCCCGGTCCATGTCGTCGATGGCTTTGGCGAGATGCGCCAACTCTTGATCGCTGAGGCCGGCTTGTGCCGCACGTTCTGCGGCGTGGCTCTCTAGCTCGGTCAGGACATCATAGATTTCGGCCATGTCTTCTGGTGACAGAGGAAGGATGCGAACGCCTTTGCGCGGGCGCAGTTCAAGCAACCCTTGGCTTTCAAGCGTGAGAACGGCCTCGCGAACAGGTGTGCGCGACATTTCTAGCAGATTGGCGAGTTCTGATTCCAGATGGTCCGATCCTGCGGCCAACTCACCGGAAAAGACCTTTTGACGGAGTTCTTGTATCGCACGTTGCGCGCTTGACAGTGTTTTGTCCGGCATACGGTTTACGTTACTCCCAGTGGTTGCCTGCTTCCGCTTGCTGCTGAGGTATAGATTGCCTCTTCGATGACCTCGACCGCAAGGTATTCATGCGCAAGGTTTTCAAAAGGTGTGTTATCGAGGATACCGGTGACGACATGGGATTGCAGAGCGTGCACGCAATCTCCGCCAAACCCGTCCCATGTGTCGGCAGGCAACAATTCGGCGGTGTCCGAGCTTGCGAATTGTCTGAGCGTCACAGAGCCGTCGCCACGCAACTCGATTGTGCCCTTGGTGCCTTCGACGAGGGCTTCGCCCATGGTGCGCCTCAGGTTGTCAGCGTTGTGATCAAGGAGCCGGTTGCCATCGAACAAGGCGCGCACGCCGTTCGGGTGTTCGAAGAAAATGTATCCTGCGTCTTCGCCTGCGATGGCGGGATTGACGCGGCGCAGGTCGGCATAGACCGACAATGGATTGCCCAGAAGATAGCGAAACGTGTCCACCCAATGGACTGCGGTTTCGTGAACTAGAAAACGCTCCATTTTTTGAAAATAGGGTTGCCGCGAAAGATACGCGTCGGGGCCTTGGCCATCGCCGGGGCGCAGGCGAAAGGTGACCTGCTGTAATTGCCCGAGCAACCCATCATCAAGCGCCTGTTTTATCGTGCGATACCAAGGTTGAAAGCGGAAGTTTTCGTGGACCACGATGGTAGCGCCTGCGGCTTTGGCTTCGGCTGTGATCTGGCGGGCTTCGCCGAGATCGACACAGAACGGTTTTTGGCAAATGATCCATTTTATGCCGGCAGACAGCGCGGTGCGGATCATTTCGGCGTGGGCAACGGGGGGGATGACGTCCAAAAGGTCGGGCGACTGGTCAGACAACATCTGGGAGAGGTCGCAATAAGCGGGCAGGCCCGTGGCTTTGGCTTTTTCAATGTCACGGTTGCAAGAGCCGACAAGGCGAACGCGCTCCATTCTGGCCCAACTGCCGTAGTGGAATTGGCTGAAATATCCGGCGCCGACGCAGGCGACTTTTAAGTCGCGGGACGCAGTCATGAGGCAAAAAGCATGTCGATCACGGCGTTTGCCGCGTCTTGTGTTCCGGCATCGCCGCCAAGGTCACGAGTCAGCACTGCGCCGTTGGCGATGACTTTCTCGACGGCTTCGCGAAGGCGCAGGCCGTCGGTGCGCATTGCAGAGTTGTCATGTTTGATACCGAGCCAGTCCAGCATCATCGCCGCGGACAGGATCATCGCAAAGGGATTGGCAAGCCCTTTGCCCGCAATATCGGGCGCAGAGCCATGGCAGGGTTGGAAAACGGCATGGGTCAGGCCGATGTCAGCCGAGGGAGCCAGTCCGAGCCCGCCCATGAGCCCGGCACCGAGGTCAGACAGAATGTCGCCAAACATATTTTCGGTTACAAGCACGTCGAAATCCCAAGGTTTCTGGACCATCCAGAGGGCGGTGGCATCGACATAGGCGTGATCTGCCTGAAGGTCCGGATGCCGGGCTGCCTCGGCGTCGAACATCTCGCGGAAAAACGCGAAGGCGCGAAAAACATTTGCCTTGTCCACACAGGTTACGCGGCCCGGTCCGCGTCCGGTGCATTTGCGGGATTTGGCCAGATCAAAGGCGAAGCGAAACAGCTTTTCCGATATGTCGCGGGTAATGAGCAGTGTTTCGCGGGCCTCGTCTTTGGTGACTTCCCCGCGTCCTTGCGTGTGGAACAGCCCTTCGGTGCTTTCGCGGATCAGGACAAAATCAATCTCGCGGTTCTCGGGGATTTTCAGGGGCGAGGCCTGCCCCTTTTTGACCGTTACAGGGCGGACACCGGCAAAGAGCGTGAGCGCTTTGCGCAGGTCAATTTGGGGAGAAATCTCGGTGCCATCGTCGTAGCGAATATCGGGCAGACCCATGGCAGACAGGAGGATTGCGTCCGCTTCCCGCGCCGTTTTCAGGGAGGTTTCAGGCAGGGATTCGCCCGTTTTGGCGTAATGCGCGGCCCCGGCGGGGGCGTCTGCGAAAGAGAGGGTGTAGCCCGTTGATGATTTTGCCAAGCGCGCGAGGATTGCGAGCGTGGGGGCCATGATTTCCGGGCCGATGCCGTCCCCATGGAAAACGGCGATGCTGAAGTCTTGGTTCATCTTGAGTCCTCTTTCACCGCCCGTTGTGGACGGATTCTCCGACTTAACCAATCGGAAATATTGACAATGCATGTATTAATGCATGCGCAAATGAATGCAATATTAAAGCATGTTCAGGGAGGACATCATGAAATCATCTTTCTTTAAGCTGGCCGCAGTTGCTGCGGTGGCTGCCATTATGGGAAGCGGAGCGATTGCTCAGACGGTGCTGCGCTTTAGTCATACCGATAATCCAGGCGGGTCGCGTCAGGCGGCCGCGGAGGTTTTTGCCAAGAAAGTCAGTGAATATACCGAGGGCCGGTATGAGGTTCGGATTTTTCCATCCGGGCAATTGGCCAATGATCCCAAGGCAATCGAGCAGTTGATCCTTGGGGGTGTCGATTTCACGGTGTCCGCCACGGGGTCATATGCGACGCATCTTTCGTCGTTGAACCTAACGGCGATGCCTTTCCTTGTTGATACATACGAACAGGGTTGGGAGCTTTATGACAACTCGAACTGGTTGCAGGGCGAGTTTGACAAGCTGCCGGATGTCGGGTTCCGGGTTTTGGCAACGTGGGAGGCAGGGTTCCGGTCGTTTACAACGAACAAACCACTTGCTTCGCCTGCGGACGCGGCGACGATGAAAATGCGGGTTTACCCCAACGATATGATCCGGTGGAGCATGGAAGCGATCGGGTTCCAAACGGTGGTTATGCCGATCACAGATGTGTATCTGGCGATTCAGCAGGGAACTGTGAACGGGCAGGAAAACCCAGTGGACACCATCAATTCGCTGCGGTTTTACGAAGTCGCGCCGCATGTGACGTTGACCCGCCACGTATATAGCCCGCTTCCATTAACCGTATCCGAAGCGACATGGAAAAAGTTCTCTCCTCAGGATCAAGAGGCGGTGAAGAAAGCGGCGGCGGAAGCGGCGGCCTTTAGTCGTGATCTGGTCAAGAACTCAGTTGATCGCCAGATCGCTGAAATGAAGGATGCCGGGGCCACTGTATCAACACCCGAAATCGGGCCGTTCCGCGAAGCGGTGGCAACGGTCTATGACAAGGCGCGCGGCGTATATGGAGCCGAGGAAGTCGACAAAATCCTCGCTGACGCAAAAGCTGTGCGGGAAAAACTGCCTGCGAAATGAACCACTCTGGGATCACAGTCGGTCGGGGCCTTTGGTGCGGGCCCCGACAGCTATGAAAAGAAGGGCAGTTAAAGATGGATTACCGGTCGCAATATCCGCTACCGCTGCGCGCGCTTAGCTTTGTCATCGACCTATGTCTGGTGCTGGGTGGCGTGAGTATTGTGTCGCTTGTTTTTGTCAACGCGCTGCTGCGGGGCGCGGCGGGTTTTGATCTTGCTTGGTCGCTTGAGGTCACGGCGTTCCTGTTGCTTTGGACAACGTTTCTTGGGGCTGCGGCCGCTATGGCGCGGGGTGCGCATATGCGGGTGAGCGAGATCGTCGAAAGTCTTGTTCCGCCACGCGGGCAGGTTTGGCTGGCATTGGTGATTGATTTGGTCATTCTTGCCATGCTGGCTTCGCTGATCTGGTACGGGACGTCGATTGCAAGCCACAGTTGGGCGCAGAAAACCACCGTGCTCTACTGGCCTGTCGGCTTGCTATATGCGGCGATGCCGGCGGGGATGACATGCGCCTTGGCCTTTCATCTGTTCAATCTGGTCCATGATTGGCGCAATCCCAAGGATTGGGCGATGGACAATACCGGCGGCGGTGCCGCGCCATGATTTTGCTGTTTATCGTTGCCGTTTTCCTGGTGACAGTTTTCATCGGCGTGCCGCTGGTCTGGGCGATCCTGCTGACCGCGATCCTGCCGATCTTTGTTTTTGATTTGTCAGGCTATCCGCTACAGGCGGTTTATCTGAACTTTATCGGCGGGGTGGAGCCGAACCATTTCCTTGCCATACCGCTCTTTATTGTTGCGGGTGAATTGATGTCGCGCGGCGGTGTTGGATTGCGCATCATTGGGTTCGCTCGCGCGGCGTTTGGCTTTATGCCCGGCGGCCTTGGCATGGTCGTGGTGGGGGCTTCGATGATCTTTGGCGGGATTTCAGGCTCGGCGATTGCCGATTCCGCCGCCATCGGGTCGGTTATGATCAAGAATATGGCGAAGGAGGGGTATCACCGCCCGTTTGCAGCGGGGCTTGTCGCCGCCTCCGGCACCATTGGCATCATCATTCCGCCCTCGATCCCGATGCTGATTTACGGCTTTGTCGGCAATGTTTCGGTCGCCGACTTGTTTCTTGCGGGGATGGTTCCCGGTCTGATATTTGGGCTGTTTTTTATGGGCGTGTGCTATTGGGTCGGGAAATCATCCGGCTGTGATCCGGGGGGAGGACGACAACGCGTGAGGAGCTCTGGAGCTCGTTTGTGGGCACCGCCCCGGCGTTGTTTATGCCCGTTTTGATCCTTGGCGGTATCTTTAGCGGGTTGGTGACGCCGACCGAGGCTGCGGCCCTTGCCGTGGTTTATGGTCTGTTCGTGACGATTGTCATTTACCGAGATTTTAAGTTGCGCGATCTGCCGTCGCTTATGATTGATGCGTTTGTGACGTCGGCGGTGGTGATGGTTGTGATCGGTGCGACGACTGTTTTGGGGTGGATGATCACATTGGAACAGCTCCCGCAGGTATTGGTCGCGTTTGTGCAGGACCTTTCGAGCAGTCCTTGGGTGTTCTTGCTTTTGGTCAACGTCGTGATGTTGATCCTTGGTCTGGTGCTTGATCCCGTGCCCGCGATTTTGCTGACTGCGCCGCTGTTCTTGCCGACGGCGCAGACCTTTGGGGTCGATCCTGTTCACCTTGGGGTCATTATGACCTGTAATGTCGCTGTGGGGCTGTTCACGCCGCCAGTTGGCGCAACGCTTTATGTCGCGTCGCGCATTTCGGGCGATGGGGTGTTGGCCATCGCACGGTCGATGGCTCCGCTCTATATTGCGGCATTGTGTGCATTGCTTCTGGTGACCTATGTTCCGGCAGTGTCCATGACCATGGTCGAGATTTTTCGTTAGGAAAGGGCGGAGTGATGTATGCAGTGGTTGTCGTGTTTCAGATCAAGGAGGGGCGCATGGCGGAGTTTGTGCCAGCCGTCGTCGAAAACGCGCGCACCTCATTGACCGCCGAAGAGGGGTGCCTTCGGTTTGACGTTTGCACGGATGAGTCGCGTGCCAGTGAGGTTTTGTTGTACGAGCTTTATGCAAATCAAACGGCGTTTGATATCCATCTAAAGAGTGCGCATTTCAAGGCGTTCGATCACGCGGTTGCGCGCATGGTCGAAAGCAAGGACGTCCGCACATATCATGAGGTTGTTTCATGAGCGATTGGCAGGTCTATGCCATTAAATACGCCGACCGGAATGCCCGAACGCGGTCGGATAGTTTTTTGTTTGATGACAATCACGATGCCCCGCACGCCATGGATTACTATATTTGGCTGCTGCGCAACGGCAATGACGTGATCCTTGTCGATACCGGTTATGACAGCGACGAGGCGGCGCTGCGCGGGCGACCGATCCGGCTTGATCCGGTTGCCGCGCTGGCGCCATTTGGGGTTGCTCCGGAAGATGTGTCAAAGGTGATCGTCACACATCTACACTATGATCATGCGGGCGGTTTGCACCTGTTTCCCAACGCCACGCTGCACATGCAATCGGCTGAAATGGCCTTTGCCACCGGGCCGTGCATGTGTCACGATAGGTTGCGCATGCCCTATACGGCGGGGCATATTTGTGAGGCGATCAAGCGGCTGTATTCCGGCAAGGTCGTTTTTTATGATGGCGATGCAGAGATTTCCGAAGGCGTTACGGTGCATTGCATAGGCGGTCATAGCCGGGGATTGCAGTGTGTGCGGGTGCGCACACGGGCGGGTTGGATGGTGTTGGCTTCTGATGCGGCGCATTTTTATGAAAACGTTTTCTCTCGCAAACCGTTTCCCATAGTCGTGGACCTACAGAACATGATGGATGGGTTTGATCGACTTGAAAAGCTTGCTTCGAGAAGGTCGTTGATCATACCGGGCCATGACCCTTTGGTCCGGGCGTATTTCCCCGAGGCAATGGCACCACATATTTACCGTCTCGATGGTGGGCCTGACAAGGATGCTGCCCAATGAAAATAGGCGTGATCGCAGATGATTTTACTGGCGGTTCCGACATCGCTCTTACCTTGGCCGAGGCCGGGATGCCGGTGGTGCTCTATGCCGGGGTGCCGGGCACTCCGGCTGATCCACACCTCGGCGCCGGAGTGGTGGCGTTAAAGTCGCGAACGGCCCCGGTGGAGGAGGCGGTTGAACAGTCACTGGCTGCTTGTGATTGGTTGCTGGCACAGGGGGCGACGCAGATCATCCTCAAAGTATGTTCGACGTTTGATAGCACGCCTGCCGGTAACATCGGCCCGGTGCTTGACGCGCTGGCCAAGCGATTGGGGACTGAAATGTCTATTGTCTGCCCGGCGTTTCCGGAAAATGGGCGCAGCGTGTATCAGGGGCATCTCTTTGTCGGTGACCGGCTTTTGAATGAAAGCGGGATGGAAGATCACCCATTGACGCCAATGACCGACCCGGACCTGCGCAGGGTTCTGGCTGCGCAGAGTGAGCACCCTGTAGACCATGTGCCAGCAGCAGTTGTTCTTGCGGGCGGTGAAGCCATTGCTGCGGCGCTCTCACAAAAGGCTCACTATATCGTTGATGCGATTAGCGATGCCGATTTGATGGAGATTGGCAGGGCCGCAAAAAGTGTGAGGTTGCTTTCTGGCGGGTCGGGCATTGCCAAAGGGTTGCCTGCAAATTTCAACTACCAGACCGGTCGGCCATCATGGCAGGCTATTCGCGGCCCAGGTGTGGTTTTGTCTGGCTCTTGCAGCAGGGCGACACAGGCGCAAGTGGCCGAGTATCGCAAGAGCGCACCTGCAATGAAGATTGAGGTCGAAGAGGCCGTGAACGGCGCAGTAGACTTGGCAGCGATAGCCGACTGGGTGATCACGCAGGATCGCCCGCCGTTGATTTATTCGTCTGCCGATGCCGATGAGGTTCGCGCAGCACAGGAGGCGTTCGGTGGCGCGGTTGCGGCGGCTGCGATCGAAAACGTTTTTTCCCAGCTGGCGTTTGAAATGTCGGCACGGGGCCTTGTTCGGTTGGTCGTCGCGGGTGGCGAAACATCAGGTGCCGTGGTTGCAGGGCTCGGTGCCCATGAGTTAACGATTGGCCCGCGGGCCGCAGCCGGTGTGCCATTGGTGCGACACGCGGGCATGGCGCTGGCGCTGAAATCGGGTAACTTTGGCGGGCCGAAGTTCTTTTCCGAGACGCTGGCGGCGATGGAGGCCGATGGATGAGCGAAGAAGCAAAGCTGCGTGAAGATATTTGCACGCTGGCCAAGTCGATGTTTGACCGTGGGTTGACCTGTGGTGCCTCTGGCAACATCTCGGCGCGTCTTTCGGATGGATCGCTGCTGGTGACGCCAACGGGGCGGGCGATGGGGTTTCTCGATCCGGCGCTGCTTAGCCATCTCGGTGCGGACGGGCGATTTTTATCTGGCGACCCGCCGACCAAGGAGGTGCCGCTGCACACGGCATTTTATGACACGCGGGCTGGCACCGGGGCTGTTGTGCATTTGCATTCGACCCATTCAGTCGCCCTTTCGATGTTGCCAGATACTGATGCTGACAATGTCTTACCGCCTTTGACGCCTTATTCGATTATGCGGCTCGGTAAGGTGAAGCTTTTGCCGTTCTATATGCCCGGAGACCCGGCGATGGGTGAAGCCGTCCGGGGGCTGGCGGGTAAGCGATCTGCCGTGCTGCTTGCCAATCATGGGCCGGTTGTGGCGGGGAAAGATCTCTGGGCGACGGCTTTTGCAATGGAAGAACTGGAGGAAACCGCGAAGCTGGCTCTTTTGACGCGAGGCTTTCAACCTCGAGAATTATCGTCGGACCAGATTGCAGCCGTGGTGCGTGGCTTCGATGTCGATTGGTAGTTTATGCATCGCATGAGCTGAGCCCTAGCGGCTAATACGAGTTGCTTGAGGGCTGAATAAACCGCGCCCATGCGGGCGGGCTTCGTATCTTTGAGGGCCTGTGCCCGAAAAGCAGTGACCATAGAGGAGCTACGCTCCAATCTCGCTTGGTCTACTTCAACAGTTCGGACAGGCTTTCGACGACACGATAGAAATGCCTGAGAGCTGCGGCTGAAACGGTTCCTTGGCACATGAAGCTGTGCATCATGCCTGGCAGGATTTCGGTCTTGGCATCAATGTCATTTTCTACGAGCAGTGAGCTAAAGGCCACGGCCATGTCGCGAAGGGGATCGCAGGCCCCGACATAAATGCGTGTAGGCGGCAGGAGGTTGAGATCGGGCTGGAATAGCAAGGTGTTTTCCGGCAAATCCCCGTGTTCCGGGCTTTGCAGATAGTTTTCACGAAACCACTGCATTTCATCCAGATCGAGGTTTGTTCCTGTTCCAAATTCCTCAACCGAAGGGTAGCGATCAAGGGCCTCCTCTAGCGGGCGCATATCAGTCAACGGATAGATCAAGCAGAGCCCGTTCAGGCGTAGCCCCCCGATACGATGCGCGTGAAGAGCTGCGTTGACGGCGAGGTTTCCGCCGGCGCTTTCCCCCATTGCGACTATTCGTTGCCGATCCAGCCCAAGCGTTTTCGCTTCTTTTGCAAGGTAATCCATAACCGCATAAGTATCTTGAACAGCCGCAGGATAACGATGTTCCGGCGCGAGGCGGTATTCGACAAAGACCACAGCTGCGCCGAGCAAATGAGCAAGCGCGCGGGAATGGGTGTCATAGGTGGCGGCGTCACCGAGAACAAAACCGCCCCCATGAAAATAGACGATCGTGGGAAGCGGCCCTTGGGTATGTGCCGGTCGATAGATGTGCAGACCGAATGAACCGCCACAGGCGTCTGACGACATATGGGATATTTCAACGGCATGGTTAACCGGATAGCCATTTTTCAGAAACATTTCCCGCATTGCAGCCCGGGCATCCGAAAGCTCAAGTTCGTTAAGTGCTGGACCGCCTTGTTCACGAGAAACCGCGAGCATTCTTTGCAAAGCAGGATCGAGTGTCATTCCGACGTGTCCTTTATCTCTTGTCTACTTGTGTTGATATGGCCGGTTATATGGTCGGCGATGATCCCACGCAGAGCCACGAGATCACGTTGACGGATTGCCTGAACAATATCGAAATGATCTTGGGTGGCGCTTTGGAGTTGTGCCATGGTTTGCCATTGGCCAATCGGGGCCGCTGGTCCTTGGCGACGCATATCGAGAATCAGCTCATGTAGAAATTCGTTTTGGCAGAACCCGTAGAGCACCGCGTGGAACGCGCGGTTGGCCTGCATTTGAGCGAATGAAGTGCCGTTGTAGGCGGCATCCCGGAACTCTTCGGCAAGCGATTGTAGCCTGTCGATGTCGGCTTCTGTTGCGCTGTTGACGACGTCGGCTGCCGCGTGGGCTTCGAGCACAGAACGCACTTCGCCTATTTCTTTTTCACGGACCGGGTTGGGCTCGGGAACGCGGTATCCGCGATTGGGAATATGCTCAACCAAACGCTGCGAATGCAGATAGCTGAGTGCGTTCCTGACCTTTATGCGGGTGCAATTGTAACGTCGCTCCAGATCAATCTGCTTCAACCATTCTCCGCGACGCAAAATGCCGTTGTTAATGTCAGCCATCAACATTTGGGAAATATCGTCGGGGGTGGTTTTCGCTCCGGTATCGGTCGTTGGTTCTGTCATCTGCGCCTACGGATTACGGGTACAATGGATAACGATCCTAACGGCAACCATGCATCCGATCAATGCCGATGTAAATATTGGCGCCAATTTTAACAATTATTTTGACACCAAAGTTTACTATGGCTAGCGTTGAGCGAAATGGATGTTTTAGAAGGCGTGAAAAATGCTCCCTAGAGTGAATGACAATCGGGAACAGCGCACGCGCGCGCTCTATCTGACCGGCAACACAACGATATTGGCGTGCAAGCATGACCCGCGGTTTTCGATTATGCTCTATATTCCCGAAAGCGCGTGGGATGAGCCGGACCGCCCGCTCGATCTATTGGTCGCGGTACACGGCACCATGCGGTTGCAATCGGAATACCGAAACGCGTTCTCGAGCTTTGGAAAATACAATAACTGCGTGATCCTTGCGCCGCTCTTTCCTGTGGGCGTGTTGGGTGATCTGAATGCCGGCGGCTACAAGTACATGATCGAAGGCGATATTCGCTATGACGAGGTGTTGCTCGCGATGGTGGATCAGGCCGGAGAGCTGATGAAGCGGCAGTTTGAGAAATTCATGCTGTTCGGGTTTTCGGGCGGCGGGCATTTCACCCATCGGTTTCTTTACCTTCACCCGGAGCGGCTTAGGGCGGTGTCAATTGGCGCCCCCGGATCAGTGACTTTGTTGGACGAGACCATGGATTGGTGGCCGGGTATTCGGAATTTTGAAAGTGTTTTCGGGCGTGGCATTAACTTTGACGCATTGAAGCAGGTCAAAGTGCATATGTCGGTCGGCGCTGCCGATACCGAAGAATGGGAGATTACCTTCCCAGAGGATGGACCGAATGTCATTCCGGGCGCAAATAGTGCCGGCAAGAACCGTAATCAGCGCCTCGATACGTTGCGAGAGTCTCTACAAGCGCGAGGCGTTGATGTTTGGCATGATGTGGCGCCCGGTGTGCCGCACGACATGCGCGGGGTGTTTCCCTACATCGAGCGGTTTTTCATCGATGTTTTGCAAAACCGTTTGTCCGAGCCGGGGAAGCGGTGATGGTAACGCAACCCAAACTGGTCGAAATCGAAGGGCCTGCCTTTGAGCGCGGTTTGTCTTATGGCAAGCAAGCGGATGTTCAGCTGCTGAGTGGACTTGGAGTCTATCGCGCTTTGTTCGAGAAGCATGGTCTGGATTGGGATAGCGTCCTGAGCTATGCGGCAGAATTGCGAGACGCACTTGCACCGCAAGTTCCCGAAGCGATGGAAGAATTGCGGGGCATCGCCGAAGGGGCTGGCGTCAAACTCGAAGAAGTTTTGGTGATTAACGGCCGCA
This sequence comes from Rhodobacteraceae bacterium D3-12, assembly GCA_025916135.1. Taxonomy (NCBI): domain Bacteria; kingdom Pseudomonadati; phylum Pseudomonadota; class Alphaproteobacteria; order Rhodobacterales; family Roseobacteraceae; genus Phycobium; species Phycobium rhodophyticola. The sequence goes on along the minus strand of CP104793.1, from coordinate 3,526,357 downwards.
GTGAAATTATCAACCTTCATGCTCAGCGCCCGAAAGACATTTCAAACTTGGATGATGGTTGTACTTCGGCTGTTGTTTTGCCCCAGCTTACGAAAAGCGGTCGCTTACTACATGTGCAAAACTGGGATTGGTTAAGCGACTGTTCCGAAAGCACTATTGTGCTGAAAATCCACAGTGAAAAGCACCCTGACATTTTAACCTTTGTAGAAGCCGGAGGGCTGGCGCGGGCCGGTTTCAATGACCGGGGCGTGGCGATTACCGGTAACAACCTGGTCAGCGGCCAAGACGGGCATGCGCCCTTTGGTGTGCCCTTGTCGGTGATCAGGCGGAGCGTGTTGGAGGCCGGGGGTTATTCTCAGGCGTTGACCGAACTTTATCGCCTGCCGCGCACGGTTTCGAACAACATGACGATCAGTTGTGCACAAAGCGGCGACTGCATGAATTTTGAAACGACGCCGGCGCAGATTTATTGGGATGCACCAGATGGCACCTGCATGACGCATTCGAACCATTTCGTAAATTCCACCGCGCGCGCGCGGGAACGCGATCTAGGAATAGAGCGCGGTGCAGATACCCTGTTTCGCAACCGGCGTTTGCGCAAATTGATCGAAGATAGCCAGGATCCGCATGATCTCGACACGATTGCAACAGCGCTCGATGACCGGTTCGGCTCACCGCGCGGCATCGTGCGTCAACCAAGAGACAATGAGGGTGAAGCCAACGCCTATCTCTCGGCGACTGTTGCGATGGTTTTGATGGATGCCGGGGCGGGTGAACTTCGGGTGCGCCAACTGCCATACGAGTCAACCGAGACAACAATCTATCGCCTGAACTAACAGACGAAGTATCAACAGGATAAACAGGGAGAAAGCCTATGAAATATAGTCATAATTTTCTCGGGGCGGCATGTCTTGCCGCTGCGATCGGTTTGGGCGGAGTGCTGCCAGCGGTTGCAGAAACCGTAGTGCGAACGTCACTGAATGCCGACATTCGGGGCACCAACCCCGGCGTAACGCGTGATGGAAACACGGACCAGGTTCACGGGCATATCGTGGAAGGGCTTGTCACTTATGGCAGTGATTTCAGCATTGTTCCGATGCTGGCTGAGACCTATGAGGTTTCCGACGATGGTAGAACCTATACCTTTCATCTTCGCAAAGGTGTGAAATTCCATAACGGCCAAGAAATGACCGCGAAGGAAGTCGCCTGGTCATGGGAACGTCTTGCCGGGCCAAAGTCGGAATCGCATTGCGTTAACTATTTTAACGGCAAAAACAACATCAAGGTGACGTCAGCCAAAGCCACGGACGACTATACCTTTGTGATCGAGCTTGAAAAGCCATACGCCGTGTTTCTGGCAATAATGGCCCGGTTCGATTGTGGTTCAATGGCCATTTTGCACCCCGATTCTGTTAATGCTGATGGCAGCTGGAACAAGCCGATTGCAACAGGCCCTTATATGATGGGCAATCATGAATCCGGCCGGTTTGTCGAAGTGAACCGGTTTGAAGGTTATGTTCCGCGTGAGGAACCCATTAATGGCTACGGTGGTGGAAAAAATCCGACTGTAGACAAAATTCGCTGGGAGATCGTAAGCGAAGCGGCGGTACGATCCACTGCGTTGAAAGCGGGTGATCTGGATCTTGTGTCGATTGATGCTCAAACAGCAGCCGAACTGAGAGACAATGACGGATTCAGGGTCGATGCAACCGAATCCGCCATTTGGGATACCTATCTTTTGAATGCGGACGAAGCGCCGTTGGACGATGTGCGTGTTCGTCTTGCGATGGCTCATTCGATTGATCCGCAACAAATCGTGGCGGCAATTACCGAAGGGTTTGGCAAGGCTTCGCCATCGCCTGTGCCGCCAATGTCAGCGAATTACACCGAAGTTCAGTCTCGGTATCACGAATACAATCCAGAAAAGGCCAAAGCTTTGCTGAAGGAGGCCGGGTATGACGGTGCCGAGATCAAGATTTTGGCGACACGTCGCTCGGGTGCTTACTATGAGCGCGCATTGATGGCGCAAGCGATGATGTCCGAAGTCGGATTAAACGCGACGCTGGAAGTCGTCGAATGGGGTTCACAGCTAGAAGCCTACCGCGTGGGAACTGGCTTTGGCATGCAGAGCTTTACCTACTCCCCGCGCTTACATCCGGGCCTTAGCTTTGAGATGTTTACCGGTAGCGCGCCCCGAAAGGTTTGGAAAAACCCTGAAGCCATCAAACTTATGGCCAAGTCGCTTGCAACGGGCGATCCAAAGGAGCTGCAAAGCATCATCGACAAGCTGCACATGATGTTCATTGAAGAAGTTCCCGCCATTGGGCTTGGGCACCGGACAATGTTCGTCGGCATGTCCAGCAAGGTCTCCGGGTTTGAAAACTGGGGTGCCGGACTGCTCCGGGGCTGGATGCTTCGGGTAGATGGCTAAACAAATATCAAGACGGGGGGCGGAGCTTTGTTCGGTTTTATACTAAAGCGAATTCTAATGTCGGTTCCGACCCTCGTCATTGTTACGGTCATCATCTTTGCGCTGGTCCGGGCACTTCCCGGCGATGCCGCGCTGATGATGCTGGGTGGCGATGTAGATGACGAAGCCGCTCTGGCGATGATGCGCGAGAAGATGGGGCTGGACAAGTCTCTAGCAGTTCAGTTTACGGCTTGGTTGCGCGAAGTGTTGTCCGGCAATCTGGGCACTTCGATCATGAATGGTCAGGACGTCGGCGGGTTGCTGTTGCAACGGTTCGGGGTAACGGCGTCGGTTGTTTTGCTGGCTATGCTGACCTCTCTTCTTGTGGCAGTTCCGTTTGGCCTTTTGGCCGCCCATCGCCATAACCGGAGCACGGATTATTCGATTGTCTTCGGCTGCATTGTTTTGTTGTCGATGCCCAGCTTTTGGGTCGGGTTGATGTTGCTGGTTTTGTTCGGCGCAACGCTTGGATGGTTGCCAACCATTGGGTTCGTTTCAATCACAGAAGACCTTGGCCGGGGCATGGTTTATCTTATCATGCCGGTAACGGCGCTGGCGCTTACCGAGATCGCCGTCCTGACGCGGATGATGCGTGCGGGAAGTCTGGAAATCATGCAAAAAGACTACATCACGCACGCGCGTGCCAAAGGTTTGCCAGAACGCCGTGTTCTTTGGCGCCATGTTTTTCCAAACGCGTTTGCGCCCACGCTAACAATGGTTGGCATTATGCTGGCAGGTCTGCTGTCTGGCGCGGCTGTGACCGAGACGGTGTTTACTTTGCCCGGCATTGGCAAGCTCTTGGTCGATTCCATCTATGCGCGCGACTATCCGGTTCTTCAGGGCGCGTTGTTGTTTATCGCTGCGATTTACGTGCTGACCAATCTGGCGATTGATATCGCTTATTCCTTCTTTGATCCAAGGGTGCGTTTGTCATGAATTTTGCACGCCGTTTATTGTGTCGGACAAATGGTTTGATTGGGATGCTGCTAGTTGGCGCTGTGTTCGCGGTGGCGTTCACCGGGAGCTTTTATACGCCCTATGATCCACTTAAATCCGATTTGCTGAACCGTTTTGGCGAAGCATCAGGCGCACATCCATTTGGAACCGACATGTTCGGGCGGGATATCCTCTCGCGTTTGATGCGGGGCGCTTGGGTATCGGTCTCTATTGGCTTGGCAACCTTGGTCATTCCTGTTGTGGTGGGAACCTTTCTCGGCGCGGCGGGCGGGTTCTTTCGCGGCTGGTTTGACCGCTTTCTGATGATGGTGCTTGACGCACTCATGGCATTTCCCGGCCTATTGATGGCGCTTGGCCTTATGGCCGTCATCGGGGCCAACCGGTATGGAGTCATTCTGGCCTTGTCTTTGGCATATCTGCCCGCAGTGACACGCGTTGTGCGTGGATCGGTGCTTTCAATTAGCCATAATGAATTTGTCGAAGCATCGGCAAGCATGGGCAATGGCCGTCTGTACACGTTGATCGTACATGTTTTGCCCAACTGCCTGGCTCCGCTAATCGTTCTGTCGACTATGATGTTCGGCTGGGTGTTGTTGGCGGAAAGCGCGCTTAGTTTTCTGGGATTGGGCGTTCCACCCCCGGAGCCGAGCTGGGGGAACATGTTGGCTGAGGCCAAGGCGGATCTCATGCGATACCCCATGCTTGGCCTTTTGCCCGGGATCTGCATTTCGATCGCGCTTTTGGGTGTAAACCTTCTTGGGGATGCCCTGCGAGATGAGCTTGACCCGAAATCGGCAACGCCGACGACGGTGGTCTGACATGAACAATCCAATGCAAGACGACATCATTCTGTCGATCAAAAATCTAGAGGTTTCGTTCGGGTCAATGCCGGTGATCCGTGACGTAAATCTTTCACTCGCTCGCGGGGAAATCCTCGCTCTTGTGGGGGAAAGCGGAAGCGGCAAAAGCGTTCTGGGCCGATCCATTCTGGGCCTCGTGCCCGGTGATGGCAAAGTTAGCCAAGGCAGCATCGTTTTTAACGGCCACAGCGTCACCGAACCGCAAAGCAAAGAAGAGCTTCGCCGCCTGAGAGGGCGCGAGATTGGATTGATTTTTCAGGAGCCGTTGTCCTCCCTAAACCCCAACATCCGCATCGGTGAGCAGATGTTCGAGGCAATGCGCGAGCATACCGACCTGAGTATGCGTGAAATTCGTGAACGTGCGATTGACATGTTGCGACAGGTTAAGCTCGATAACCCCGAAAAGTTACTTAACCGGTACCCACACGAGTTTTCCGGCGGAATGCGTCAAAGGATTATGATTGCGTCGGTCATGATGCTGAAACCAGCACTATTGATCGCAGACGAGCCAACGACGGCACTTGATGCGGTGGTACAGTATGAGGTTTTGAACATCATGGCCGAGGTGGCCCGTGCCAATGGCACAGCGGTGATCCTGATTTCTCACGACCTGGCAGTAGTGGCCGCATATGCTCAGAGAATTGCGGTCATGGAAGAAGGCCAATTGGTTGAGGAAGGCGACACGAAAGAGGTGCTGCGTCGGCCCCGTCATGACTATACCAAACGGTTGCTGGCGTCGACGCAACTGGGGGTGGCCGCGCCTGTCTCTGGAACCCGGATGGCGCCCCTTCTCGAGGTCGAGAACCTAAGCGTCGATTTTGTTGAAAAGCGGCTTATGGGATTGCTGGGTAAGACTGTGAATCACGCGGTTCGTGAAGTGTCTCTCGACATCAGGCCCGGAGAATTTGTCGGATTGGTCGGGGAAAGCGGCAGCGGTAAAAGCACGATCGGCCGCGCAATTGGCAATCTGGTGCCACAGGTTTCAGGACAAATTAGGTTTGACGACAGTGACCTAGCCAGTTGCACGAGCGACGAAGAATACGCGTTACGGCGACGCATCCGCTTTGTTTTCCAAGACCCATACTCCTCGCTCAATCCGCGCATGCGCATCGGACATATTGTGCGTGAAGGTCTACGGTTTGACCGTAGCCTCAGCAAAAATGAAAAACAAAAGCGTACAAATGAAATGTTAGAGGCTGTAGGCTTGCCCATGGAAATGGCGATGCGGTATCCGCACGCTCTGTCCGGTGGACAGCGCCAGCGCGTCGCCATCGCACGGGCATTGATTAGCCGGCCTGACCTTGTGATTGCGGATGAACCAGTGTCGGCTTTGGATGTCACTATTCAGGCCCAGATATTAGACCTTTTGAAAAAGCTTCAACGGGACTTAGGATTTGCGTGCTTGTTTATCAGTCATGATCTGCACATCGTCGAACAGCTTTGCGCAAGGCTCTATGTGTTGCACCGTGGTCGGGTGATGGAGCAAGCTGATACCGGCACGTTGTTTTCTGCACCTCGACACCCATACACACGACGCTTGATGGCAGCGTCACCGAGGCTTGAGCAGGGCAGGGATGGTCTGCAACTCGCTACAACTGAGCTGCCCGATGTAGGAGGGCAGGAGAAATTTGCTTTCTTCGACGCACTTTTGGAGGGCCAATCATATAAGCTTTCTGAAGCAGCTCCGGGTCACTTTATTGCCTTGCAATCTGTCGGGTAGAACGGCCCAACTGCGGCCCGCAGATATGTAAGGCGTCTCGGCTCGAACAGCCGTCGGCCAAGTCTACTACAACTCGGGTTGCGTGTGGCGGTGCGTCGCCGGAGAAAACGCGGGCCAAGCGTGGCGGAGGAGGTGTCCGCCATGAAAATTAAACAAAGTCTTGTATAATTATGAAAAATTATGTGTATTTAGGCATCATACCACGTAAAGCACCACGTCAAATTATGTATGCTCCGCTACAAACATAGAGCGTTCCCAAAAGCTAGTTTGCGTACCCTTGATCAGGTTCAATTCGGATAAAGATGCTTTGCCCCTGAAAACTGGATCGTTTGAGGTTGGAGTTTTTCGCCTGTTTTTCCTTGGCTGGGAGAGGAACGGATTCGCATGAAATCATCTAAGTTTGCGGAGGCTCAGAAGGCGTTTATCCAGAAGCAGGGCGAGCAAGGTACGCCGGTCGCTGAGATTTGTCGGAAGGCCGGGACCAGCGAGGCGACCCATTTCAACTGGAAGATAAAGTATGGCGGGCTTCTTCCGAATGAGATGCGCCGACTGAAGGCGCTCGAAGATTAGAACAGCAGGCTGAAGGAAATTGTAGCGGGCTTGACGTTGGATTGTGAGATGTTGCAGGCTGTTATTCGGCGAAAGCTCTGAAGCCTGTCCGTTTGCGCGAGATTGTCACCGGGATGTGTGTCGAATGGGGAGTGTCGACCCGGAAGGCCTGTGGGGCTATCTGCTTCGGCGCTTCCACCTACTACTACATGTCCCGAAGGACGGACCAGGCTGCTGTTAGCGACGGATCAAGGAGATCGCAGAAACCCGTGTGCGCTAGGGCTACAGACGCGTTCACGTGCTTCTGAGGCGAGAGGGCTGGATGATAAACTTGAAAAAGACCCTCAGTATTTACAACGGTTAGGACTGCAGTTCGGAAAAAGACATCCAAAGTGGCGGGTGAAGGCCAAAGTCCGGGAAGACCGCACGAAGGATCTGGCCCAGTCTGGGGACTGCGAAAAAACTAGACCAAACCTAATCATCTCGGGCCAATAGCAGCTTAGGAACCGCCGGTAACTTTCCATGTTATGGGACGTCGCTTTATGGGTTCATTTTCCTTGAAGGAAATCCAGAACCCTTGCAAACTTCATAGAATTGGACGCTTTGACAAGTATTGCGTCACCAGTTTGCAAGAAGCGGTCAAGATCAGACAATAGGTCCGCTACCTGTTGATAATGCTCACCGGAAAAGCTTGGCATTTCTTTACTGTGCAATTCATCCCATAAATCTGCCATCAATGGCCCACATAGCAGCACAGTGTCGGGCTTTGCCAGGTGAACTTGCGTGGCAAGATCACGATGATATTGTGCTGCATTCGTCCCGAGTTCTGCCATATCGCCCAAGATGAGAATACGCCTGTTAGCCGTAGGCATCGCTGCAACCATTTCTATAGCAGCCTGCATCGATGCAGGGTTTGCATTATAGGATTCATCCACAACGGAAAGAGTCTTTTCGTTGAATTTTACAGACGTGATCGCGCCTCGTCCTGGCTTAGGCTGAAACTTTGACAGTTCAGCAAGGAAGGGTTTTAGCGGACCCCCCAATATCAAGCGGACAGCTATGGCGGCGATGCTGTTCATTGCCATGTGCAGGCCTAACGCCGCAATTTGAAATGCAAGCTTCTGCCCATGCGGGAATTGGACAACGACTTTCCCATCCGCCTGAGTATAGGATGAGAGACGCAAATCCGCCCCTTCTGATTGACCATAGGTCAAGACGCGCACATTGCGGCGCGCGGCGTGCTCGCGAAAATCGCCATAGAACGCTATGTCACGATTTAGCACCAGAATGCCGCCTGGTGCTATGCCTTCGATGATGTTGGCCTTGCGGCGGGCCACCGCCTTCAATCCTTCGTTGCCGCGTAAATGCGAGGCAGAAATATTGGTAATGACACCAACGTCGGGACGTACGAGCCGGATGTTTTGAAACTTCGGTGCATTGATGGCCGTGGCTGCTGCTTCAACGACGGCAACATCGGTCGACTCCGGCGTATTTGCGAGTTGATGCAACATGCCAACGCGCGAGTTATAGTTTGTGCCAAAGGTGCCGCTGACGTTGCAGTTCGGGCCAAGTGCTTGGATTAGCATCTGACAAAGTGACGTCTTTCCGGCGCTCCCCGTAATGGCGACAACTTTGCCCTTCATTCGGTTTCGCGCAAACGCGCCGAGCTGAAGAATGGCATGCAATGGGTCGCTAACTTGAAGCAAGGGGAAGTCTGGGTCCACCCCCTCAACAGGTCTGGCGACGATGGCCCCGGCGACTTTATGCTGCAACTGTGGGAGGTCTTTGTGCAAATCCCAGCACGGCTGCGACGTAAAATCGCTTAATTCGTGACGCATGGCCATACGCTGATCAATAAGTGCAACCAGCTTTGGCGCTTTAAACCCCCAGTTTTCATGTTGTTTGATCTTGTGCGTTACTGACCGGACGAACCATCCCTCTGGCGGGGGGACAAGCCATTTTCCTCCGGTAATTTGTTCAAGCTGTTTGGCTGTCCAAAGGATTTCAGGTGTTGGTTCTATCGCATCGAGAGGCGGGGCCTCGTATTTAGCCGGATTTTTCCGAAGTACTGCAAACCCCTGCTTCGACGATAGCTCAAAACCTACGGTATGGGGCAAGGAAACCCGCTGGGTCTTGCCACGATGGCTAACCAGTCCGACTGACAGCGTCAGGGTTGTATCGAGCCAGTTCGCCACCTTTGAGGGGCGAAGTGTATAGAAATCGCGATATATCTGTCCTGTGGACCAGCGGCTGAGGGGCCACATCCAATCGCACGGGTCATGCGAGCAGCCAAGTCCCCAACTGCCAACTTCGCCCGGCTGTGGCGGCTCGGCGCGAAAATCGATGCGCCAGTCGCAGCCAACGGGACGAGGAATTCTCCACCAAGATTCCACCTCGATCAGGCCCGTTTTTTCCAGACGGTCGGGGGAGAGGCGCAGGCCAAGTAACTCCATCTCTCCGATCTGCAGCACCTCGGGGATGCGGGCATCTTCCGGGACATCGTTAGCAAGCCATTCGGGCCGCGGGGCGCCAAGGCCGCTTATGCTGGTTCTTTCTGTATGTGTTCGCGCCGGACGCTGCTCGCTCATCGCGCGATCGGGCGGCTCGATGCGAAGAACGCCCTTTCCATCACCTGCCTGTTCGAGCGCCGAGCCTAGGGCTGCGCATTTCTCAGAAAACCTCTGCACCGCGGCGTTCGCTGCGTCCCCCTCGTAAGGCAAAGTGCGGCAAAACCCAATCTCGAGAGGTGTAAATCGTACCGCGGTTACCCCTCGGTGATCGAGGTCGAGGGTGAAAACACCACTGTCTGTGTCCGATCGCGTGAGAGCATCAAACAGAAGATCACCAGCATCGTGCAAGATCGGCCGATTCTTATAGACCTCAATCCCCTGCAATACATGGGCTGACGTGCCTAGTACCGCGTCTGCCCCGGCATCAATCAAGGCATGCCCGCCCACTATTTCAGATTTGTCTGGAGCGTTCCGGTTGTTTGGTCCCCAGTGAACAGCGACCAGAACCACATCTGCGAGATCGCGAGCCGCAGAAATGCGCGGTTCCATTATGGTTTTCCAGTCGGCCGGATTGCGCGGATCGAGCCAAGCGATCCCTGGTTTGTCCTCTTCTGCGGCAAAGCTTTCTTGGGTTGCATCTACAGAAAACAGTGCCACATCAAGCCCGCCCGCGCGGCGAATGACGGGGTGGAACGCGGCATCGCGACACTGTCCCGAACCGGCGTGACCGATGCCGGCCCTGTCGAGCCACTTCGCCTGTTCGAGCAGCGCCTCAGGGCCATAGTCGCCGCTGTGGTTGTTCGCGGTTGCGACAAGATCGACGCCGCCATCCACAAGTGTATCGAGCATTTCGGGACGGGCGCGAAAATAGTAGGATGCGCGCTCGCCCTTGTCGATCGCCTCGGCCCCCGTCGTGGCGACAACACACTCGAGGTTCACGATGGTCAGATCGGCTTCGGCCAAGGGCGCAATTCGTGCAAGCGCTTTGCGGGCATTGGCGCGTTCAAATCGAAAGTGAAACCGCCGGCCTATATTGACATCTCCCCCCCAAGCAACGGTTCCAGTGCGAAGGGGAGGACTTGTCGGGCACATCTAACTTTTCTCAATTTGCTCTTAGGGCAATATCATATCGGCTCGGCCGCAACTTGCGGGCGTGGCTATAGCCTGAAAGCGGCCGCTTTTGGCGTTTCGTAATGCGCCAAAGAGGAGTTTTGGGCTGGCTTCTTGGCGAAGCTGCAGAACTCTTCTTCTTCGACCTTGCTTTTTAGTGTGCTTCGACCCCGGCTATGTAGGGAAACGATCGCGGAAATTATCATGGCGGTGGCCCCTCCGAGCGTATAGGCCAACAACATCAGCCAAATCCCGAAACCGAGCAACCCTGTTATCAATGTCAACGTCGCGGCAAAGAAAATTCCTATTATGACAACGCCAGGCAAGGGCGAGCCGCAAATTTCGTCGGGGAAATCTATGGGAACCTCGCAGTTGGCCTCTATTGGGTCGACATCATCGGGGTCTTCCATTCTGTTGCCTCCATGCTTGTGCCGTGACGGATGCGGGTGGCCTTGTTTGCTCCACTAATTCGCTCAAATCGCTGTAATTCGTGTTCGCGAACCACATGTTGGGCTGCACTTGCAGTGTGCTGATCTTGAGCAGTTTCTTGAAAGAGCCCTTACGCATTGTACCGCAAGGGCTCTTTCATTGGCTTAGGCAGAAAGCTGCGCGATTATATCACACAATGGGATCGTCGCCACCGAGCAGGTTGGTCAGAGGATCGAGCAAATCCCCTCCATCGGTGAGACCATCAAGCAATCCGCCTCCGGTCAAACCTCCGAGTACGCCCTCGTCACCGGTTACATTGCCGAGCAGACCTTCGTCTCCGGTCAGTCCGCCGAGCAAGCCTTCGTCACCGGTTAGACCACCAAGGAGGCCGTCTTCACCGGTTACATTGCCGAGCAGACCTTCGTCGCCTGTCAGTCCGCCGAGCAAGCCCTCGTCACCGGTTAGACCACCAAGGAGGCCGTCTTCACCGGTTACATTGCCGAGCAGACCTTCGTCGCCTGTCAGTCCGCCGAGCAAGCCCTCGTCACCGGTTAGACCACCAAGGAGGCCGTCTTCACCGGTTACATTGCCGAGCAGACCTTCGTCTCCGGTCAGTCCGCCGAGCAAGCCTTCGTCACCGGTTAGACCACCAAGGAGGCCGTCTTCACCGGTTACATTGCCGAGCAGACCTTCGTCTCCGATCAGTCCGCCGAGCAAGCCTTCGTCACTGGTTAGACCACCAAGGAGGCCCTCGTCACCGGTTACATTGCCGAGCAGACCTTCGTCGCCTGTCAGTCCGCCAAGCAAGCCCTCGTCACCGGTTAGACCACCAAGGAGGCCGTCTTCACCGGTTACATTGCCGAGCAGACCTTCGTCTCCGGTCAGTCCGCCGAGCAAGCCCTCGTCACCGGTTAGACCACCAAGTAGGCCGTCTTCACCGGTTACATTGCCGAGCAGACCTTCGTCTCCGGTCAGTCCGCCAAGCAAGCCTTCATCTCCGGTTAGACCACCAAGGAGGCCGTCTTCACCGGTTACATTGCCGAGCAGACCTTCGTCTCCGGTCAGTCCGCCGAGCAAGCCTTCGTCATCGGTTAGACCACCAAGTAGGCCGTCTTCACCAGTTACGTCGCCAAGCAGGCCATCGTCGCCAAGGAGAGCTCCGAGAGGCCCGTTTTCACCAAGCAGATCGTCAAGCGCGTCGGGCGAATCGTTAGGCGTCCCATTGCCCAGCAGGCCGGTATTCGTCAGGCTTCCGACAAGCCCGTCTGCCCCGGTAACACCGGATAGCGAGCCGTCATTGCCAACCAGGTCTCCGAGCAGCCCTTGAGAACCCGTCACATCTCCCAGAAGGCCGGAATTCCCCGTGACCGGACCGAGAAGGCCATTATCGGAAATCAAACCATCGGCCAGCCCCACATCACTGGTGACTTCGTCTCCACCCAGCACCGGCTGACCAATCAATTGCTCACCCTCGTCGCCGAGATCGGAGCCACTGCCGATCAAATCTCCAAGCAGACCATCTGATCCCGTAACATCACCGAGCAATCCATTGTTGCCGGTTACGGCACCCAGCAAACCATCGTCAGAGACAAGCGGGTCGAGAAGACCTTGATCCGCATCCGCGTCGGCATCCGCATCCGCGTCGGCATCTGCATCCGCGTCGGCATCCGCGTCGGCATCCGCATCCGCGTCGGCATCCGCATCCGCGTCGGCATCCGCGTCGGCATCCGCATCCGCATCCGCGTCGGCATCCGCATCCGCGTCGGCATCTGCATCCGCGTCGGCATCTGCATCCGCGTCGGCATCCGCGTCGGCATCCGCATCCGCGTCGGCATCCGCATCCGCGTCGGCATCTGCATCCGCGTCGGCATCTGCATCCGCGTCGGCATCTGCATCCGCGTCGGCATCCGCATCCGCGTCGGCATCTGCATCCGCGTCGGCATCTGCATCCGCGTCGGCATCCGCATCCGCGTCGGCATCTGCATCCGCGTCGGCATCTGCATCCGCGTCGGCATCCGCATCCGCGTCGGCATCCGCATCCGCGTCGGCATCCGCATCCGCATCCGCGTCGGCATCTGCATCCGCGTCGGCATCTGCATCCGCGTCGGCATCCGCATCCGCGTCGGCATCTGCATCCGCGTCGGCATCCGCGTCGGCATCTGCATCCGCGTCGGCATCCGCATCGCCGTCATCGCCACTACCGCCGCCGGCCAATGCCGCCAAACCGAGCCCACCAAGCGCAGCCGCGCCAATGATCTCTTCATTCGCCATTCCTGCGCCAGCGCCGACCTCTTCACCCCCAGGGGTGTCTTCAACGCCATCAGCGAAGACCAGACTGTGCAGCGACCCATTTTCGGCGGGCGTGTAATAGTCTTTCACGGTGATCGCGTCACCGTTTTGCAGTTCTACCTGTAGATCCTTCCCCTTTTTGACATAGCGGAGGACTTGGTCCCGATCCACTGGGATGTCTATTCCAATAGCGGTGCCCGCTTGGATTGTCGTGTTGGCCATGAATTTAACTCCTTGTAGTGCGACGCCCCCATAAGGCGAAAACAGACTTTTGTATGTGCATATAACTTAAGGATATAAATGACCGACTAAAGACTGTGAAGTCAACGATTAATGGCAATTTTTATAGCGATTCCACCTGCATAAGCACGATCCTCAGGCCCTTGCAACGTTGTGACAGTCAATGAAATAGCCGTTTTGGCGCTTACGCAGCGCAAGTTTTTGTTGAGATACATACTTTTGATATTTTTGAGTGCGTTCAACCGGCCGGGGCACGGCCCGAATTTTTTGTGCCTCTAAGAATCACCAAGAGGTTTAGCGGGCGTTGTTGCTCATCATATGGTTGGCTAAGGTCGCTTGATCGAATTAACGTAGCGCACCACAAAACCCAACGAGGCGCAGATCGTTCACTTTCGACGTCATGAGGCAAACGACTTCCAGCACGGAAAACAGGTGCCGACATCAACAGATCGGCTCGTTCCAACGCACGCCACTACAAACCGTTAGGGAAGGATTCGGCGAGGGCGACTTTCATAGCACGCGAATACAGAGCTTCACTACTTTAGTCTTTTGGCTAATGGCTGGTATCCATTCAGGTTGCACAATCCAAAGATCAAGTGGAATACTGAGCAACATTACGCACTGGAGTAAACACGTGCCCGACACGAATAACACGACCTCAAACGCTGAAACCGTTAGATCGGCGCTTAGGGCCGCGGCACGTATCATCGCAACAGATAGGCGGCCCACAATTCTCGCCACTGAAACGGCCGAGATTCTTCTGGCGAATGCCCCTGCGAACCGCTTGGGGCTCGACGGGGATGCTATGGTTGGTACGCTTAACTGGCCGACCCTATGCAAAAAGGCGAAACGTGCGGGGAGCATTGCCGTCTCCTTTTCTCACAATGGCGCGAACTATGAAGGCGAAGTTGTCCATTTCCCAATGGAGCAAGCTAATGGGTACCTGTTGCGTTTAGCCGAAAGCGATCAAGAGGCGACGGTACTTCGAAACCGGGCGCGTACTGCGACGCTGATGCGTGTTGCCCATGACCTTCGAACGCCAATTCAGTCTTTGCTCGCAACAATCGATGATGTCTTTGAACAGCAACCTGCGGATAGTGCGCAAGCAATGCAGTCGCGCGAAATGATGCGCGGAGCGGCGGGGCATACGCTGGACCACATTGATAATGTTCTCAAGGTTTTGCGGGGAGAGCTCACCGCGTCTGGGCTCCAAGAAGATGAAGCTTTTGACCTTAGCGCCGAACTTGCCAGCGTTGTGCAAATGATCGATCCGATTGCCAAATCACGGGGCGCATCAGTAACGCTCACGCAAACGCCTGAGGGCGAAATCTGGACAACTGGGCCGGTTCGATTTGTGCGTGCGCTCATGCAAAATATGGTCGACAACTCGGTCAAGTACGGCGGTAACAGAATAGATGTCTGCTTGACATGCACCCGCAAGAACGCATCCGTGGAGAATGGTGAGGCACCTCAAGAGGTGCTCGTTTTCATTGAAGTCGCCGATTTCGGGGGCGGTATCCCAGCTGATCAGAAAGCGCGGCTTCAACGGGCGCTTGGGCACACCGAGATCATAAGCGAAGCGAGCGCTACCCAAGAGCAAGGAGAAAACCAAAGACCTTCAGCCGGAATGAACGTATTGGCTCATGCATTACGGCAACTTGGCGGGCAAATGGAGATTCTTGACCGAAACGCAGACGGCTTGCCCGTCGCCAAGACCGAGGAGCACATCGCTGGCTCGATACTTCGTGTTCGGTTTGCGCTGGCGGGTGCAACCCCTGATAAGCCCTCAGATACTCCCCCCGGGGCGGCTCAACATAGCAGCCCGCTTTCAGGCGTTGGCATTCTGGTTGTCGAAGACAGCCCAGCGAGCAGATCCTGGATAACCCAGGTTCTCCAGAGTACTGGTGCCAAAGTTCAAGCCGTCGAGAACGGCCTAGAGGCATTGGATGTTTTGAAGCAACCCGACGCCGAGCATGGTATCCAGCTTCTTCTTTCCGATATGACCCTACCGCATATCAGTGGCGTCGAACTCTTGCGTCGCATCGCCAAGGCCCAAAAAATCGGAGAGATGGCATGGCGTGGCCATTTGTTGGGGATCACGGCGCATATAGATGAGACTTTGCGCGAGACCTGTCGGCAACTCGGTATGGAAAAAATGCTGACAAAGCCCATTCGCAGCGCTCAACTACGCTCCGAAGTTCTAAACGCAGTTAAAACGCGCAGCTCCATGACACGCCCAAAAAAACAACTGGCCACTGCCACACCTCGGACCCCGCCCTCCATCCCGGCACTATGCAAAGAAGTCGCAGGCGAGCTTACAAGCGAGCTCGGGCGCGATCAGGCTTGTGGCTTTATGAAGCGCGCGCTGTCCGAAGCGCACTCTGCCTGGCAAGATATAAACGAAACCGGCGTGCGTGAGGAAGAAACCGCCCGAGCGCTGCATGCTGCGACCGGTGCGTGCGGTTTGACCGGCCTTAAACTGGTCGAGCATTGCTTGCGCGCTATCGAGCTCTGTATTGAAACGCCGGGTGCGGATTTGGCTTCCCCGATGGCTGATCTCAAAAACGCGCTTGAGCGGACCTCCGACGAAATCGCACTGATGAGTTGACGTGCCATCAATGACCATTTCCCCTTTCCCGAGGGCTCGGTATCGCATAAATCACGGCTTGGCGTTCCGACAAACGAGGTCGGCCCATGTCTTCCGCAAGGTACGAAGCGTCAGCTGGCCTAGCAATCTAGTGCAAAGGTCAGCTTTCGTGTAAGAGTTTCCGATGAGGTAACGAATATGACAGAAGAGAGCACCCAACCGGTTCGAGTTTTGATTGCGGACGATCACGGCATGATCCTTGAAATGCTGGAGCAGTTTCTTTCGAACCTCCCAGATTTCGAGGCTGAGACTGCTCCGGACCTCGAAACCGCTTTGGCCAAAATCGATAGTAACGGTCCGTTTGATCTGGTGCTCGTCGATTTGGATATGCCCGGCATGAATGGTGTTGGCGGACTAAGCCGCGCACTTGAACGAAATGGGGGAAAACCGGTTGGGATCCTGACCAGCAACCCCTCCAGCCAAGTTGTTTCTGAATGTTTGGAGTTGGGCGGTGCCGGAATCGTCCTTAAAACGGAATCATTGAAAAACCTGACAAACGAGATCCGCTTTATGGCGAGCGGCGGACGCTATGTTCCTGTTGAGCTTTTTGATATGCAGAAGGTCAAAACACTCCAGCCGAACACAGCCTCTCTTTCCAGTCGGGAAATGGAAGTGCTCGCCCTGCTGAGCGAAGGGAAACCAAACCGTGAAATCGGCTCTGTGCTCGCCCTCGCCGAGGCAACTGTAAATGCACGTCAAATCGATATGCTCCAAGCTCGAGGCAAAGAACCGTACGCAAGCTGCGCTCGTTGCGCGCGAAATGGGCCTCGTTTAGCCTGCCGAATTTTCCAATCGTTGCGAGGCCCCTGCATGCCGGGATGGCCATGAGGCAACCTGGGATCAGTTGAGCTAATCGCTCCCCGATGACGACAAACTATCCGGTTCTCGAAGGTAATGTGAGAGATACGCGACATAGCCGGACAGGTAATGCTCGACATCATCAATTCTCGTCCTGAATGAATGATGCCGGATGAAAAAGCTTCCGAGTATTCTTTTCGGGTTCTTGAAGAACATTGCAAACTCTGGCCAGAAGAAGCCGTTTAATAGATAATTGGCGCGCTTTTCGAGTGCGTCGTAAAATCTTTCCATTTCAACCTGCGCCAGCAAATGGCGATGCTCTTCGCTTAGTCGCAGCCGACCTATCATCTTGTGCGCTGCCATCATGAGCTCCAGCAGGGTAGGGAAGGTCGTGATACGATCTGCCACGAATTCCAAATGACCGGCAAAATTCTTTATCCCGAACTGGAAGTATCGTTCGTCGGGCCGATACAAGGTCAATTCGTTGACACAATAGCTGAGCCAGTGGTCATTCGTCTTCCAGTGTTCCTGGGCTATGAAGTATTCAAAGGCGCGCTCCACAGCTTCGAGCCAGCGTTGATCTTTGGTGAGCCCATACAAGCGCATCAACCCAAACGCTGCTTCGCCATCGTAATAGACGATACGAAACTGTTCCTTTACGGAAAGATCATGAGCGTTCAAGACATGCACAAATTGGCCAGTCGCCTTGTCTTGCATATTCTCAACACCAAGAGCCAACTCTTCTAAGAGCTCGAGGTATTTCTTGCTGCCTGTCAGCTCAGTAAACTTAACCAAAGAGAGTAGGCAAACAGCGTTTCCGCCCAGCTTTATTTCGCTATTAAGGTCGCGCAAATATGCGACTTTTCTTCCGTCGCTGAGCGTGTATTGGTGAATAAAATTATTGGTAAGCAGACGAATCGCGCGATCGATAGCGGCTTTCAAGGCATTGCTCTTCGTAATCTCCCAAGCCTCTAACATCGCGTAGATCGTGCTGGTATGACGAAGTGTGTTGTATGTATCTATCTCCCGATCAAAACAGGGGTGAATGCCGTAAACAAACTTGCCTTGTGCATCAACCTGGTCGGCAAGAAAACTGCTGGATTGAGCAATCAGGTTCTCGACAATGTCGGCATCCAGCGCTTGAATAAAGCGGCGCCCCGTATCTCGACCCTCGGACCCTCCGCTAAACCCATTCAGGGTCACCGGCGGACGTTCTGCTGAGAAGAACAGAGCCTGAGTTGAAAAAAGTTCCACCTCGCGGTCGCCATCTTCTGGCAACTGGAAATCTTGCCCGAAGCGTTTGCGGGCATAAAGCGTAAAGTTCTTCTCGTTCACTCCGGCATGTTGGAACTTGGCACCAAGGTAGAGCATTGCGTTGGCATTCAGCTCTTGCTCCAAGAACGCGTGCTTAAAGCCTGCATCCAGGGCAATACCGTAACGAAAGTAATTGCGCTTGCTCTGGAGCATCGCTTGCTGCACATCTTGCCAGTTTCGCGTCCAAGTTTGATCGACCCAATCAACACGAAGCCAACGCGTTGCAGAAGCATCGTCGTTTTTTTGCTGCACCCAGGACTCAGCCTGCTGCAAAACCTCTGCCAGATTTTGACCTGAGAAGTTCACCACTTCGGCCCGCTTTCGGCCATCACAGAATGAGAAGAAGACCCGTAGCGGAAGCGAAGCCGTCGATTGAACATCTCCGGACAGTTCCGGAGTGTGTCGCAAGGCGTCTTTCGCTTGCTCCAGGAGTTTCGCCATAGACACAAGCGGGTAAGGGGCCAGAGCATCGGGCAATGCCTGTTTTTTGTTTGCTGGCATCAGATCGCGAATTTGGCGCGCTTTTTGGGCTTTTGCCTTTTGCACCCGAGAGAGCATCGCCCCACTACCCGATTTCTTCTTTCTTGGCATCGACGAAACCTTTTTGGACAAAACTATCGTTCTTTAGGTCACCCGGTTGGCTCAGCCTTGAGTACAGATACTCCGCACTGCGCTGAATTTTCGATTTAAGTCGCAACATGTTAAGCTGGGTATTCGCGAGCATCCATACTTAAGTGTGTTGTTATATATCTTTCGGCTTTCGCGTCAATTGGGCGGCTTTCTTATGGGCTGCTGTACGTTGCATACAGTCTCGTAAATTTACGCTATATTGCCTATGTTGTTTAGATTCGTGGGCCAAAGTAACACAGTCCTAAGTCGGGCATGTCCGGTCATCCTGCGCCTGGATCGGAGCGGCCATGTATCGCAGCACCCTTCAGTCTTGCAAAGCGGCGGTCAAACTTATACTATAGTTTGTGAATGATATCATTAGTATGGGTTCAATAGGCCGTAACGGTGAGAGAGCCTTTCCTGAAGTGCGAGTTTGCTCAAGGCATCACAGCTGCTCAAAGCAGTGTTTTAGCCTTGTTTGCAAGCTGGCTGTGAGAGTTTGGTAGATGAACGAACGCCCATTGAAACGCGACGGTCGCGACGACACTCAAGCGACCAATAGCAATCGCGCTGAAAGCACTTTTGATTCGGGCTATGCTGATGGGGGCGACGCCAGCGAAAGGATTGCTCGGCAGCAGTCGACCTCGATCAACGCCGGCGTGATCGGTATGGGGCTGGCAATGCAGAGCGGATCACAGGAAGGCGCTCAGGCGTTTTCATCCAATTCAGCCGATGCGTTGCTCGTTGAGACTCCGGAAGCTCAGGCGAAAGAAGATCGCACACCGACCGAGCCAAATGATAAGGCGGCACTAAATGGTGTTGATGGTCTAAATCCCGATGGGTTGATGGAGACATCAGTTGACTTTGATTTGCCCGGAGCTGCAACGGCTAGCGCGGTGGACATCGCTGCAACCGCGACAGAGAACGCAGGCGCCGAAACGCAATCGGAACTTCTCGAAGTCCTTCCCGCCTTCGATTCCACTGTCACGTCGGTTGAGAAGCAAGTAGAGACGCCCAAGCCGGTTTCCAGCAAGCCGGATCCTCAAGCGCCGCAGCTTAGTGCTACCCAATCTGCGGCTGAAGACGGTTTTCCCGGGGCGGAAGAGCTTGTTAACACTCCGAGTACGACCCAGGAAAACACTGCCCATACCTACGAAGACGGGGACGACGGCCTGCTTGGCGGTGCCCTCGATCCGGTCCTCGGCGAAGAGGGTGTGGTCGCCGATGTTGTGGAGACCGTCACCGATACGGTTTCCGATGTTCTCGACCCTGTGCTGGGCGAGGATGGCCTGGTTGACGGCGTGCTCGGGGACGACGGCCTGCTTGGCGGTGCCCTCGATCCGGTCCTTGGCGAAGATGGTGTGGTCGCCGATGTTGTGGAGACCGTCACCGATACCGTGTCCGATGTCCTAGCCCCGGTGCTGGGCGAGGATGGCCTGGTTGACGGCGTGCTCGGGGACGACGGCCTGCTCGGCGGTGCCCTCGATCCGGTCCTCGGCGAAGATGGTGTGGTCACCGATGTTGTGGAGACCGTTACCGATACTGTGTCCGATGTCCTCGACCCGGTGTTGGGCGAGGATGGCCTGGTTGACGGCGTGCTCGGGGACGACGGCCTGCTTGGCGGTGCCCTCGATCCGGTCCTCGGCGAAGAGGGTGTGGTCGCCGATGTTGTGGAGACCGTCACCGATACGGTTTCCGTTGTCCTCGACCCTGTGCTGGGCGAGGATGGCCTGGTTGACGGCGTACTCGGGGACGACGGCCTGCTCGGCGGTGCCCTCGATCCGGTCCTCGGCGAAGAGGGTGTGGTCGCCGATGTTGTGGAGACCGTCACCGATACGGTTTCCGATGTCCTCGACCCTGTGCTGGGCGAGGATGGCCTGGTTGACGGCGTACTCGGGGACGACGGCCTGCTCGGCGGTGCCCTCGATCCGGTCCTCGGCGAAGAGGGTGTGGTCGCCGATGTTGTGGAGACCGTCACCGATACGGTTTCCGATGTCCTCGACCCGGTGTTGGGCGAGGATGGCCTGGTTGACGGCGTGCTCGGGGACGACGGCCTGCTCGGCGGTGCCCTCGATCCGGTCCTCGGCGAAGAGGGTGTGGTCGCCGATGTTGTGGAGACCGTCACCGATACGGTTTCCGATGTCCTCGACCCGGTGTTGGGCGAGGATGGCCTGGTTGACGGCGTGCTTGGGGACGACGGCCTGCTCGGTGGCGCCCTCGATCCGGTCCTTGGCGAAGAGGGCGTGGTCGCCGATGTTGTGGAGACCGTCACCGATACTGTTTCCGATGTCCTCGACCCGGTGTTGGGCGAGGATGGCCTGGTTGACGGCGTGCTTGGGGACGACGGCCTGCTCGGCGGCGCCCTCGATCCTGTCCTTGGTGAAGATGGTGTGGTCGCCGATGTTGTGGAGACCGTCACCGATACGGTTTCCGATGTCCTCGACCCGGTGCTGGGCGAGGATGGCCTGGTTGACGGCGTGCTCGGGGACGATGGCCTGCTGGGCGGCATTCTGGGAAGCTTGCTTGATCCGGTGCCAGATGAAGACAGCGTAGTTGACGATGTGGTTGAGACCGTTACCGACACCGTTTCAGCCCCCCACCTTTCTACTTCGGATAACAACAGTGGGCTAGGCGATGCTATTGAGGCTTTTGCAAACACGTTCGCGCCTGTCCCTGACGATGGCAATCTTGGCGATGGTATTCTTGCAGATGGTGACACGCCCACAGGGATCCTTGATTCCGTGTTGGCCGAAGATGGCGTCGTTAGTGGGGTGGTTGAAGACGTTGCAAGCAACCCTTTCAACAGCCTGAACGATCAAGCCGAAACGGAGATTCAGGACAATAATGTCGAACTTATTGCTTCGGGTGATACTGAGGCCTTAACTGAATTGGCGGGAAATGCAGAAACCCCGCTCGAAAATGTCGTTGAGCAGGATTTGCCCGGCGATGAAGGCGACGACGGATTTCTTGAGACATTGATTGGTGGGCTCGGCGTAGATGATTTGGCCGCGGGCGACCTTCCCTCAGATTCCGTCCTTGAATTGCCTCAAAGTGATTTGCTTGATGGTCTGCTTGGTCAGGATGACGTTTTTGACATCGACGTGACAGGTATTGACGAAAATGCAGATGACCTTTTCGCAGGTCTTGGCGGTACTGAGGGGCTCTCAGGTGCTTTGGTTGATCAAGGGTTGCTCAATACCCCTGTCTCAGCGAGCGACCCCGACGCCGATGGTGAAATTGATGGCTTGCTCAATGATATTCTTGCTGGCGGTGTTGACGATATTCTTGGCACTTCGAACACATTCAACGAGTTGATCGCCAATGAAGAAAGCGATGGTGGCGAAGGCGCTGCTCTGGAAACTGCCGGCGGTGAAGAGCTGCTGGATGGCAACGCTGTCGAAGATGCTTTGAACACCTTGTTCAGTCATAACGAAGATCAAGGAAGCTCGCTCTTAAGTGGTTTGTTCGGAAGCTCAGATGACGACAACGTGGGATGAACCAGACATCTAGCTATTACCGACCAATTGCCACAGAAGATCATAATTTGGACAAGTTTCGACACATATTGGATGCACAATGGTCGAACAGGGCAAAATCTTGCTCGCAAGGCTAGCAATCGTGATAAAGCTATGTATACGTTGCGTGAACAGTAGTTAGTTTTAAGATGCACCTTTTGGGAAACCGCCACTTTGGGCGGACTTTAAATGCCAAAAGAGTGCGCGAAGTTTATTGGTATTGCTGGCACTGCTGTAGCTTGGAATCAAGTTAGGTCTAAGGCGCATAAATGGGCGAATCAATTAATTTGAGTGACACTATGAGTCACCTTAGGGTTGCGTCAAACGTGTCTTTGGACAGCCCGACAAACATCATGATTGGTCAAGAAGCCGGAGCCATGGTCGGTTACGCCAAGCAAGGCACCAACCTTGAAATTCAACTATCTAACGGCAAGACACTGCAAGTTGAGGACTTCTTTGTGATCGGCCCGGACGGCGACTTCAGCCGCCTGATCACAGACTCCGGTGAAGCGGTGATAACCGGCCTCATGGGGCCTGAACCGGATATTCAACTTTCCCCGGATGAGGGCGAAGCTTCCGTCGGCCAACAGCGGTCTGCAGGCGCGATGGAACATCTCACAGATGGTCAAGCTGGTGGTTTCGGGGATGGGGGCGCGGAAACGGGCGGGTGGAGCACAAAGGCTTTGATGGGCGCAGGCCTGTCACTGAGCTCTGGGTTCGGATTGCTTCTCGAAGGTCAGAGCGATGCGCAGAGCGCCGCACCTGAACCGGCCTCATCAAGCGATGGCGCAGAAGCAAGCACGTTTTCGGATGATGTTGTGGCACTGACGGGGGGCAAAGAGGGCGTTGTAGACGCTGACGACCTGCTCGACGGGCAAGCGGCGGAAAACGATCCAAATGCGCAGGATTCAGCGGCGCAAGACCCCGCTGAATCCGATGATACCGGCACGGTAACAGCCGATGATGCGGCGCTACAGGCAAGCGGCGGTCTCGTGGGTGCCATTCTGTTCGATCCGGTCGAACTCGCCGCTGACTATGCGGCTCAAGATATTCTAGCAGAATTGGCAACAGAGAGTTTTTAATGAGTCTTACTAAGTTTCATCGCTGTCTGCCTTCGTTGAGCCGCCGTCTGGGTTTTGCCATGTTGTGCGCCTCGTTGCTCGGTATGTTGGGTGTCAACGGTCCGGCAAACGCCCAGATGTCTCTGCGCGAAGCGGTTTTGCGCGCTGTTGAGCGTGATGGCGAAATCACCGCGCTCCGGCAAAAAGTAGCCAGCCGCAGTATCGAAATTCAGGCCGCCCGCGACGAATACTACCCCAGCATCAGCCTGTCAGGAGACAGCGCGACGACCAGCTCGAACGGTCCCGGCGTCACGCTCACCGTGTCTCAGGTGCTCTTTGACTGGGGCCTGATCCGGAGCAAGATTGCGGCCGCTTCGCAGGTGCGGGTTCAGGCGGTATCTGATCTCAAGATGTCGGTCGAAAGCCTGACCCTGCTGGTCGCGCAATACTATCTGGACATTGAAACGATTGATCTCAAGATCGCGCGGACCCGGCGATACATGACCTTTGCAAGGCGCATCGCAAAGCAAGCTGA
The DNA here is from genome assembly GCA_025916135.1 of Rhodobacteraceae bacterium D3-12. Classification (NCBI taxonomy): domain Bacteria; kingdom Pseudomonadati; phylum Pseudomonadota; class Alphaproteobacteria; order Rhodobacterales; family Roseobacteraceae; genus Phycobium; species Phycobium rhodophyticola. Next base: position 3,502,744 of record CP104793.1, on the reverse strand, counting down.
GGATCGGGCGCGTGCGGGTATCAGCGACAGGGGTGAAGTGGCGCGCGCCCAACTCGAGATTGCGCGGGGCGAGGACCGGCTGGCGCAGTTGGTCGGTAATCGGCAGATGGCGCTTTCACAGGTTGAGTTTTTGGTTGGCAAGAGTGTGAAAAGAACCAAGGCCCCCCTCAATTGCGCTTCGCACGGCGCTACGCTTCGCCGACCAAAATCAAGTCAGCCGTGCGCATTGCGCCCGACTATATCGCTGCAAGGTCGCGAATGGATGAGGCAGTCGCCGGTGTGGAAACCGCAAAGGCCTCCAGACTACCTTCTATCCAGCTACAGGCACAGGCACGCGCCGATCTGAATGGCGGGAAAACCAGCAGCGCGGTCGGCATCACCACGGGCGTTGATCTCAGCTCTAACGGCCTTGGACGGCGGCAGGTTCAGGCTGCGACCATGAATGTTCGCGCAGCCGAGTCTTCGCTTTTGGCAACGCGACGCACACTTACTAACAAAGTGAACAGTGCCCTTGAACAGCTCCGAATTCTGCGCAGGAGCGAGGCCTCGCGCGTCAAGCAGATCGCCGAAGCGCGAAAGGTTCTGGAGAACTACGAAACGCAATTTGTTGCGGGTCAGCGTGAACTGATCGACCTGCTCACGACCGGTCGTGATCTCTATGACTCGGAGATAGAAGCGCTGGACACCAAAGATGAACGCAAGCGAACGGAATACCAAGCCGCGCATGATCTGGGCGTGCTCGGTACACTGATCGTCGCGTCTTCGCGTGGCTAAATAGAATGAATAAACACCTTCATGCGAGCAATAAAATGACCAGCCAAACAAACTCAGAGTCGCTGATCCAAGGTCTGGTTGAATTATGCCGCGTTCAAGGTGTCGCGACCTCAGCGGCACAGCTGACTGACGGTCTGCCCAAATCAAAAGGGCAGGGTCTGGATGTCGAGTTTGCCGCTCTGGCGCTTCGGCGCGCCAATATGAGTTGTCGGATCAGCGAAGAAACCCTTTCAAATCTACCAACCCACTCCTTGCCAGTCCTGGTGATGCTTAAATCAGGCCAAACAGTCGTTCTCGAAAAGCTGTCGGATACGAAGGTAACGGTTATTTTGCCAGAAGCCGGTGGTGGCCGCGCTATATGGAAAAGGAGAGATCTTGAAACCGCCCACGACGGGCGAATTCTTATTTCCAAGCCCATTGATATTGTAACCGACCGCCTGGATGAGCCGAACAAGGACCGCGGGCATTGGATTCTGGGGCCGGTGCTTGGCAACCTTAGAATCTACCGTGATGTGGTTCTTGCCTCTTTTGCAGCGAATATCCTTGCCGTCGCTACTGCTCTGTTTTCGATGCAAGTCTATGACCGCGTTGTTCCGAGCAATGCCTTTGATACCTTGTGGATCCTGGCGAGCGGTGTCGGGATCGCCATCATTCTTGAACTCATTTTGCGGCTCATGCGTGCTTCTCTGGTCGACGTGTCGGGCCGCGATCTAGACATTCGGCTGTCCGCTCAGTTGTTCGGTAAAGTCACCAACATGCGATTCAAGCATCAGCCTGCTTCGACCGGAGCCTTTGCAAACCAGGTCCGGGATTTTGCAACAGTGCGCGAGTTCTTTACCTCAAGCACGGTCACCGCGATTTGCGACCTGCCTTTCGTGCTGGTCTTCGTCGGCGTCATTTGGATGATCGGGGGGCCGATTGCCTATGTTGTGCTGGCTGGCGTCATCCTCACGATTCTTCCGGGGCTATTGATGCAGAAAAAGCTGGCTCGGGCATCGCGTGAAGGCACGCGCGAAGCCGCTGCTTTGAACGGCCTTTTGCTCGAAACCATTTCCAATCTCGAGACGGTGAAAGCAGCACGCGCCGAAGGTCGTCTTCAACGTGCTCACGCGCAACTGACCGAAACGATGGCCACAACTGCCGTGAAAACCAGAAGCATCACCAACCTGATGGTGCAGTTGGTCAGCACGATCCAGAAGATTGCCTATGCCGGGGTCGTAATCTGCGGCGTATATCTGATCAGTGCAGGCGAACTGACGGTGGGAAGCCTGATCGCCTGTACGCTTTTGTCGAGCCGGACAATGTCTCCTATGGGTCAGGTCGCTGGACTTCTCACGCGGTGGCAACAGGTTCGAGCGGCGTTGGAAGGGCTCGATAATATCATGAAAATGCCGGTCGAACGGCCAAATGACCGGCATTTCGTCCGCGCCCCATCGCTGACGGGTGATTACCAGATCGAGAATGTAGTCTTCCGCCACGACCCTCAGGCCCCGCCTGTCTTGTCGATTTCAAGCCTGAAAATCAATGCCGGTGAACGCATCGCGCTTTTAGGTGGAAACGGATCCGGGAAGTCGACTTTCCTTCGGTTGCTGATGGGGCTTACGGATCCGGATTCCGGCAGCGTATTGATCAACAACCTGTCGCTCAGCCAAATCGACCCAATCGACCGGCGGCGACAAATCGGCTATCTCCCGCAGAGCGTCGCCTTGTTTCAAGGAACTCTGCGCGACAACCTTCTTCTCGACCACGGTCTGCATTCGGATGATGAAATCCTGGCAGCGCTGGATGCGGTCGGGCTGGGCACTTTTGTGCGGCGGAATGTGCGCGGACTTGATCTGCAAATCCACGGCAATGCGAACGTGTCAGGCGGACAGCGCCAATCGATCGGCCTTGCGCGAGTGTTGTTGCAAGACCCTAAAATCGTATTGCTGGATGAGCCAACCGCAGCCTTCGATCATCTCACCGAAAACAAGGTGATCGACCACATGAAAGAGTGGCTGAACGGGCGGACCGCCATCATTTCCACCCATAAGCGCGAACTTCTTGCACTCACGGAGAGAGCTGTGGTGCTCAAGGACGGACGGATTGCCCGCGATGGTGACCTGCTTGAAATTCTGAACAAGGCCCGCGCCAACTCGGTGCAAAAAAATCCGGTGCAAGCTGTCACATGACGATAAACGACGCCATTTCAACCAGTCACTTGGACGGAAGTTATCGGCGCAAGGCGATAAGGACGGCACGTTGGACGATTCAGACCATCGTTTTCGCATTGATCGTGGCGGTAACTTGGGCGCATTTTGCAGAAATCAACGAAATCACGCGTGGCGACGGACGGGTCATTCCGCTGCGCCGCATGCAAACAATTCAAAGCCTCGAGGGCGGCATCCTCGCCCAGCTTAACGTGAGCGAAGGCGATACAGTCGTGCAAGGCCAGGTTTTGGTGAAGCTCGACCCAACGAGATCACAATCGGCTTTTCGCGCGGTGGAATCCAGCATCATGACGCTGACCGCCGAGGTAGCGCGTTTACAGGCAGAGGTTCTCGAACGCCCGGCACTGGATTTTGGCCCCAAGCCTAATGTCGCCGAGGAGACCGAGCTCCGCCTGTTCAGAGCAAGGCGGACAAAGCTCGAGGCATCGCTGAAGGCGTTACAAGATCAACGCAAATCTATCAGTGAGCAGGCCGACATGACGCGTCCGCTCTCCAAGGCCGGCTCGGTCAGTCGTATTTCCCTTCTGGAGCTTGAACAGAAGCTGGCCGAGCTTGACGGCAAAATAAGCGAGACCCGCAACGCCTATGTTCAAGACGCCTACAAGGATCTGTCGCAGCGCCGATCCAAGCTGGCCGAATTGCAGCAGGATCTGATCCGCAAGAAAGATGAATTTCAGCGCACCGAAATCCGTTCGCCTGTGTCCGGGCGGGTCAATAACATCAATGTCACCACCTTGGGCGGCGTGGTCCAATCAGGCGAACCGATTATGGAAATCACGCCAACAGATGATCAGCTTATTATCGAAACCAAGGTTTTGCCGCGCGATGTCGCCTTTATTGCGCCCGGCATGCCCGCAAGCGTCAAGATCACGGCCTACGACTTTTCGACTTATGGCGATCTGCGCGGTACGGTCGTCCAGATTTCCGAGGACACCGTGGAAGAAGAAACCGCCAAGGGCGCAATGGATTTCTATCGCGTGATGGTCAAGACTGAGCGAAGCTATCTGGAGCGCTTTGGCGAGAAATACTGGATTCGGCCGGGGATGATCGCTCAGGTCGACATCGAAAGCGGGAAACGATCGGTGTTGAGCTATCTGACCAAACCACTCTTACAAGCGAGGTTGCATTAAACCCGAGGCGCCCTGCATTTTTGCGCCATTCAAAGGTGCAATCTTCCAAAGGAAGCCGCCCCTCTGCCAACCCCGATGACTACCTGCTCGGACCTCAAGACAAGTTGCTGCCAAAGAAAGTGAAAGACTGCCGTGCTCACCCCCAAGACCCGCGTTGAGACTCATGCTCGACGCAAGTGCCTAACGACCCTGTTGTTCTGTGCACTCGCCGCTTTTGTCGGATTGTTCGCCGCTTTGCCTGCCCACGCCCGGATCGTGAGCGAGGTCATCGTTCGCGGCGCGCAGTTCATTCCGGAGGAGGACATCCGTGCAACCTGTGGTGCTGAAACCGGCATCGAATATCTCGAGTTCGAATTGCGCGCGATCGAAGAATGCCTGATCTCGACGGGTGTTTTCGAAACGGTCACCCTGACGCGGCAGGGCGACACTCTGTTTATCGACGTTCAAGAGCTGAATACCCGCCCCGGCAGGATCGACGCCACGCTGGCCTACGTGTCGCAGGACGGAATTACCGGCAGTCTACATTTCGAGCGCTACAATCTTTTCCCCCAGACCTATGGCGCCGTGAGCTTGGAATACGGTGCGGAAATTCAGAGGTTAGGTGCAAATCTGTATCGCACCGAAGCCTTCGGCACTGCGCTGGATTTCGGGCTCGAACTCACGGCTGGACGCAGCCAATACGAAGACCAGAGCTTTACGCATGAAACGCTTCGCGCTGAGGGCTACCTCGTATGGGCGCCCTCTGACCGGTTCCGGCTGGAGATCGGGCTTGGCTTTCGAGATCACGCCTTGCGTGATGTCTCCCCCGGCTCCAGCGCCCTATTGGCGCGAGAGCAGACAAATGGGATCGCAGCGCCTTTTGCGCGGTTAAGCCTCAAGCATAGCAGTTTAGCAAAATCCGAGCAGGAAAAAGACACTTGGCGTCAGATGGGATACAAGGTCAACCTTCACCAATATGTATGGAACATCGGCACCAGTAACCAGATCATGGATACCCGTCTGGAAGCCCAGCTACAGGTCCCTCTGGCGCCGCGCTTGCGCTTTCTAATCGGCGTCGAGGGTGGCACGGTAAGCGGGACGAGGGGCAACGTCACCCGCACGATTGACCGGTTCTTTCCGGGTGCGGATACGTTCCGCGGTTTTGCGCCGCGCGGTATCGGCCCGCGTGATGGTGACGATTTTCTTGGTGGTAACCATTTTGCCAAGGCCTCGCTTGAATTGCAGCATGAGTTCGGGAAAAACTCTCGCGTGCCGATGCGTGTTGGGGTTTTCGTGGACACCGGTGCCAGTTGGGGTCTGGATGATACGCTCTCAGGCGCGATTGATGACCGCTTCTATCGCCGCAGCAGTGCCGGGCTTTCGCTAACTTTTGATGTCGGAAAGACGCCAGTTTCGCTCTACCTTGCCGAACCGTTTCAACACGAAGCTGGCGACAAACGGCAAGTTTTCGGCTTGAGTGTCAGCACGCGCTTTTAGCGAGCTTGCCAGCTCTTGGAAGCGTTCCCCGGTTGGGCACGGCGCAAAGTTGGCGCCCGGCTGCGCTTGCCATGGGCGCAGCCGGGCGAAAGACTCACCAACTCGAAGGTTTCTACCGGGACAGTCTGCTATACTGGTCGGAAACCGTCGTCGCCTTAGTAAACAACGGTCAGGCGCGATGCATCTCGCGCAACGGATTTGAGTTTCGCCTGCTGGCGTGCTGCAACCCGTTGAATGGCACGGTCAAAAGATAGCATTACTCGCTGGTTCCGGCTTGAACTGGGAAGAATTGATTTGCCAACGGAGATAGTGATCATCATTTCGTCGGCGAACTTTTTGGCGACACTGCTGTTATCGACATGCTCCTGGATCAAAACTTCACTTTGCGGCCAGAGCGGCAGTGAATCTCCGACTGAAATACACAGGAACGTGCCGTTACCGACGTGTGAAACCAGTAACTTGGGGCATTTGCTTGCTTCAACGATCGCAGTGTTCACAGCCGACAGCACCGAAGCGAAATCCCGACTATTGCATGAGTTGTAGAGATTTTCGATGTTGTCGACTCGGACGGCAAAAATCTGGCATTCATTTAATTGTGTTCGCGACAGTTTCGACAGGTAATTCCCCAAGGAAAACGAAGTCACCAGCCGCTCGGTTTTGATTACATGGACAGCGTCTTCGAGCGCGAAGTTATGCACGCCCTTGTCGCCGTCTTCTGGCAGTTCACCGGGTTCGACGAGAAGCGCGTCGAAAGTGCTCTGTTTCATCCGATCGGCCACACGCAGCCTGTTGCCGATCTCCTTAATATCAAACGGTTTGGTAATGTAATCGTTGGCTCCGGCGGCAAATGCACCTTCCACGAATTTGATCTCGGATTTCTGTGTCAGCATGATAATTGGGGTCGTGCTGTAATCTTCCATCTCGCGAATCCGGCGGCACAGAGTGATGCCGTCCATTTTCGGCATATCGATGTCCAACAAGAAGCAGTCATACTTCTGCTCTGCAGCCGCGATCATGTTCAGCGCGGCCGCGCCCGTGTCCGCCAAACTGACCTCGCAGTAGCCCGCCTGCTCCAAAATGACAGGCAAGAAATCCAGCATAAAAGCGGAGTCATCAACCAGTAAAATGTTCATTGTCGGCCCTTTCTAGACGGTGCTTGTCTGCCTGACGCTTCGATTTGCTCAAACGTCGCCTCCCCTCCGTATTGCTGGGGTTCGAAGTTCAGATCTGACCGCAGTTTTGGAGTTTTCTGCGTATCATCGATAGCAACATGCGCCGTCAGGCAGAATAACTTAAGCATATATACTAAAGATATTTACAATCACAATTGAGGCCTTTTTAGGGCGGGGTTCACGCAATGAAGGATTTTTCGGCGAGAAAAGTCATGCAGTGCAAAAGCATACAACTGTTAAGGAAAGTGCGCTAATTTACTCAACCGAACTCTGCGGCGCCAAATTCAAAGGGATTTACAGTATGGTCCAGCATTCGTGTTATCTCAGCTTATCGTTGCGCCTAGCCTCGAACGCTGATCAGTCCGTTTTCCGACTTAGGGATCTTCTCTTTTAACTGCCGGATTGCGAAGGCGAGTTTGAAGCCATCATTGAAAATAGAGTAGTCTAGAATGCTGAGGTGTAGGCGTTCTGAGATTGATCCCGCCTGGCGGAGACAACGGCCCGAAAGTCATCCATCGAACGAAGCAAAGCGTGGCAGGAATCGAGTACTATTTTGCCTTTGTCCGTCAGCCATAAGCGTGACCGGCCTCTTTGACAAAGTGTGGCGCCAAGGCGTTCCTCCAGCTGTTTCATCTGCATGAAAATGTTCGCTTTGGGCCGATGACCTGCTCCCCTGAGAGTCCTCTAATTTAGGTTAGCTCTGTTCAAATTCCGAGGTCCAGCCACAACCGCGAACCGACCCACTGCGAGAGAAATGAGCTGGCTATCGCAGTCCTGTTGGGCTTGGGTGGAACTCTCACTGCAAGCCAAATTTCGCCAACAACTCGTTCATCAGCGCGAGCTTTTGCGCGTCCGTCATTTTTTGCGGTGCGGTCTCGTTTTCCTGCTTGTCCTGATCAATCTCATCAAACAGAGCGAAACGCTCGCTCTCAAAAAGCTTGCCATAATGAAGCTCGGTGATTTTTTCGCTTTCATGCCCCATGTTTTCGGACCAAGCTTTGCGTTGCTGATGCGTCAATGACCGACGGTCGCGTTCAGCAGCGAGCGTGTCCTTGACCTAGTGGGGGTTGTACTTGCTCTCCGTACCTCGGCAGGCAAGGGCGAAGGCTTTTGTTACGGCGTCCTTCGAGGTCATCGGCTCAATCGGTGCGCGCCCAACTTCCTGCAAAAACGACTTTCGCCTCAACACGGGAATGCTGGGGAACAGCGCATCTTCCCCCCGGATGCCCTGAGACTGAATGTAGTCCACCCAATTGGCCACAGCATCGACAAACACATCGGCGACTGGGAACCAACTGGCCCTAAGGCTTTTACCATTTTTTGTGCGCGACGTGGTCGCGTCCTGAATGATTTGGCGGCTTTCTCGATCAAAGTGGGCGACCCTCAATGAGGTGATGGTATCCGCGCGTAATGCTCCAAGGTACGCAATAGCGAACATCGCTCGGGATCTTCTGTCCTCGATACTCAGCTCTGGCATTCTCCGCAAAAGTACTTCCGCTTCCTCAAGCGAGGCATAGGCCTTCTCCCCTTTGGCATATGCCGCCCTTGGTAGTTGAATGTAGCTTGGCAGGTCGGCAGGGAGGCGTTTGTAGCCATCCTGCTTGATCAACCATTCTAGGAAGTTCATAATCTGAGAGGCCTGATGGGAAGCGGTCGATCTTGATTGTTGACCGTCTCCCCTTGTCATCATCGCCTTTTTCAAGGTGTTACGCACGCGATCAACATCCCGGAGCGTGAGCCTGTCGAAGGGCTTCCCCTCCAAAACAATTTCCATGAATCGAATTGCCGAAAGATGCTGGTCCATAGTTCGCTCAGCAAGCCGGCCTGCGTGAACCTGCCAATCATAGATAATGCGGTCATTCGCCAACCACCAGCGCGCCTCTTCCGTTTCCATGCTAATCCCAATACCACCGGCCCTCGCACAATTCCTTCGTGTGACGGGTCCGCGGTGGTATTGGGTTTGCGCAACTGTTCAAACACCACCAAATCGGCCTCAGAAATGAACTTTCTGACGTGGCAACCACACTCTGAACACTGGCCAAATGCCATGTTGGAGCCGTTGCGAACACGGTTCGTGGTGAGGCTGTCCAGGTCAGGAAACACCGCTAACTTGCAGCCTGTACATTTGAACTCACCTGGATTCAGCCCCGTTTGCTCTCTCTTTTGGCGCGCTTTGTGAAATGCCATAACAAGGCCCCCACGGAACACATAGGGTCGTTTGCGATCAGAAGGTTGCAACCCTGCTTTCCGCCAGTTCGAGATCGTGTTGGCGCACACTGCAAAGGCAAGCTGCAAATCCTCGGTCGAGTAAACGCGGTTTTTCTTGAGTCGAACGCCTTTATAAGAGCGGCTCATTTGGCACCGCCAACTGCGCCAGATAGAGCACGCCAGAGTTGAGGAAGAACCACAAGAAGAGACATTACTTCGCGCCTTCTTGAGACGGATCGTAACGGTTTGCGGCAAGCCAGGTGTTCAGATCAGAGCCGCGATAGATCACCTTCCGGCCGATCTTGTAATAGGCGGGCCCCACGCCCTTGTGGCGCCATTGAGCCAGTTTATCGCGATCCCCCAGAAGTTCGAGTTCGAGATCTCCCAAGACGTAGCAACGTTCATCTTCAAATAGTTTTGGCGCGGTTGGGTTCCTTTCGCTGAATTGAATGTCAGCGAATGAATTGAACCCTAACTAAGGATCGTGGCAGTCCCCGATCTACACTTCGGGGATTCTAACTTATTGATGCAAAATAAAAGAAATCTGCGTTTCAAGATCAACATAGGGCAATGAGGTGCCTTTGGGGCAGTTCCACTGAGCCCAGCGCGAAACGTTTCTGCAAGGTGAAGTAGGTGCCATGTCGTCTCAGGATCATCTTCGCAATAGTCCATCGCCATACCTAAATGAACGACGCCGCGATATGTGTCCCAGATCTTGCGCAAAACGTCGCGGTCCTGCGCGCCGCTAATCCCATTTTGCTTCGCATAATCCCTTGTCTGATCTAGCAGGCCGCCCTCTACTTGCACCGTGGGCCGAGCGGTAAAGGGACAGCTTTCTACCGAGCCCTGAAAGAGGTCTATCAGCCCTGTCCATCCAAAGCCAAATGCTGCCCAAATGCGGACGCTCGCAAGATCACCCGCGAGGAGCACGAAGACGCCCGGCAAGTTGCTCGCGACTGCGCCAAGACCAACCAATGCGACATCTCGATGAAGCTCTGAAAGAAGGTCGAGATGCTCTTCGCGCACCTCAAACGCATTCTTGGCTTGGGACTGCTTCGATTACGTGGACCATGGGGCGCAAATGACGTTCGCTTCGGGCTTATGCGGCCCCACTGGCTGCCATGGTCCTGGCTCAATCCTGCTCGCCGCAACCGCCCAAAACCTCCGGAAATTGGCCAAGATCTTTCCCGCACCGCAGCAAATGTGAAAAGCCTGACAGGAAAGGCGCTCGCGCCGCATTTGGAACAACCATTTCTGCGCTCGCAAACATTAGTTTTTCCACAGAATTGGCGTAAAGCGGGCTTTCGCTGCGCTTTGCGGACAAACCTGACCTTGAAATTTTTACCTTCGCACACGCAGCATTTCTTAGCATGTGCAACGCTCATTACTCTGCGGCGCGACCTGTGTTGTCGAAGCGGTTGTTGCCGAAGGGTTTCTGTGTTTCCATCCAAACTACCCTTTCGTCTCATTGTGCCTGACTCGATGGTCGTAGGACGAATTGTGAACTGTTGATGCCTGCTCCAATGTCTCCTTTTTTGTATTCGTCGTTTCTTCCGAAGGACTTTGACAAGGATCAAAGCGCATATGCGTCTGAACGCATACTGCAAAGAGCATGCAACAGATACTCAACGCTCTTTGCGACCCAACCCGCCGCAGTGCCCTCGCGATCCTATGGGATGGGGGAGAGCATTGCGTTTGTGAATTGATGGGCCGGCTTGACGCAAGCCAAAGCCGGATGTCGCGGCACATGAAAATATTGCGTGAAGCGGGTCTCGTGATTGACCGGCGCGATGCGCAATGGGTGCGGTATCGGCGAAACTCGGAATGACGCCGGAAGTCATGGCCGTGCTCTCAGCTGTACTAAATGGAGAAAAATCCCTTGAACTGGAAACAGCATGACCACTGAAACGCATGAAATCACTCCTCGTCTGGAAGTGTCAGACAAGCTCTGGTATGTGGGCATTGGAGTAGCTGCAGTCGTAGGCTGGCTGGCTTACGGACGACTGATCCCGTTTTCCGAGTGGATCACCGCCCTGTTTCCTGTCGCCCGCGACAGCCACACCGGCGAGGCCATCGCGTTCTTCGCATATGACGTGCCAAAGGTACTCCTGCTCCTCACAAGCATCGTCTTTATAACGGGTGTGCTGCGCAGTTGGTTTAGCCCCGAAAAGACCCGTGCGATCCTTGCGGGTAAACGCGAGATTTTGGGCTACCCATTGGCCGCGATGCTCGGGGTGCTGACACCGTTTTGCTCGTGCTCGTCGGTGCCGTTGTTCATCGGCTTTGTCTCGGCTGGCGTCCCATTGTGCGTGACGTTCTCATTCCTCATCGCGGGACCGATGGTTGGTCCTGTCGGCCTCGGCCTTCTCTTTGGTTTGGTCGGCTGGAAGATCGCTACGATCTACCTCGTATTCGGGTTCTCGATTGCCACTGTTGCAGGGTATGTCATGGGAAAAATGGGACTGGAACGCTATTTGCAAGATTGGGTGCGTGAGCTCAACGCAGGCCCTGTGGGCGAATTACCCGAAGAAAAGATCACTTTTGTGGATCGGTTGAAGCAGGGCGTTGAGCAAGTTCGCGAGATCGTCGGCAAGGTCTGGATCTGGGTTCTGGTCGGGATCGGGATCGGTGCTTTGATCCACGGCTATGTTCCCGAAACGATGATGCTGAAGATCATGGGCGGTGAGGCGTGGTGGTCTGTGCCTGCAGCGGTTGTGGTGGGCGTACCGATGTACACCAATGCGGCTGGAGTCATCCCCATCGTCGAAGCGTTGCTTGGCAAGGGGGCCGCTTTGGGCACAACCCTCGCCTTTATGATGTCAGTGATCGCTTTGTCGCTGCCGGAAATGATCATTCTCAAGCAGGTTCTCACATTACGGTTGATCGCAATCTTCATCGCAGTCGTTGCGTCCGGCATTCTGGCCACCGGCTTTCTGTTCAACTTCTTCCTCTAATTTTAGATCCTGAAAGGACACATCATGAAAACCGTCAAAATATACGGCCCCGGTTGCAAACGCTGTGAAGCAACCGAAACGATAGTGCGCGACGCCGCCACAAAGTTGGGTGTAGACGTCAAGATCGAGAAAATATCAGACGCGAAATCCATCGCAATGGCGGGCGTCATGTCGACACCAGGTCGCGGTGGATGGTAAGTTGGTCCATGCGGGCGGTTTGCCTGATGCGGTCAAGGTGAACCAATGGTTATCCGCTTAAGCCCCGCGCCAAAGTGGCCCGGAGTGTTCTTCACACCTATATGGAGGGACGGCCTGACGCCTTTAATCCCGCTGAAACGCCTTTGGCCAGCCTTGCGGCTTGTATCCTCAAGGGGACGGAACGGGTCATTCCCATGCTTCATTTCGACCTGCGCGGGATCGACGTTGCCATTCGCGGAACGCGGCAGAATAGTCCGCCCAAGATGACCCAAGTTGAGTACGAGATCGTTGTAGATACTGATAAGACGGGTCAGCGGCTCCAGCTGCTGCATCGCAACCTTCAGAAATACGGTATCATTTACAATACTTTGGCAGGCGCGACCAAGCTTTCCGGAAATATACGTAGACAGGATTAAACCATGCCACATGAGCATGAACATTCCATTCCGACCGACCTTGGTCCCGCGTTTCGTTGGGCAGTCGGGCTAAACACCAGCTATGTGATCATCGAAGGCGCGGCTGGGTTCCTCACGGGGTCCCTCGCGTTGCTGGCTGATGCCGCGCACAACCTGACCGATGTTGCGGGGTTGTTGATCGCGTGGGGGGCGACTGTCCTGGCCAAACGTGTTGGCACCAGCAATTACACCTTCGGTTATGGGCGGGCGACAATCCTGGCAGCGATGCTCAACGCCGTTGCCATCCTTATCGGCGTAGTGCTGGTGATCTGGGAAGCGGCGCAGCGATTTGGTACGCCGGACGATCTACCTGGGGCGACAATCTTGTGGGTCGCGTTGATTGGGATCGCAGTCAACACAGGGTCAGCGATGTTGTTCATGCGCTCCCAAAAGGGTGATCTGAATGCTAAGGGCGCGTTTTTGCATATGGCGGCGGATGCTGCTGTATCTCTTGCAGTTGTTGTGGCGGCGGCGGGCATCATGCTGACCGGTTGGGCATGGCTTGATCCCGTTGTCGCAATCGGCGTCAGCCTTGTGATCGCGGTAACGGCATGGCGTCTGCTGCGCGACTCGTTGAGACTGGAGCTGGACGGCGTACCCGAGAACATCGACCGTCAAGCGATCATTGATTGGTTGGGCGATCAACCCGGCGTCAGTGGCGTCCATGACTTACACATCTGGGCTCTTTCGACCACCCGCACCGCCCTGTCGGTTCATCTGGTTTGGAAAGGTGTCGAAGGCGATGCCTTGCTGCGCCACATCACGCATGAGTTGGAACACGACTTTGGCATCGCCCACTCTACGATCCAACTTGAGAATATCCCCTGCGATGAGGCCGCAGCCTGTTTTCCAGAAGCCAACGGATCATCCCCGCAGTTTGTATGAAAGGCCGGTCATTAACTTCCAATGCGAAATAGAAAACAGCGTGTTTGAAGTGCAATTTGCGCTCCAAGCACACGCAGCATAGAATTAGAGGGTTCGGTGTGGGCTCGATTCAGCCGTTCGCTGCACCAGGCACAAATGTCCGCTGTGAGCCGTGGACGATAGCGGCAAGCATTCACTCAGTGCCGTTATGTAGCAAAGCGAAGATCGGCTGCTTTGAGCCTTCTTAGACCCATGCTGTGTTGTGCATGAAGGGCAGCTTTGGCGGCTACTCGGTGTCGTAATCCCATTTTAGCTAAGCGCCTCAAAATGTTACTCTGAAAATCTGATCCCCAACCGAATGGAGGGTCTCAATCCAATCGGCGCAGTGCTCGCCCAACCCATTCTGGTGCCGGAGTCTGGATCGCATCGCTTAAAGCTTTGTGGATGTCCTCAGGAAAGGCTGCAGTGCTTTCAACTCGGGTGTCATAGTGCAACAGCATGCATTCGAATGTCGCGCATTCGCGTGTGCCGGACCACATCGTGTGTCCAATATGCAGTCGTTTAGCGTCCACCCCCAGTATGGCGGTTTCAATCGACAAGGTGTTCGGTGTGCGAACCTCTGCGACATACCGCAAATGGGTTTCGAGCGTGTACATCGCGCAACCAGATTTTTCAAAATGTGCGCGCCCGATGCGAAAGTGGTCTTGTACCTTCTAGGTGGCGTTGCTGAACGGGACGAGGTAATAAGCCTCGTTCAGATGTCCATAGGCATCCAACCAGTCGTCCTGAATCGGTTCTTCATGCAAACGGAATGTCGGCATAATTTCCCCTCACACTTAATTTGGTTTCGAGAAGACAACTAACTTGGTCATCGCGGGAATGAGATTATCAACGTCGTCGACCTTGAACCCGATGCTTTTCCCTGTTTGCGTCAACCAACCAACCGAGAGCGAACGGGCTTCAGGTGTGAATGCCATATGTTGCAACTGCCAGAGTGCGGCAAGGGTTGGGCCGCGCTGGTCCTCTTCGACCATGAAATCGTGAACCATCAACTTACCACCGGGGGCCAGCGCATCAAACGCCTTCTGTAGCAGCCCTTCGACGCTACTACCTGGCACACCGCTCATCAGGTAAGACATTAGAACGGCGTTTTGGTTTGTCGGCCACTGAGCCTCGATTGCGTTGCCAGGAATGTAGCGAACGCGGTCAACTAGGTCAGCCTCGGAAATGAAGCGCCAGCCTATCTCCGCCACATTCGGGAAGTCGATGATCGTCGCCTGAAGTTTCTCATATTCCCTGCAAAGGCTAATCGTCATCGCGCCGGTTCCACCCCCGACATCCAGCAGTTCGGTTGCATTGCTGAGGTCGACCTTTCGCGCAAGGGTCCGGCCGGGTCCAAGCGACCCTGCGTGCTGACTTTCAGAATAGACCGACGCCTGTTCTTCGTCTGTCATCCAGTGTTTGTAGGAGGCGATCGCATCATCCGCCAAATCACCTTTCATTACGGCGTTCAGCTGTAGCAAGAACGGATACATCTGTTGGTCGATCTGATAGCGCAGGTAGTCTCCAAAGTCGTACTTCGAGCTCTTCGACAGAAAGTTCTGTGCCGCGGGAGAGTTCTGAATCTTCTTGTCGTCTTTGATGGAGAGGAGACCAACGCTGACAAGTGCCGTTGTCAATATAACGATGCGGTTGAGCGGGATGTCCGCGGCCTTGGCCAAGGCTTCAGCCGTCATGGGCCCGTCAGCTAGCAACGAAAACAGATCGGCATGGAGGCCCGCGAACAACGATTTAGAGGCCATGAAGCCAAATGCTATTGAAGACAGGTCCCTCCGCGCTATCAATTGCATTTTCAGCAGTCGTCATCGTGCCTTGAGCTAGCATAATATTCTCGTTTCATTCTGTCTTTTGTGAATTGGCACAGCACATGCAGATAGTGTGCTGCAGCGAAAGACAGAGGGCCGACCGCGCTGGCAATTTGTTACACATAGAATGTTGCAACGCAACGCGACGTAACCGACCGAACTCGTTGGTAGCGCATGAAAGCTGAGTTTCGCTATTTTTTTCACCAAAAATCAGATATTTGGGAACAACCGGCGGAGGCGTCGGCTGAGGAGTTCCTTAATGACACCGGACACTGGTCATATGCGCATTAAATCTTGGATTCAGCCCCTGTTTGGCCATGCGGCGATATTCCAGCGCCCGCTCCCGCGCTTGATGCAATGTCACTAAGTCTGCGCCACCAAGACCAAAATCTGTCCGCAGGGGGCGCCTTTTTTGTTCTTCTGCCCCTTAACCACGACCCGCACGATCCAGCGCCTCGCCCCCGACGGATCAACAACCAGATAGAGTCCGTTGCCATCTCCGTGACGACCAGCGTTGAGGTTTTCCACCAGTTCCTTGGTCAATTTGCCAGTCAGCGCCATAGAAAAAATACCACATTTAATACCACTCAATGAGCAAATATAGAAACAACCGAAGGAAACTCAAGTAAATCGAGGGTTGGTTGTAACCCTATAAAATCATTGAAGAACTGATACCTAAAGCGGTTCTCTTAAATTCAACAAAATGATAAGGTGGCGGAGGAGGTGGGATATTCCGATGGGCCGGACAAACCTATTGAACTATATGAGTTTATTGACCTATTTCGGCGCCTAGGTGTGGA
This sequence comes from Rhodobacteraceae bacterium D3-12, assembly GCA_025916135.1. Classification (NCBI taxonomy): domain Bacteria; kingdom Pseudomonadati; phylum Pseudomonadota; class Alphaproteobacteria; order Rhodobacterales; family Roseobacteraceae; genus Phycobium; species Phycobium rhodophyticola. Next base: position 3,486,638 of record CP104793.1, on the reverse strand, counting down.
AAGGAAGTGTGGTAAATGGCTCGAACGAAGAACCCTAGCTATCTCCAGAGACGCGGTAATATTTGGTAGCCCATTACGCCCGCAACGATCGGCAGGTTTGACGTGCCGCAGCGCAGCATTTGATATGCCCAGTGGATGACCGCAATGGGCCGAAACCGTCACTCTCGGATCGTGCGACTTGACACCAGAATCGAATTCTTGGAAGGGTTCTCGGCGTTGGCAAATTCATATCTGCCAGCCTTGTGAATCTTGATAAATTCAAGCCCGTCAGCCCTGGCAACTTCGCAAAACGCCGATATGTTCTCAATGTCGAATACGAGCTTCACCAAAGCCTGCCTTTCTTTCTGTTTTGCCGCCGCCGGGTGCAAAAGCAGTGATATTCCTGAGGTTTGCGCCCTTATCTCTCCCAAAGGATCATTCAAAGCGCCCAAGCCAGACTGCGTTTGAAAACCATCGGTCCTGGGCAGGTATTTAGTGCGGTTTTGCAATCGGAAGCTCGATGTTCTGAAGCCTATAATCAAGAGTGCTGGAAACCTGTTCCGATACCGTCTATCCGCCTCACCGAACAAAGTATTCAGTTTATGGAATGTTATGGCTGTAAAGGCAGCGTAGAATCGGTTGTCGTCTTTTCGAAGCGGCCTCCGAACTTCTTCGTCGGTTTCTTGAGTACCTGAAGTGTGGAAAAGAGGTGTGGAAAGGGAGTGTGGTAAAGCGTCCCTATGGGAGATAATCTTTTGTTTATGCTTGAAAATTTGCGGCCGATTGTTGGTGGCGGAGGAGGTGGGATTCGAACCCACGGTGGGCGTTAACCCACGCCGGTTTTCAAGACCGGTGCATTCGACCACTCTGCCACTCCTCCGGTTCTGACGCTCCTAAAGAAAGGAAGTTGATTCTGAAAGAGTGAGAATGCGGGTGTGCGAGCCAACAAAGAGGCGAATCTGTTGCAATATAAGGAAAGATAGGCACTATATTGCAGATTAGATGCATGTCAGGGAGGAAAACATGTCGTTTAGAAGGGAACTTTTGAAATTTGTAGGCGGGGCAGCGGTGGCTGCGTTGGCTTTGGGAGGGGGCGTGGGGGCCGGTTGGGCGCAAGAGGTGACGCTTAAGCTGCACCAATTCCTGCCGCCGCAGGCCAATGTGCCGAAACTCGTTCTGGATGTATGGGCTGACAATGTCGAAAAAGACAGTGGAGGCCGGATCAAGGTTGATCGCTATCCATCGATGCAGCTTGGCGGTAAACCTCCTGAATTGATGGATCAGGCGATTGATGGTGTGGCTGATGTGGTCTGGACCGTAGTTGGGTATACGCCTGGCCGCTATCCCAGCACCGAGGTTTTTGAACTGCCCTTTATGGTGAAAGACGCGCGTGCCGCGTCATATGCTTATTGGAAGCTCTACGAAAGCCGCATGAAAGACTCTGAGTTTGCCAATGTGCATATTCTGGGTACATGGGTGCATGGCCCGGGGATGATCCACACCAAAGAGCCGGTGATGCAGCCGAGTGATCTTCAGGGGATGAAGATCCGTGGCGGCTCTCGGTTGGTGAACCAACTTCTTGAGCTTGTAGGCGCAACTCCGGTGGGCATGCCGGTGCCTGCGGTGTCAGAAGGCCTATCCAAGGGCGTGATCGACGGCACCACCATCCCTTGGGAGGTTACCTCGGCGTTGAAAGTGCCAGAATTGGTGGGCAACCATACCGAGTTTGAGGGCGCAGCGCTTTATACGCTGACCTTTGTTTTGGCGATGAACAAGCCCAAGTATGACAGTCTTCCGGATGATCTGAAGGCCGTGATCGATAAGAATTCAGGGCTTGAATTCTCGGTGTTCGCTGGTGGTACGCAGGCCGATTCCGATGGTCCCGCGCGCCAGATCGCGGTGGACCGAGGAAACAAGATCATCACGATCGACGAGGCCGGCACCGAGGAATGGCGAAAGTTGGTACAGCCGATTTATGACAGCTGGATTGCGGACATGAAGGGACGCGGTATCGACGGGCAAGCATTGATCGACGAGGCGCGCACCTTGATGGGAGAGTACAAAGGCTAAGCCAGACATGGGAAGAACAAGCCCGGCATCATTTGGTGCCGGGCTTTTGCATGGTAAGATGGCGGCGATGAACGACACCGGAACAAGACAAAACCGACCGCCCTATGCCTATGTGCCGGGGCAAACTCCGCGCCATGCGGAGGCGGCATTCGACAGCATTTGCGAAACTGCGCGTGGATCAGATGGGATCGCTGCGCTTGAGCGCAGTGAGGCGTGGCGAACTGGGTGGGACTGGTTGCGCACCGGGTATTATTGGGAGGCACATGAGCTTTTCGAAGCCGTCTGGATGGCTTTGCCGCAAAATTCGCGCGAACGACAGATGGTGCAGGGGCTTATCCAGGTGGCCAACGGCCAGCTTAAGCGCAAGATGGGCCGCGAGAAGGCTGTGAGCAAGATTATCAAACGGGCTGAAGAGCACCTGCGGGCGTGCAGCGCAAGTGGCCAAGATGTTCTGTTGGGCGTTCCGGTGGCGACGCTTGAAGAAATGGTTGCGGCGCTGCACCTACCGCAGCGAGATAGATGAGGCCGACAGGTCAGAGAAGGAAGAGCAATGACGAGCAGCTTTGCCGACGAGGCGTATGAGCATGAAATTCGGGTGACATGGGGCGATTGCGACCCGGCAAAGATTGCCTACACCGGACGCATTCCGAATTGGGCGCTGGATGCGATCAATGCTTGGTGGGAAGCGCATCTGGGTGGTGATGGTTGGTTTCAGATGGAGCTGGACCGGGGCTATGGCACGCCATTCGTGCATATGTCGCTTGATTTCCGCTCGACCATCACGCCGCGCCATCGGCTGATTTGCAAGGTGGCACCGACCAAGTTGGGAACCAAGTCGATCACCTTCCGTGTGGAGGGATATCAAGACGGAACTCTGTGCTTTGAGGGTAATTTCGTGTGTGTCTTCATTGTCGCCAAAAGCTTTGCACCACAGGCCGCGCCAGCGGAAATTCGCGAGATTGTCGAACCTTTGATCGTTGAATACTTGTGAATGCCGTCGAATTTTCGCTTATGGTGTGACGCAGACTTTCCATAAAAGAGACGAACGGCTACACTGCGCGAACATGCCACCTGCAATGACGCGGGAATGGCGTGAAAACAATGGCAAGAACAGCCACCGGAAAACCGGGGCGCAGGCGAGCAGAGGACGAGGCATGGGTTTCGTGGGGATCAGAAAACGGACCGCTTTCGTGGCCGGAAAATCGGCGGTTTTCCTAAGTGTGGCAGTGGCCCTTGCTGGGTGCCAGGACGGCCAGACCTTCAACCCTTTCCAAAAGAAAGCGCCCGAGGAGGCCGCAGCACCGGTTGCCAAAAAAAGCAGCGGCAAAGTGGTTGAGCGCGATGTGGAGGTGCCCGAGGTGTTCCAGAAGACCGAAGCCGGACTTTGGGATGGGCGACCGTCTCTTGGTGGAGTCTGGGTGGCGCACCCAGATGTAAAAGAACCCGAAAGGGTGATTATTCGCAACACTGCGAACGGCAAATTCGTGGTTGGCGCATTGTTCCGGCGCGAACGTGAAAACCCCGGCCCGCGCTTGCAGGTATCGTCCGACGCAGCCGATGCGCTTGGGATGTTGGCGGGGCAGCCGATGCAATTGAATGTCACAGCCCTTCGTCGTGAAGAAGTTGAGGTCGAGCCGCCGGCGGCGGCCGCGCCTGCACCTGCGGGAGAGTTGAAAGCGCCCGCTGATGTGAAGGCCGAACCGCTTGATCCAATCGCTGGTGCGGCTGCGGCCATTGCGAAAGCTGAGAAGAAGCCAGCGGCACCAGCCGCCGCGGCGTCAGCTCCTGTACCGAAACCCAAGGCGAAACCAAGGGCAAGTAGCCTGAGTAAGCCATTCATTCAGATCGGCATCTTTAGCGTTGAGAAGAATGCCAACAACACTGCCACCGCTATGCGTCAGGCCGGAATGATTCCGACGGTGAAACGTCAGAAGCTAAATGGTAAGGCGTTCTGGCGAGTGCTGGTCGGACCGGCGAATACCAGCGCGGATCGGGCGGCCCTGTTGAAAAAGATCAAAGCATCGGGCTTTACTGACGCATATTTCGTAACGAACTGAGCCTGAGTCGCCTTATGAAAACACTTATTGCCCGATTGCTCTTCGGTGTTGTCGCCATTGCGATGACCGCCATGTCGGCGGCTGCGTTCGAGACCCGTGCGCGCGCTGCCTATATCTTGGACCAGACCACCGGAACGGTTCTGTTGGCCAAGAATGCCGACACGCCGTTGCCGCCTGCGTCGATGTCCAAACTCATGACGCTTTACGTTGCCTTTGAGGCAATCCGCCAGGGACGTCTTTCGCTGTCCGAAAAGTTGCCGGTGTCGAAACACGCAATGAACTATGGCGGCTCGACCATGTTTTTGGACACGACCGATCGCGTGGTGGTCGAAGACCTGTTGCGTGGGATCATTGTCCTTTCGGGCAATGACGCCTGTGCGGTGATCGCCGAAGCTCTGAGCCCGGACGGAACCGAAGCCGGGTTTGCGCGCTTTATGACTCAGCGGGCTGTGCAGATGGGGATGACCAACTCCACCTTTGTGAATTCAAATGGCTGGCCTGCGGCAGGCCACCGGATGAGCATGCGTGATCTTGCGCTGCTGGCCAATCGGATCATCTCGGACTTCCCAGAATACTATCCGATGTTTGCCGAAACCGAGTTCAAGTTTGATGGGCGCGCACCGCAGAACACGCGCAATCGCAATCCGCTGCTTGGGCTTGGCATCGGTGCGGACGGGTTGAAAACGGGTCACACAAACGAAGCGGGCTATGGGCTCGTCGGATCGGCAGTTCAGGGCAATCGGCGGGTGATTTTCGTGGTCTCGGGGCTCGACACTGCACAAGCGCGAGCGCGAGAGGCGGAGGCGATTGTCAATTGGGCCTTCCGCCAGTTTTCGGAAAAAACCGTGATTGAGAAGGACAAGATCTTGACGCAGGCGCCGGTTTGGCTGGGCGATGCGCCGAGCGTGGGGCTGGCGGCAGGAGAGGACGTGAAAGCACTGGTGCCGGTCACCTCTAATGGCAAGGTCGACGGTGAGATTGTCTATCAGAGCCCGGTGCGCGCGCCGGTCAAGAAGGGTGACAAGCTGGCAGAGTTGATCGTGCGGCCGGAAGGCTTGGAAGAGATGCGCGTGCCGCTTATGGCTGCTGCGGATGTGGCGCGAGGCGGATTTACTGTGCGTGTGAAAACGGTTGCCATGATCTTGCTGGATCGGCTGAACAAAGGCCCAGAGGGGGCGTTTTGAGCAGCACGGACAGCAGCCCAAACGGGCGCTTCATCACTTTGGAAGGCATCGACGGATCGGGAAAGTCGACTCAGGCCCGTCTATTGGCCGAGCAATTGCAGGCGCGTGGTTTTGACGTCGTTTTGACACGCGAGCCGGGTGGATCGCCGGGGGCTGAGGAAATTCGCGCTTTGGTGCTTGAGGGCGACCCAGATCGGTGGTCGGCCGAAACCGAATTATTGCTGTTCACAGCGGCGCGGCGCGATCATTTGGAACGCACGATACGCCCAGCATTGGGCGCGGGCAAAGTGGTGATCTGCGATCGGTTTGTTGACAGCACGCGAATGTATCAGGGGCTAAGCCGGGGAAATTTGCGCTCCAAGGTAGATGCGCTTCACGATCTGATGATCGGGGTCGAAGCGGACCTCACCCTTTTGTTCGACATGGACCCGGAGGTCGGGCACTCACGGGCCAAAGCGCGCGAAACTGTAGAAGAGCGGTTCGAGGATTTCGGAGCCGGTCTTCAGGTCAAGATGCGCCAGGGGTTTCTGGCGTTGGCCGAAGAATTCCCGACGCGGTTTTCAATCATTGATGCGGGACGTTCTATTGACGCAGTAGCCGAAGATGTGGCGCAGGCGGTGCTGGAGCATCTGCAATGAGTGATGCAGAGCAGCCTGAGCCGGACCGGATTGCTGGGGCTCCGCACCCGCGCGACACGGTAGAGGTATTCGGGCAGGCAGAGGCAGAGCGTAAGTTTCTGGAAGTGTTCAATGCAGGGCGGTTGCATCACGGTTGGTTGCTGACCGGGCCGCGCGGAGTGGGTAAGGCGTCGCTGGCGTGGAGCATTGCGCGGTTTTTGTTGGCCACACCGGATGCAAATGATGGGCCAAGCCTGTTTGGCGATGCGCCAGAGAAACCATCAACTCTGCGCATCGACCCGGAACACCCTGTGGCACGGCGGATCGCGGCAAGGTCAGAGCCGGGGCTGAAGTTGATCCGGCGGGGCGGGTCGGGAACGAGCGAAAATGACCGTCACAAGAATTTTCTTGATGGCAAGTTCTCTCAGGAAATCCGGGTATCGGAAATCCGCGAATTGACTTCGTTTCTATCGTTGTCGGCGACAGAGGGCGGCCGCCGCGTGGTGATCGTTGACGCCGCGGACGAGATGAACACGGCGGCGGCAAACGCCTTGTTGAAAATGTTGGAGGAGCCGCCAGCACGCACGATACTGTTGTTGATTGCGCACCAACCATCGCGGCTTTTGCCGACGATCCGGTCGCGCTGTCGCGAATTGCGGCTTGGGGCGCTTGCGCCTGATGATCTGGCGCGTGCGTTGACCCAGGCCGGCATTGCGCCGGAACCGGGGCAGGAGGCGGCGCTGGCGGCGCTTTCTGCTGGGTCGGTGGGTGAGGCGGTGCGGCTGATCAATCTTGGTGGGTTGGCGATCTATTCTGAGTTGGTGCGATTGTTGGCGGATTTGCCGAACCTTGACAGACCGCGCGCGATGGCGGTCGCGGATGCGGCGGCGGGGCGGGGCGCGGAGACGAAGCTCGATCTGTTGATCGGGCTGATCGAGACGTTTTTGGCGCGAATGGCGCGGAGTGGTGCGATGGGGGTTGCGCCAACGCCAGAGGCCGCCAATGGCGAGGCGAAACTTTTCGCGCGGCTGGCTCCGAATGCGTGGCAAGCACGGCGCTGGGCCGAGTTGGAAGAAGAGTTGGGGCAGCGGATGCGTCATGGTCGGGCGGTCAATCTTGACGCTTCGGCCCTGATCCTTGATACCCTGTTCAAAATACGAGAAAGGGCCGCGGGATAAGCGCCGCCCGACGGAGCCCATTGATGAGCGATACTGTCCAAATTACCGATAGCCATTGCCACCTCGATTTCCCGGATTTCGATGGCGAGCATGATGCGTTGATTGCAAGAGCGGCAGAGGCGGGCGTTGCGCGGATGGTAACGATCTGCACGCGGCTTAGGAACGTGCCGCAGGTGCGCGCGATTGCGGACGCGCATGAGCCGGTTTTCTTTGCCGCAGGCACCCACCCTATGAGTGCAGCAGAAGAGCCTATGGCGTCGGTTGAGGAGCTTGTCGCGCTGGCACAGCATCCGAAATTTGTCGGCATTGGGGAAACCGGGCTGGATTACCACTATACCGCCGAAAGCGCGACGGTGCAGCAAGAGAGCCTTTTGCTGCATATCGAAGCTGCGCGGCGCACGAAGTTGCCGTTGATAATCCATTCCCGCGCGGCGGATGAAGATATGGCACGCATTCTGAGCGAAGAGCACGGCAAAGGCGCGTATGGTTGTGTTATGCATTGCTACTCGTCTGGGCCAGAGCTTGCGCGTGTGGCGCTGGAACTTGGATTTTACCTGTCGATGTCGGGGATCGCGACCTTCCCGAAAAGCCAAGAGGTGCGCGACATCTTTGCCGCCACGCCGGTGGAGCGGATTTTGGTGGAAACCGATGCGCCATACCTTGCGCCGCCACCCTATCGCGGCAAACGCAACGAGCCAGCGTATACCGCACATACGGCGAAAGTGGGGGCTGAGGTGTTTGGCATGGATTACGCCGACTTTGCCGCCCAGACCGAGGTAAATTTCGAGCGCTTGTTCTGGAAAGCCGCGGCTTATGAGGTGGCAGCGTAATGGGAGAGATGCGGTTTACCATTCTTGGCTGTGGCTCGTCCGGTGGGGTGCCGCGATTGGGCGGGCATTGGGGCGATTGCGACCCGACCAACCCCAAGAACCGGCGCCAGCGGTGTTCGATGCTGGTAGAGCGGATCACCGATGACGGCACAACGCGGGTATTGATCGACACCTCGCCCGATTTGCGCTCGCAATTGCTTGACGCGGAGGTTGGCGCGCTGGATGGTGTGGTCTGGACCCATAGCCATGCGGACCATGTGCACGGGTTGGATGATTTGCGCATGATCGTGTTCAACATGCGCAAGCGCTTGGATGTCTGGGCCGATGGCGACACGCAGAACGATCTGTTTTCACGCTTTGGCTATGCCTTTGTGCAACCCGAAGACAGCCCCTATCCGCCGATCCTGAATATGCACACCATCCGTGGTGATGTGGTGATCGAGGGGGCTGGCGGTGCGATTACCTTTCAGCCGTTCAAAGTGGGGCATGGATCAATTGATGCGCTGGGTTTTCGGATCGGTGACTTGGCCTATTTGCCCGATGTGGCCGAGATGACAGAAGAGGCGTGGCGCGCTGTAGAAGGGCTGGAATGCTGGATCCTCGATACGTTGCGCCGCGATCCGCACCCGACCCATTCGCATTTGGCGAACTCATTGGAATGGATTGCGCGGGCGGCCCCGAAACGCGCGGTGCTGACCAACATGCATATCGATCTTGATTACGACACGCTCGAAGCAGAAACGCCGGACCACATCACACCTGCCTTTGATGGCATGGTGTTGAGCTTTCCGGAATGAGCCGGACCGAGCCGCATCGGTGCCAAGCAACAAACGGAAAGGTTTGAGCGATGCAAGCGTTGCTGAACGTGATCCTTCCCGTTTTTCTGGTTATCGGGTTCGGCTATGCCGCCGTGTGGCGCGAAATTTTGAGCGAACGCGACATTGATGGGTTGATGCGCTTTACGCAGAACCTCGTTTTTCCGGTGCTGCTGTTCAAGGCGATTGCGACGCTTGACCTTGGGGCGAACTTCGACGCGGCTTTGTTGGTGAGCTTTTACACCGGGTCGATCGTAAGTTTCAGCTTCGGGCTGATCGGGGCGCGCTATCTCTTTAAGCGCGAATGGGAGGATGCGGTCGCCATCGGCTTTGGCTGTCTGTTTGCTAACTCTCTGATGCTGGGGTTGCCGATTACGGAGCGGGCGTTTGGCGCCGATGCTTTGGGCCCGAACTATGCCATTGTCGCGATCCATTCGCCAATTTGCTATGGTATCGGGATTACCGCGATGGAGATCGTGCGGGCGCGAGGGCAGTCCATGGCCAAGCTGCCGGGAACTGTGCTCAAGGCGATGTTTCGCAACGCGCTGATCCTTGGGATTACCTTGGGATTTGCGGTCAACCTGTTGGCTGTGCCGGTGCCGGATCTGGTTATGAGCGCGGTCGAATTGCTGACGCGCGCAGCGCTGCCGGTGGCGTTGTTCGGGATGGGCGGGGTGATGTTTCGATACCGCCCGCAAGGCGACATGAAAGTGATCGCCTATGTTTGCTTCGCGGCGCTTGTTTTGCATCCATCGGTCGTTTGGCTGATGGGAACGGCAACGGGATTGAGCAAAGGTGCTTTCCGCTCTGCCGTGTTGACCGCGTCGATGGCGCCGGGGATCAACATCTATGTGTTTGCCTCGCTTTATGGGCGTGGGCAACGCGTGGCCGCGTCAAGCGTGCTGTTGGGCACTGCTTTGTCGGTGTTCACAGTCTGGGTTTGGCTGGGCGTCCTGTCGTAAACCGCGAGGCGGGTTTTAGGGCAAGCTCAGTTGATCCAGTGTACCAGCACCGGCGCGGGGCTGACAAAGCGAGCCGAAGCCGTCTTCGCTTTTGATATGTGGAAAAAGCGACAAAAAGAGCGCCCGCGCATTATGGCCCATCTCACGCAGGAGTGTCAGGCCCGGATGGAAGCTTTCTACGTCGAGGCCAGCTGCATTCAGGATGGCGTGACGACCAAGGCCGATGTGATAGAGCGCAATCGGGGAGGGGGTGATCTCGATCACGTTGACGCCGTCGATGAAAGCGTGTGGCGGGGTGAGCACAGTCGTTTGCAGCGCGTATTCGCGCAGTTCCGCAGGGCTTCGCGCAAGGCGGGAGGCATGGCCAAGCAGCAGATCAGGCATAGGACGGGCGAGGCCGAAGCTGTCGGCCATGATACGGGTTAGCTTTAGCTGAGCCGGGGTATGAACCGGAGCTGTTGGCACAAGCATCATACGCCCGATCCAGAGAATGGGCTGGGCGATGCCCTCTTGCGTTTCGAGCAATGCCCCGGGGGCGAGGTCTTCGACGGCGCAAGGCCCATTCACGGTAGAAATCATGGTGCCACGCGCGAAGGCGGCAAAAGCCGATTCAAACGCAATAGAGGCGGGAGCGACATGGTCGGAGTAAGACACGCGCCCACCTTTGCCCAGTGACGCAACCTCGTATTTGCGCATGAGAGTTTTACGCCGAGGTTGCGCCGGTAATGCGGCGGAGGGATGAGAGAGTTGATCAGGTTCGGAGGGAACCCTGAGAGGGGATGTCATGTGCAAGGCCTTTCAGCTTTGTCACATCCGCGCCGGCCCCCACCGACAACGACAGAAGGACTTGATGGTTACGTTATGGCCAAAATGACGTAATTGAGCGGGGATTGTCAAAGTATTACCAACATTGATGGAGCAACTGAGATCAATCCCGCGAGGTCCGCTGGATTGTTTCCGCACCATGGCTGTCGCTGCCATATTTCGATTCGAAAGCGGCAGAGGCGGCACAAAAAAACCGGGCCACCAACTTGGCGACCCGGCGTGTTTACGCATGTACGGATGGTCCTGGAAGGGGACCGGTTGGCGCCCTGGAGAAGCGCCGGGGGGAGGTCAGGCCGTTTTGGCCTGGAGGGAATTTGTTTTGCGCGTGGCAACAAGGCGTGCGCGGCGGGAGCCGCGTTGCCATGGCAGGGCGGGTGTTTCTTCCTGCGCGGTCTTGAGGATGGATTTGATCCAGCGTTTTTGCGTCTTGGGTTTCATGGGTTCGTCTCCTGCGTTTGCCGCATCGATTTGTTGCCTCGTTGGAAACAAAGATGACGTAGCTTTGAGGCGATGTTTTGACTTTTACGAAAATAGTTGGTGCCGGTTCAGGACGCTAATGCCGCGGAATAGGGCGGTCGTGCCGCAATGTTAAGATGCTGAAAGTATTTGAAAAAGAGATGTCCATTTCACCAATACGCGCAGAATAGGACGATTGTTTCCGCCAGATTAAGGCGATCCGTGGGCGAGGTTGGGCCGCAATTCGGCCAGAATCACAGACGGATGACCGAGATCAGGCGACCGTAATCAGCTTCGCCTTTGTGGGTGGTGCGGCGGTAGCTGAAAAACTTGTCGGGATCGCCATAGGTGCAATGGCGGGTCCATTCGGCGCTTCCGACACCGGCTTGGCGCAGAAGGTGCAGGCCGAAACCGGGAAGATCGAATTGCACGCGGTCGCCTTGGCCACCGGCGAAGAAGCGGCTGTTGTCGGCGTCTTCAGCCATGAAGCTGTCAAGGAACTCGGGCCCGACTTCATAGGCGGCCTGACTGATGCAGGGGCCAATGACGGCGGCGGTGTTGGCGCGATCGGCGCCGAGCTTCTCCATCGCGTCGAGCGTGGCTTCGAGAACGCCGTTGAGAGCGCCTTTCCAGCCGGCATGGGCCGCGCCGACAACGCCGGCCTTGGCATCGGCAAAGAGCACCGGCTGACAATCGGCGGTCAGGATGCCGAGGGCGATGCCGGGGGTCGCGGTAACCATTGCGTCGGCGCGGGTTTGTGCATCTTGCGGCGTGGTGATCGTGACGACATCGGGCGAATGCACCTGATGAATCGAGACGAGGTGGTCGTGCGCGACGCCCATTTCATCGGCCACGCGGGCGCGGTTCATCGCGACGGCCTGGGTTTGGTCGGAAGAGCCGGGGCCACAGTTGAGACCTTGGAATATCCCCGAGGACGAGCCGCCCTTGCGGGTAAAAAACCCGTGTTTAACAGGGGATAGAAGGTTGGATGTGAGCAGTTGGAGTGTCATGTTTCCAATCCCGGTGGCGGGGCAGATTTGCGCGGGAACAGTCCCAGCACCTTGAACAAGGTCCCCATTTCTTCGGGGTGGGTCAAGCGGCGATGTGCGGCGATATGAGCGTCGAGCGCATCATTGCTGAGCTTGGTTGCGAGGGCTTGCGCGCGTGCAGTGATGCCAAGCCGTTCCAGAAACACCCCCTGTCCGGTGAGACGGGTATGCGCGCAGGGCGCGGCAGTGGCGAGGGCTTCGAAGTCGACATGCGCGGTCAGGTCGGCGGTGCCGGGGGCGGCAAGGGGGGCGGTTGCTGCGTGATCGTGCAGGGCTTGGAAGGTATCACCAAGAGAGCGCCAGTCGCCATAGTCGATCAAGAGCGCTGCGCCGCCGTTTGCTTCGATCCTTGCGCCGATCTGGGCGATGATGGGGGCGGCTTGGGGGCAGAGTTCGACCACGTCACCGTCGCGCGTGTCGGCGAGCCGATGAGCGAGCGCGGAAAGGGGTTCGGCGCCTGTCAGGCCGAAGGTGAGGGCGTCATTTTCCAGCCCGATGACACGTTCGCTCCAGCCTGCGCCGGCGCGTTGGAATTGACGGATGGGAAGGGCGTCAAAGAACTCATTCGCGACAAGAAACAGCGGGGCGTTGGGCAGGTCGGCGGTTTGGGTGGTCCAGTTGACGACATGAGGTTTTAGGGTGTCGCGCTGGATCTCGGTCAGGGTGGGCGAGGCTTCGACCAGCCAGATTTGAGCGGCGTCATGGAAGCCCGGAACCCCGCGCGTAGCGCGCAGGATGTCGGCCATGAGGGTGCCGCGACCGGGGCCGAGCTCGGCCAGTGTGAAGGGCTTTGGCGCCCCTTGGTCGATCCATGACTGGGCCAGAGACAACCCGATAAGCTCCCCAAACATTTGGGAAATTTCCGGTGCAGTGATAAAATCACCGGCAGCGCCGAGGGGGTCGCGGGTGGCGTAATATCCGTGCTCCGGATGGAACAGGCACTCGGCCATATAGTCCGAGAGGGGCAGCGGGCCGCGGGTGGCGATCAGAGACTTCAGGATGTCGGTAAGTGGTGTCATGCCAGAGGGCTACGGCGCGCGCGCAGGATCAGGAACAGGCCGAACGCCAGCATCGGCAGCGACAGGATTTGCCCCATGGTGAGACCGTATCCGCCAAAATGGAAGGCGAGGCCAAGCGGGTTGCCTTGGGTGACGAATTGGGCATCGGGCTGGCGGGCGAATTCAACGATGAAACGCGCCAAGCCGTAGCCTGCAAAGAAGGTGCCGGAGATCAGGCCGGGACGCTTGAGACCGCCACGCCGCCAGACCAGCCAGAGGATGATAAGACCGAGGATCAACCCTTCGAGGGCGGCCTCGTAAAGTTGCGAGGGGTGGCGGGCGCAGAGGCCAATCACGCCGGGGCAGTCTTGCGCGGCTTGGCCGGGGAAGGCGACACCCCAAGGCAGGTCGGTGGGACGGCCCCAGAGTTCGGCGTTTATGAAGTTCGCGATGCGACCCAAAAACAGCCCCCAAGGCACGCCGAGGGCGATGGTATCGGCCGCAGGAAGACGGGGAATCTTATGGCGCAGCGTAAACAGCCACGCCGCCACGACCACCCCGAGGAAGCCGCCGTGAAAGGACATGCCGCCCTGCCAGACCATCAGGATTTCCGATGGGTTTTCAATGTAATAGCCCGGCCGGTAGAAGAGCACATAGCCCAGCCGCCCACCGAAGATCACGCCGAGAATGATCCATGTTAGCAGGTCTTCGACATGGGCCGGGGTCATGGGTGGCTCGCCACGCCAGAGCGCCTGTCGTTTGAGCGCCGCGATGCTTAACCGCCATGCGATCAGGATGCCTGCGATATAGGCCAAGGCATACCAGCGCAGGGCGATGGTGATGCCGAAATGCTCGAACGAGAAGAGGTCCGGCGAGATGTTTGGAAAGGGGATTAGCGCGCTCATGAAGCGAGTTGTGACGACGTTTCATGGGGGAAGTCAAGCTTGCGATTACAGCGATCCATGCCCATATAGGGACAAGGTAAAGCGGGAGAGTCCGATGCAGACGCGTAACAAGATTCTAGACGATATTTCTCATCTGATGACCAACGCGATGGGCGTGGCACAGGGGGCCAAGGACGAGGCCGAGACGGCGATGAAATCGCTGGTGGATCGCTGGCTGGCGGACCGTGATTTCGTGACCCGGGAAGAGTTCGATGCGGTGCGCACCATGGCCCAGAAAGCCCGCGAAGAAAACGCGGCGTTGAAGGCCCGGCTCGACGCGCTGGAAGCGAAAGACTCAAAGTAATTCCGCTGCTGTTAACCTTTGGCAGAAAGCGGAAATAGGGGGGGGTGACATCGGGCTGACTCCCGGCTGCCGCCGGTGTCTGATTCTCGACGACGCGCATTTATGAACGCAGCGTGCGCAGAGGGCGGGGTTTGCGCAACGATGATCGCTTGAACCTTGGCTCTGAAACCCTCAGACTGTGGCCAACGATATTTCGTTAACTTTGTTGGTTCCCTGAGGAGAATTATCCGTGGCCATAAGATCCTATGCCCTCCCGCTTTGTTCCCTTGCTGTCAGCTTCAGTCTCGCGGCGCCGCTTGCTGCGCAATCGGTGGAGGAGGCCAAGACCGATGTTCTTTCAGCGCTGTCGACGCCGTTGCCCATCACCATCATCGGGCCGCTGTTGACCCGCGACGTGGCGGTCAGCGAAGAGGGCGGCGGATTCCGCGCCACGTTGCAGGACACCACCTTGATGGGCTTGTTCCCGTTCGGCGATGTGTCGTTCCGCATGGACCCGCTGGACGATGACAGCTATCGCATCACCGACCTGACGTTTTCCAGCACGCTGGAGTTTCCGGGGATCGGCACGCTCAGCTTCTCGGGGATGGAATTTGACGGGACGTGGTCGACCAAGTCGCGGTCCTATTCGGCGCTGAAGTGGCTGACCAATGATGTGAAGTTCACGCCGGACATGGGCGCGGCGCCGGCCAATACGCCGGAGCCACAGGCGAGCATCTCGCTGGGCAGTTTGATGTTTGATGTGCTCAAGGAGCCCGACAGCACCAATACCGAAAGCAAGTTCGAGATCACCGCAGGCAATGTGGCGATGATCGGCATGGGGCCGCAGAATGTAACGCTGGGCGAGGTTAGAGCGCTGTTGGCGGCGAATGGCGACAAGCCGGTCGATCTTTATTCGGTGCTGCGCGAGGTTCTGATGCTTGGGACCGTGCGCAATGGCGGCGCGCATTTGCAGACGCTGGGTCAGAGCCTGTTGGGCAACACCTATGACACCGTGACGCTGGATCTGAGCGCAACCAATCTGAACATGGCGAGCGTTCGCCGGCAGAACGAATATTTTCAGGCCGGGACGTTGCATGCGACGGCGGCGTTGAAGGACGTGCAGCCGCGCACATGGGGCGGGGCCGAGATCGTTTTGCGGTTTGGCAATGTCGACCAGCGCGAGGCCCTGCCGGATTCGGCGCTGCGGGTGGGCGAGGCGGTGGTGCGCTTCACCACCGAAGAGCTGCCGGTGGCGGATATGATGGCCACCTTCATGACGCTGGGCAACCCGCCACGCCGCCGTCCGGTGGATGCGACGGCGCTGCTCAATGGGCTCATGGAGTTCGGCAAGCTGGAGATCGCGAGCGAGGGCAAGAACGTCTGGTTTGATGCGCTTTACCATCCCTATCGCAACGGCCAGCGCGCCACCGAGGCAGAGTCGGAATTCGCGCTGTCTTTTGACAGCTGGGGTGTGAACTTCGGGTTGGCGGGGCTGAACCGGAACGAAGGCACGCTGAGCGTGGGCACGGTGTTTTCCGGCGGCAAGATGATCCCCGGCGAAAGCGCACCGGCAGATGTTCTGCCGCATCTCAACGCGTGGTTCCCCAAGGAGCTTGCGATCACGTCGAGCGTGACGAAGCTGAACGAAGGTCTGCTCAAGCAGATGTTCAAGGATGTGACGATTCACAACCTGCAAGAGCCGGTCGAGATCATCACGCCTTTGGTGATCTATGCGGCGTCGACCGTGATGGAGATGACGTCGGGCATGAATGTGTATGAAACAGGGCTGTTCCGGCTGGAGCAAGAGGGTAGCTATCGCTTTTACCCGTCCGAGGTTCTGAGCTTGTTCCCCTATGAGGGCGAGGCGACGATGCGGATGACGGGTCTTCCCGAGCTGCTGGCCTATTTCGATGACACGATGGCAAAGGTGCGCCCCGGATCGTATGAGGTATCGGGGCTGAGCGCTGTGAAGTCCGGCCTGATTGTGCTTCGCAACCTTGCCAAAGAGGGCGACGGCGGCGCGTTGGAATGGGCGGTCGCGCGCTCTGACATCAGCAAGCGCGAACTCACGTTGAACGATGTGACGCTGCGCTATCCCGACTTTGCGCAATACATGCCGATGTTTGCGTTCATGGGCGCGATGCGGTTCTGATCCTTCGCACCATTGAGTGAGATAAGCCCCCGCAGGTTTGGCCTGCGGGGGTTTTGTTTTGCGGCGGGTGTCAACGGCGAAGGCTTTTGTTCGGGATCAAAAATGCACTAGGCTTGGGGCATTGATTTTGAAGTGAAAGGGATTTTCCAATGCGCAGACGTCGATTTTTCATGAGCGCGGTGTCGGCCGCGATGCTGTTGCCGCAGGGAGTAAGCGCGCAATCCGAGAGCGGCCTGGCCGCAGGCAACATCACCGGATTTTACAAAGCCGAGGGGCGAAACCCCGATGGCTCGCGCTATAGCGGGCAAGTCTCGGTTCAGGAGCAACCGGGCGGGGGTGTCGGCTTTGCCTGGACCGTTGGCAACCAGAGCTACACCGGCATTGGCCGCCGCGAGGGGCGGGTGGTGACGGTGAACTGGGGCTCGGATGCGCCGGTGGTTTACGTGGTCATGCCGGATGGCTCGTTGCACGGAACGTGGAGCAATGGTCGGGCGTTGGAGCGGTTGGTGAAGTAACCGCCCGCTTAGCCGTTGAGCCGGCCCCAGAGGTCGTATTCCCCCGCCTCATCCACCTCGACCGAGACGATCTCGCCCACGGTCAGGCCTTCGGTGCCTTCGTCAATAAACAGGTTGCCGTCAATCTCGGGCGCGTCGGATTTGGTGCGGCAAGTGGCGATGCCGTCGTCGTCGATGTCGTCGATGATAACGTCCATCGTCTGACCCACCTTGGCGGCGAGTTTGGCTTCAGAGATGGCTTGGGCCTTTTCCATGAAGCGGTCCCAGCGGTCTTGCTTGATCTCGTCCGGGACATGATCGGGCAGGGCGTTGGAGCGGGCGCCATCGACGTTTTCATATTGAAAACAGCCGACGCGGTCGAGCTGGGCTTCGTCCATCCAATCGAGAAGGGTCTGGAATTCGGCCTCGGTCTCGCCGGGGTAGCCGACGATGAAGGTTGAGCGCAGGGTGATGTCCGGGCACAGCCCGCGCCATTCAGCGATGCGGTCGAGCGTGCGTTCGGCGTGGGCCGGGCGGGCCATACGCTTGAGCGTTTCGGGGTGGGCATGTTGGAACGGGATGTCGAGGTAAGGCAGGATGAGCCCCTCGGCCATCAGCGGGATCACTTCGCGCACATGCGGATAGGGGTAGACGTAATGCAAGCGGGTCCATGCCCCCAACGCGCCTAGATCACGGGCTAGCGCGGTGATGGGCTGTTCGCCCGTGGGGCGCGCGTCGCGCGGCCAGTCGACGCCATAGGCCGAGGTGTCCTGAGAGATCACCAGCAGTTCGCGCACACCGTTTTCAACCAGCTTTTCGGCCTCGCGCAGAACCGCCTTGTGCGGGCGCGATTGCAGGCGGCCACGCATCGACGGGATGATGCAGAACTTGCAATGGTGGTTACAGCCCTCGGAAATCTTGAGATAGCTATAGTGGCGCGGGGTAAGCTTGACGCCGGAGGCAGGCAACAGGTCGACAAACGGGTCCGGGTCGGGCGGCACGGCGGCATGCACCGCGTCGAGCACTTGCTCGTATTGGTGCGGCCCGGTCACGGCGAGAATATTGGGGTGATGCTCGCGAATATAGTCCGGCTCGGCGCCAAGACAGCCGGTCACGATCACCTTGCCGTTTTCGCTCAGCGCCTCGCCAATCGCTTCAAGCGACTCGGCTTTGGCGCTGTCGAGAAACCCACAGGTGTTGACGATCACCGCGTTCGCGCCGGAGTAGTCAGGCGAAATGCCATAGCCTTCGGCCCTAAGGCGGGTGAGGATGCGCTCGCTGTCGACAAGAGCCTTGGGGCAGCCAAGGGAGACCATACCAATGGTCGGCTGATCGGCGCGGCGCGCTTCGCTAAGCGAGGCACGGGCAAGGTCGGGGCGGAGGCTGGGCGGGTTTTGCATGGCGCGGATATAGAGCAGCGACGCGCCTTGGGGAAGCATCAATCCGGAATCGCAGCGGAGGTTTGCGAAACGGCAAGCGCCAGAGAGCCAGCGGAAGGGCCGAACACGAGCCGGCAAATTGAGTATTTGGACCATGAAAGAAACGCAGGCGCTGAAACATCTCAGCGCCTTTGAGCTTTCTCTAAATCCTCAATTCCGCCGTTCTACAGCCCGCTTCATTACATGCTGAGAAAAGAGCAACGCCGCGTGCAGGTGGCGCCGAGCGAAGCGAGGCGCCCCCCGCGACGCCGTAGGCGGCGCAAAGCCTGTTCAACGCCTTAGCGTTTGCGGTCGCGGCGGCTCGACATGGGCTGGAACGCGACGCCGACATGGGCCTCGCAATAGGGTTTGCCAGCTTGCACAGGCAGACCGCAGAACCAGAAGTCATCGGTCGCCGGGTCGCCCACGGGCCATTTGCAGGTCCGCTCGGTCAGCTCCATCAGGCCAAGGCGTTTGGCCTTCTTCTCGATTTCGCTCACCTTGGCGAGCGCTTCGGGGCTGATCTCGTTTGCCGAGGGTTGCGGCGGCAGGGGTTGGCCTGCTGGAATAATCGCTTTGCGCGCCGGGGACATGGCGGGTTTGGCCAGGGCAGAGGGTGCGGCGCTGGTCGCGGGCTCTTTGGCCGGTTCCTTGGCCGCGGGTTTCGCCTTGGGTTTGGCGGCGACGCGTGGCTTTGCCTCGGGCTTGGCGGCGGGTTTGGGTTTGGCTTCCGTCTTGCTCCCGGCGGAGCGGTTGGACAGGCCCAGCCGGTGCACCTTGCCGATCACCGCGTTGCGGGTCACCCCGCCCAGTTCTTTGGCGATCTGGCTGGCCGACTGGCCTTCGCCCCACATCTTTTTCAGCACTTCAACGCGTTCGTCGGTCCACGACATGACATATTCCCATTTGGAAAAGGCGGCCATCACTTGCGGGGCCGCCTGGTAATTCGGTCAGCGTCCTATTCTAAACATAGCGACGGTCAGCGCAAGGCGCATCTGGCCTTTTATTCAAGGGTTTGTTCGCGCCCGCGCCAGCCGCGCCGCGCGGGCCTCGCGCCAAGCAAGGAGCGCGGCGCCCAAGATGATGATCGCCGCGCCGAGGAGCGAGGCCGCATCGGGCCGGTGCCCGAACAAGGCGGCATCGAACAAAGCGGCGAACACCAGCGTTGCATAGGCGAATGGCACCACGAAGCTAGCTTCGGCCCGGCGCATGGCGTTGACATAGCAGGTCTGAGCGATGGCCATGAACACGCCGGTTCCAGCCAGCGCCCCCCATTGTGCTGGGCTGGGTGGTGCCCAGAAGAAGGCGGCTGCGATCGTGGCGATGATCAGCCCGAAGCTGTTGTTAATAAACAAGATTTGCAATGCGCTCTCGCGCCCGGACAGTCGTTTGATCAGCACGATTTCCAAGCCCATCACCACCGCCGCCGCCAGAGCGAGAAGTGCCGCGGGCTGAAAGCTTGTCGGGGTTGGGCGCAACAGCACCAGCGCCCCAAACAGCGCCACCCCGGCGGCGATCCAGCGGATGCGCCCGACCTTTTCCCCCAAGAGCGGAATGGCGAGCATCATCGCAAAGACCGGGCTGAGAAAGCTGATTGCCGTGGCATCGGCCAAGGGGATGAAAGCGACGGCGGCAAACATCAAGCTGACCCCGCTCCAGCCCGCAAGGGTGCGCGCGGCATGAACCCGCAGGTTGGGCGCGGTGATTTTCAGGCGCAGGATCGCGGCGGTGCTGGCCACCACGATCCAGGCAAAGAGGAACCTGCCGTGGCTGATCTGTAGCGGATGCAGCGGTTCGCCCAATTGCGGGTCCGAGGACAGTTTCGCCATCAAGGTGGCCGCCGCGATGAACACCGAGGCCGCGAGCATGAATGTCACGGCGAGGCCGTGGTTTGGGGCGAGTGGTTCCGACATGGGCCGAGTGGGTAGCGGTTTGGCGCGGCGGAGCAAGGGGGAAAGTGGGGGCGGGCGCAGTCGCAACGGTGTTTTAACGCGCGTGATGTGGGCGCATGGTCGCGATGCCTGTTTTCCTTTGCCGCGCGAGCGGAGGTGTCAGCACAGGCAGATAAGATTTTGCCTAGATCTGGGGCGCCCGATGCGTCTGCTGATGCCCGGCGCGCGCGTGTTCATTGCGAAGCTGAGGGGCGAGACCGCGCGGCAAAGCATGGGCATGGCCGCAGGTTTTGCGACCATGAGGTTTGGGGTCGCGATCATCGGGTGACGCGCAATTGTTCGTTGCATAAGCGGTGATCGCGGGGCCGTTGGTTTAAACCGCGCTCCGTTTCAGCATCGCGGCGCTCACTTCGAGCCCTTCGAAATACTCAGGCACATCGCCGTTGTCTTCGGCCAGTTCCTGCGAAAGCCATGCGGCCAGCCCGCCCTGTGGTCCGGCCATCGGGTCAGCGCCGTATTGCAGCAGAAGTTTCAGCTTTTGCGGTTCTGGCGCGGCCAGCATCAGGGCGGTTTCGCCACTCGCAAAACAATTGGCGGTTTCGCCGCTGAGCACTTCATTGGGGTTCGCCCCGGCACGCAACAGGGCGCGGACTTCGGTAACCGTGCCATCAAGGATCGCGGCCAGCAGCGGAGTGCGCCCCCAATTGTCGCGCGCTTCCAGCACGTTATGGGCGGCGTTGATTTTTGCGGGCGTGCCGCGCACGGCATCAAGGATATGGATTTGTGCGGTCATGGGGTGGCGCCTTTCAGGCTTGGTCTTTGTTTCTCGATTGGCAACAAACTGTTCCGAGATTTGGGCGCAAAAGCGGCGGGCTGCGGGCGGACCAGCGGCAAGGTTTGGGAATGTTGGTGGCAGGGGGCGCCGCATGCGTGCGGCTAGGAGCGGGCAGGATCAGGGCGCGCGCGGCCCCCTCTTTACAGCGGCGAGAATGGCCGCTAGACGGGGTGCCATGAGCAAGCAACAGCATATCACCGCCACCCGACGCCGACGTCGCAGCGCCTGACCCGGCGGGCCATTTGGCCCGTGGGATGCCCGTTCTTGTTCATTTGCCGCGTCTTGATGCGGTGCCAACCCCCAAAAATTATTGACGAAACGCCCCGCCTGATGCACTCAAGGGGGCTCTGATCCAAAGAGGATAAGCTGATGATCCCGTCTGTTTTGCCGACCTACAATCGCGCTGCGCTAGAATTCGTGAAGGGCGAGGGCTGCTGGTTGATCGAGCGTGACGGGCGACGTTTTCTCGACCTTGGCTCAGGGATTGCGGTGAACGCGTTGGGGCATGCCCATCCGGCGCTGACCAAAGTGCTGAGCGATCAGGCGGAACAGCTTTGGCATGTCTCGAACCTCTACCATATCCCGCAGCAACAGGCGTTGGCCGATGCATTGGTTGACAAGACCTTTGCCGACACGGTGTTCTTTACCAATTCGGGCACCGAGGCGTGCGAACTGGCGGTCAAAATGGCGCGTAAATACTGGTACGAGCAGGGCGCGCCCGAACGGGTCGAGATCATCGGTTTCGAGGGCGCCTTCCATGGTCGGTCTTCCGCCGGAATCGCTGCCGCAGGGTCGGAGAAGATGACCAAGGGCTTCGGGCCCATTCTCCCCGGCTTCATTCACCTGCCCTGGGGCGATCTCGACGCGCTCCGCGACGCCGTGAGCGAGACCACAGCCGCGATCATCGTCGAACCGATCCAGGGCGAAGGCGGCATCCGCCCGCTCGCCGATGCCGATCTGAAAGACCTGCGCGCGATATGCGACGAAACCGGAACGCTGCTGATCCTCGACGAGGTGCAATGCGGCATGGGCCGCACCGGTCGCCTGTTCGCCCATGAATGGGCCGGCATCACCCCCGACATCATGATGGTCGCCAAAGGCATCGGCGGCGGCTTCCCCTTGGGCGCTGTGCTCGCCAGCGAACGCGCCGCCTCCGGCATGACGGTCGGCACCCATGGCTCCACCTATGGCGGCAACCCGCTCGGCTGCGCCGTGGGCGCCAAAGTGCTCGAAATCATCTCCGAGCCCGATTTCCTCGCCACGGTCAACGCCCGCGCCGGCCTGTTGCGTCAGAAACTCGAAGGCCTGATCGCCGCCCACCCCGAGGTCTTCGAAGAGGTGCGCGGCGCGGGCCTGATGCTCGGCATCAAATGCCGCGCTGCCAACATGGACGTGGTGAACGCAGGCTATGAAAATCAGGTCATCACCGTGCCCGCCGCCGACAATGTGATCCGCCTGCTGCCCCCGCTCAACATGAGCGAAGACGAGATCGCCGAAGCCGTAACCCGCCTCGACGCCGCGGCAAGCGCTGTCTCTGCTGCTTCATCTGACTGAAAATATCCCGGGGGGTCCGGGGGGCTGGCCCCCGGCTCTGCCGCCGAAAAACGGACCAAATATTATGAACCATTTTCTCGACCTGCATAAAACCGACACCAACGAGCTTACCGGCATGATCGCCAACGCCCGCGCAATGAAAGACGCGCGCGCAGGCCGCCCCAAGGGCAGCCCCGATGACGAACAGCCGCTCGCCGGGCATATGGTTGCGCTGATCTTTGAGAAACCCTCAACCCGCACACGCGTCAGCTTTGACGTGGGTGTGCGCCAGATGGGGGGCGAGACGATGGTGCTCTCTGGCAACGACATGCAGCTTGGCCATGGCGAAACCATCGCCGACACCGCGCGCGTTCTGAGCCGCTATGTTGATATGATCATGATCCGCACCTTTGACGAAACAGTGCTGCTCGAACTGGCGGAATATGCCGATGTGCCGGTGATCAACGGGTTGACCGACCGCACCCACCCCTGTCAGATCATGGCCGATGTCATGACCTATGAGGAGCATCGCGGCTCGATCAAGGGCAAGAAAGTGGTGTGGTGCGGGGATGGCAACAACGTCTGTTCGTCCTTTCTTCATGCAGCCGGGCAGTTCGGTTTTGACCTGACCTTCACCGGCCCGATGCAATTGGACCCGGAGCCGGAATTCATCGGGCTGGCCCGCGAGCAGGGCGCGAAGGTGGTGATCGAGCGTGACGCGGCCAAAGCGGTTGAGGGCGCGGACCTTGTCGTTGCCGACACATGGGTCAGCATGCACGACAGCCAATCCAACAAAGAGCGCCGCCACAACATGTTGCGCCCCTATCAGGTGAACGCCGAGTTGCTGAGCCATGCCAAGGATGACGCGCTGTTCATGCATTGCCTTCCCGCGCATCGCGGTGAGGAAGTGACCAGCGAGGTCATGGACGGGCCGCAATCGGTGATTTTCGACGAGGCGGAAAACCGGCTTCATGCGCAAAAGGCTGTTATGCGCTGGTGCCTTGGCGTGTAAGCCTCGCCCGATTGCCAATTTGGTTTTGGCGCTGCTGATCTGTGTCGGGAGCGTTGCGGGCGGTGGTGCGTTGCACGCAGAGGCGCGCGAACAAGATGCCTTGGCGTTGCTGCTGGGAGGCAAGTGGAGCCATGAGCCGCCTGTGGGCGGTCTGTGCAAATCGCCGTTCTGGTGGGAGCTGGACGCGGGTGGCAAGCGCCTGACCGTGCATCTTTCAGAGCCGATCCAGAGTCGCGACAGTTTTGGCGATACGTTCTACTATGACATACTGAACCGCGAGGCGGGGCGGTTGTTCATGTTCATGCATCACGAGACCTTGCGCACGGATGGCGGTGCCCTGGTGCGCTGGTATTTGATTTTTGACGGCGCGGATCGCTATGTCTGGTTGCGGGAAGACCATCCGGTTGGGTGGTGGCAGGGGGTGACCTATCGCTGTCCGTTGACTGGATAGCGCGGGCGGCTGCCTTCGGCGCGGGTGTGTTTTAGGAAAGATGAAAGGCGGGGCAGGATGGCGGAACCGGTGATTGTGGTGGCGGGCGCGGGTGCAATTGGCTGTTTCGTTGGCGGATTGCTTGCCGCGGCGGGGCGTGATGTGCGGCTTTTGGCGCGGGCGCGCGGTGTCGATGAGATCAAGGCGCATGGGTTGACGCTCAGCGATTTTGACGGGCTTGAGGCGCGGTCCACGCCCGAGGTGACGCAAGCGCCGGAGGTATTGGCAGAGGCCGATATCGTGCTGGTTTGCGTCAAGGGCGGAGCGAGCGCGGAGATGGGCCAGTTGGTCGCCCGCCATGCGCCGGAGCGGGCCGTGGTGGTAAGTTTGCAAAACGGTCTGACCCCGGTCGAGGTATTGCGCCGCGCCCTGCCGGGGCGCGATGTGCGTGCGGGCATGGTGGGCTTCAACGTGGTGGCGCAGGGGCAGGGGCGGTATCACCGGTCGGCCAGTGGCGAGATGATGGTGGAGGCCGGACCCGGCGAATTGGGCGCTTTGTTGAGCGTGCCGGGGCTGGAGGTCGAGGAGCGGGCCGATATGGCGGAAGTGCAGCGTGGCAAGCTGATCCTGAACCTGACCAATGCGGTCAATGCGCTATCGGGCAAGAGCCTGCGCGATATGTTGCTGGACCGGGGGTGGCGGCGGGTGATGGCGGCGCAGATGCGCGAGGCGCTGGCGGTGTTCAAAGCGGCCAGGTTGGAGGTGCGGGTGCCAGCGGCAGCGCCAGCGTGGGCGATCCCGACTATTTTGCGCCTGCCGACATGGGCGTTTCGCCGTGTGGCGGCGCCGATGTTGACGGTGGATGCGTCGGCGCGGACGTCGATGGTCGTGGATCTTGAGAGTGGCAAAAAGACCGAGATCGGTTTGTTTCAGGGTGAGATCGTGCGCCTAGGGCAGATGCATGGGGTTGCGACGCCGGTGAATGCACGGGTGGCCGATTTGGTCGCGGAAGCCGAGGTGGGGGGCATCCGGCAGGTGCGTTCTGCGGACATTCTGGCGGTGGTGTAGGGGCGACAGGATCGCAGCGTCACCGGCTGGGGTGTGGAGCGGAAGAAGGGCGAGCGGCTGGGGATTTTGCCCGCCCGTCCTTACTTAGACGAACATACTGTGCAGCAGATAGTAGATCAGCCCCGACATGAGGGCCGCGGCCGGGACGGTGATGACCCAAGCGGCGATGATCGTCATGAAATGCGAGCGGCGCACCAATTTGCGGCGGCGGCGTTCTTCGGGGGCGATGCGCAGTTCTGGGGGGATGGTTTGGGCGTTCTTGCGCATCCGGCGCGAGGTGTCCCATTCGCGAAAGAAGCCGACGCCGAAAACGCCGCCGACCGCGATATGGGTCGAGCTGACCGGGAGGCCGAGCCATGACGCCACGATCACCGTGAAGGCCGCCGAGAGTGCAACGCAATAGGCGCGCATCGGGTTGAGCTTGGTAATCTGGCTGCCGACCATGCGGATCAATTTGGGGCCAAAGAGGAACAGCCCGAAGGAGATGCCGAACGCGCCGATCACCATGACCCACATCGGGATCGCGACCTTGGAGGCGAAATCGCCGAATTCGGACGCATGCACGATGGCCGCCAGAGGGCCGACCGCATTGGCCACATCATTGGCGCCATGGGCAAAGCTGAGCAGGGCAGCGGAGATCACGAGCGGAATGCCGAACAGCACCTTGAGGGATTTGTTGCGGTTTTCGAGCCCTTGGGATTGGCGCGCGATGAGCGGGATCGTGACCAGCCACGCGGCGACGCCAAGGGCGAGCCCGATGAGCAGGGCGGTCGTCATGTCGATTTTGACGATGCGTTTCAGCCCCTTGAGGGCGAGATA
Organism: Rhodobacteraceae bacterium D3-12; assembly: GCA_025916135.1. Lineage (NCBI taxonomy): Bacteria > Pseudomonadati > Pseudomonadota > Alphaproteobacteria > Rhodobacterales > Roseobacteraceae > Phycobium > Phycobium rhodophyticola. The sequence continues at coordinate 3,460,738 of CP104793.1, read as the reverse complement.
GGCGGCGAAGGCTCCGGCCATGATGCCGACAAGGATCGGCACCCAGCGGCGGGCGGCGGCGATTTTATCGTCGCGGTAGATGACGCGCCATTTGATCAGGGCAAGGAAGCCAGCGGCGATGACCCCGCCGAGCACCGGGGAAATCACCCAAGAGGCGGCAATCGTGCTCATCGTGGGCCAGTTTACGGCGGAAAATCCGGCGGCGGCGATGCCCGCGCCCATGACCCCGCCAACCACGGAATGGGTGGTTGAGACCGGCGCGCCGACCCATGTGGCAAGGTTAACCCAAAGCGCCGCAGATATCAGCGCGGCCATCATTGCCCAGATGAAGACCCCCGAAGTGGCCACGGATTCAGGCGCGATGATCCCCTTGGAAATGGTCGAGACCACATCGCCCCCGGCCAGCAGCGCGCCCGCGCTTTCGAAGATCGCAGCAATGGCGATGGCCCCGCCCATGGTGAGCGCATTCGCCCCGACCGCCGGGCCCATATTGTTGGCCACGTCATTGGCCCCGATATTGAGCGCCATGTAAGCGCCGAACACCGCCGCCGCGACCACGATTAGGTTGGACTGGCTTTGCCCGAAGAGCACCCCTGCGATCAGGCCGGCCACAACGATGAAGGCCAGTGCGATCCCCGAGGCAACCATCGGCCGGGCGACATATTGGCCAGCGGTCTCAAGATGTGAGAAGCGGTCGAGGTCACGATCGAGCGTTTGTAGGTGGTCGGCATCGTTCGGTGGCTGGCTCATTGACACGGTCGTTCCCCCTCAGATCGTTCAAGCCCCTCAGAGCGTTCTGGAGGGGTAGAGAACCCGAGCCGCCAAATCAACGAATTTTGTCATAAAACCGTTACAAAACAGTTACAAACGACGCAAAATGTCCTGTAATTCGGGTTCGCGCACCATTGAGGAGGCTTTCTTGGGGCTGACCCATTTGCGCTCGCGTTGGTCGGATTCGGGGAACTCGTCCTTGAGCGAGGTGACTTCGACCGAATAGACAAGGGTTTCGACCGGCACGGGAAGGCCGCTGGAAAGCTCTTTGTCGTAGTCATAGGTGCCGACGGGTTCGGGTGCGATCTTGCCGGATTTCACGCCCGCTTCTTCCCAAGCTTCCTGCATGGCGGCGCCGGGGGCGTCCTTGCCATCAATCGGCCAACCTTTGGGGATGATCCAGCGACCGGTGTCACGCGAGGTGACGAGCAGCACCTTTTTCTTGGGGCCTTTGCGGGTGAAACACAGGGCTGCGACCTGCAACCGCTTGGGGCGCTGGAACATCGGGCGGACAAGCTCTGCCCACGCTTTTCGCAATCCGTTTGTCATTGTTAACCGTTTTACCTGCTCAAAGTTTTTTGATCGTTTCGCTCTTTATATAGGGTTTTTTCCGGATATGCAAAATGAGCGGGGCATGACGGGGCGTTGCTGACGGCGAATGCCTTGAATTCAGGCAGCTGTATCAGCGCTTGGCGCGGGGTTTGGCGCGCAGGGTCGGGTCGGCTTGGGTTGGATCGTCGGGCCAGGGGTGTTTGGGGTAGCGACCGCGCATGTCCTTGCGCACGTCGTCATAGGACGACGCCCAGAAACCGGGGATGTCGAGCGTGGTTTGCACCGGGCGCTGGGCGGGAGAGAGCAGCGTCACGCGCAGCGGCGTGGTGCCGACCATCGGGTGGGTCTTCTGGCCAAACATCTCTTGCAGGCGGAGCGATATTTCCGGGTGGTCACCGGAATAGTCGATCGGGATCTTGCGCCCCAATGGTGTGGTGAAATGCGGCGGGGCGAGCGTATTGAGGCGCTGGGTCTGGCCCCAGTCGAGCATGGCTTGCAAGGCGGGAAGGATGTCGAAGGCTTTCCAGTCAGCCGCGCTTCGGGTGCGGCCCAAGTGTGGCATGAGCCAGTCTTCGAGGCCGTTGAGCAAGGCGTCATCGGACATGTCGGGTAGCGCTTCGCCCGCCGCACGGGCCAAGGCCACGCGGGCGCGAAACCTTTGGGCGGCGGCAGAGGGCGAGAGGCCAAGATCACGGATGCCCACGCACATGGCAGTGGCGATGGCGTCGTCGGGGGCGTCTTTCCAGATGCGGTCATCGAGGGTGATCGCGCCGAGGCGTTCCTGTTTTCGGGCCACCACGCGGCGGTCGCGTTTGGACCAGTCGCAGGTGTCGATCCAGCCGATTTGATCCGCGAACTGGGCGCGGATTTCGGATTGCGAGATGGCGGTGGCCTGTCGGATGCGGGCCTCGCGCGGGTTGCCGTCAGTATCGGTGACAACGAGAAAGGGGGTGGCGGCGAGGGGGTCGCCATCGTCCAGCACCGCGCCTTTGCCACCGGAGAGCACATAGCGGGGCTGATCGCCTTTGCGGCGTTGCGCGATGCGGTCGGGATAGGCGAGCGCAGCCATTTCGGCGGGAGAGAGCGCGCTGTGCGCGCCCTTGCGGCTGCGACTACGGCTGGCGAGACGCTTGGCCTCTGCATTGATGCGGGTCAGGGCGGGGCGGTTGGGCGGATACGGGCGGGTTTGCGCAAAGTGGCGCGGGTCGGCGAGCGCCTCGAGCCGGAGGGTGAGGTCGGCGGGGGCAGAGCGCGGCAGCGGGTCACGATCCGCCAGAAGCGCGGCGAGGGGAGCGGCGGGCGGCCCCGCGAGGGTGAGCATATGCGCAAGGCGTGGGTGCAACGGCAGTGCGGCGAGGGCGCGGCCATGCGCGGTGATGCGGTTGTCGTTATCGAGCGCGCCGAGCATGTGGAGCAGGGCCTGTGCCTCGCCGTAGGTGCCGGGGTTGGGCTGGGTCAGGAAGGGCAGATCGGCAGGCGTGGCCCCCCAGAGCGCCAGTTCAAGGGCCAATCCGGTGAGATCGGCGGCCTCGATTTCGGCCGGGGGAAATGCGGCGAGCGCGCCCTCCTCGCCCTTGGTCCAGAGGCGATAGGCGCGCCCCGGTGCAACGCGGCCTGCGCGGCCCGCGCGTTGGGTCGCTTCGGCGCGGGTGACACGCTCGGTCACGAGGCGCGACATGCCTGACGACGGATCGAAACGGGCGCGGCGGGCGCGGCCTGCGTCGATCACCACGCGGATGTCCTGGATGGTGAGCGAGGTTTCGGCGATGGAGGTGGCGAGCACGATTTTGCGCCCTTGCGCCGCGGGTTGGATCGCGGCGCGCTGGTCCTTGAACGGCATCGCGCCGAACAGGGGGTGAAGGGTGCAATCCTTGGGCAGCTTGGGCTTGAGCAGTGCCTCGGCACGGCGGATTTCGCCTTCGCCGGGGAGGAAGACCAACACGCCGCCAGTGGTTTCGGTGAGCGCGTGGAGGGTGAGATCGGCGGTTGCCTCTTCAAGCCGGGCGCGCGGGGGCAGGGGGGTGTCGCGCCAGATCGTATCAACCGGGAAAGCGCGCCCTTGGGAGGTGATGAGCGGGGCTTGCATCAGCTCGGCCAATGGCGCGGCGTCGAGCGTGGCAGACATTGGCAACAGCATCAGGTCGTCACGTAGCGCGCCGGCGATTTCGAGACAAAGCGCAAGGCCGAGGTCAGCGTTAAGCGAGCGTTCGTGGAATTCGTCAAACAGCACCGCGCCGACGCCGGACAGTTCGGCATCGGATTGGATCATCCGGGTGAGGATGCCTTCGGTGACCACTTCGATGCGGGTTTGCGGCGAGGTTTTCGCCTCGCCTCGGATGCGATAGCCGACGGTTTGACCCGTGGTTTCACCGAGGCTATCGGCCATGCGTTCGGCGGCGGCGCGGGCGGCAAGGCGGCGCGGCTCAAGCATGAGGATGCGCCCGGTGGTCAGCTTTGCCTCAAGTAGCGCAAGCGGCACAACGGTGGTTTTGCCCGCACCGGGGGGCGCTTGCAGCACGGCGCGCCCCTCGCGGTGGAGCGCATCGAGGAGGGGGGCAAGCGCGTCATCTATGGGCAGGCCGGACTTCATGGGGTGGTTATGCGGCAGGGGGCGCCGCGCGTCCATAAGGGATCGCGGGTGGCTGGACTTGGCTGCCCGAGTTGGGCATGAAGGCGCGGGATTGGTCAGCACGGGGTCAGCGCCATGGACATCGCGGCAATTGCACAAAAAATCGCAGCGGGCGACCGGCGTGCGCTGGCGCGCGCGATAACGCTGGTGGAAAGCGGGCGCGATGATCACCGCGCACAGGCGACGGAGCTGCTTGAGGCGCTAAAGCCGCAGGGGCGACAGGCGATCCGCATCGGGTTGTCGGGCACGCCGGGGGTCGGGAAATCGACCTTTATCGAGGCGTTTGGCTGTTTGCTGACGGCGCGAGGGCTGAAAGTGGCGGTGCTGGCGGTGGACCCAAGCTCGACCCGGTCGGGCGGCTCGATATTGGGCGACAAGACGCGGATGGAGCGGCTGTCGCGCGATCCGAATGCGTTTATCCGCCCGTCGCCCAGCCAGAGCCATTTGGGCGGTGTTGCGCGCCGGTCCCGCGAGGCGATCGAGCTGTGCGAAGGGGCAGGGTTCGACGTTATCCTGATCGAGACCGTGGGCGTCGGGCAATCCGAGACGATGGTGGCGGAAATGGCGGACCTGTTCATCTTGCTGCTGGCCCCGGCGGGGGGCGACGAGTTGCAGGGCGTGAAGCGCGGGATCATGGAGATGGCCGATATCATCCTTGTGAACAAGGCGGATGGTGATCTCAAACCCGCCGCGACACGCACCTGCGCCGACTATATGGGCGCGCTGAAACTGCTGAGAAAACGTCCGCAGGATCCGGCAGGGTTTCCCAAAGCGATGATGGTGTCCGCGCTGCAACAAGACGGGCTGGAAACCGCTTGGAGCGAGATGACCTCGCTGATCGAGTGGCGCCGCGAGAATGGCCATTTCGAACGCGCCCGCGCCGAGCAGGCAGAGTTCTGGTTCCGCGAAGATGTCCGACAAGGCCTGCTGAGACAACTCGAGACAGGCCCAGCCCGCGATATCATGTCGGGACTGGCCGACGAAGTTGCGGCCGGCAAACTCACCCCAACACGTGCCGCAAGCGAGGCATTGGCCCGGATCAAAGGGTGATCCAAAGGAGTGCTTCCGCACGCTTTTATTCAAGTAATAGCAAGGTGACGTAAGCCCCAGAACCCTTCCGCGACGCAATGCAGTTAAGGTTAATGATGTGTTATTCATCTGACTGAAAATATCCCTGGGGGTGTGGGGGGCTGGCCCCCACCTTTGCCCGCGACCCGCCCCAAGGTTCCGAGGGGGTGACATCCGGTTTTCCCTGAGATAGCGTGCCGGGGCAACCTGAAGGGAGGGTGCAATATGTATCGCGGGATTTGGCATATTCATAGCTAAGTAGCGTCCAAGCTTGTGGGCGCGCCTTGGGGTGACGGGCCACAGGTGGCTGTCATCCCGGTTGTCGCCTGCCGACATATTGCAATTGCTTTGTTTCTAGGAAGCTCTCTCATGTTTCGTTATTTTGAAAACCTTGTTGACCCTTATTGCGACTATCCGCCCGAGGATCGTCCGCCACAGACCTTGTGGCGTTTCATGTTGGGCTATTCCAAGCCCTTCAAAACTGTTTTCTGGCTGGCCGGGATCATGTCGGTCGTGGTGGCCGCCGGAGAATTGCTGCTGATCTACTACATGGGGTGGGTCGTTGACATCCTGCAGGGTGACCCGGCGGGGGTCTGGGAAGAGCATGGCAACACGATGATCGCATTGGCGGTGTTCATCTTGCTACTGCGCCCGGCGTTTCAGCTTTTTGACGTAATGCTTGTCAACAACGCGATCATGCCGAATTTCGGGACGTTGATCCGGTGGCGTTCGCATGCGCATGTGTTGCGCCAGTCGGTGGGTTGGTTCGAAAATGATTTCGCGGGGCGCATTGCCAATCGCATCATGCAGACCCCGCCTGCCGCCGGAGAGGCGGTGTTTCAGGTGTTTGACGCGCTGACCTATTCGCTGGCTTATGTGATCGGCGCGGTGATTGTGCTGGGGCAGGCGGATGCGCGGCTGGCGGTGCCATTGGTGCTTTGGCTTGTGGCCTATGCCGCGTTGATGCGGTGGACCGTTCGCCGTGTTGGTCCGGCATCCGAGAAAGCCTCGGACGCGCGGAGCGCGGTGACGGGGCGGGTGGTGGATGCCTATACCAACATTCATTCCGTCAAGATGTTCGCCCATACCAAGGGCGAGATGGACTACGCCAAAGAAGCGATCGACCACTCGCGCGACACGTTTCAAGCCGAGATGCGGCTTTATACGTTGATGGATTTCGGCTTGGTGATGCTCAACGGGTTCCTGATCATGGGCGTTGTCGGCTGGGCGGTGCTCTTGTGGATGCAGGGGCAGGCGAGCGTTGGCGCGGTGGCGGCGGCCTCGGCTTTGGTGCTCAGGCTGAATGCGATGACGGGCTGGATTATGTGGGCGATCACGTCGTTCTTTCGCCAGCTGGGCGTGGTCAAGGAAGGGATGCAGACGATTGCCCAGCCGATTGACCTTGTGGATGCGCCCGAGGCCAAGCCCTTGCGCCTTGGCAATGGGCGGATCGAGGTTGACGGCGTCAGCCATCACTACGGGCGCGGCAGCGGCGGGTTGAATGCGGTGGAACTGGCCGTTGCGCCGGGCGAAAAGGTCGGGCTTGTGGGCCGGTCGGGCGCGGGGAAATCGACGCTGGTGAAGCTGTTGTTGCGGTTTTACGATGCCGAGGCCGGTGTCATTCGCATTGACGGGCAGGACATCACAAACGTCACGCAAGACAGCCTGCGCGCCGCGATCGGGATGGTGCAGCAAGACAGCGCGCTGTTGCATCGCTCGGTGCGCGACAACATCGCCTATGGCCGCCCGGAGGCCAGCGAGGAAGAGATCATTGCCGCCGCGAAAAAGGCCGAGGCGCATGGGTTCATCGAGGGGCTGGTTGATGCCAAGGGCAACGGCGGCTATGCCGCGCAGGTGGGTGAACGGGGGGTGAAGCTCTCTGGTGGGCAACGTCAGCGGATCACGCTGGCACGGGTCATCCTCAAAGACGCGCCGATCCTGTTGCTGGACGAGGCGACAAGCGCCTTGGACAGCGAGGTGGAAGCCGCCATTCAGGACACGCTCTATGGTATGATGGAGGGCAAGACGGTGATTGCGATTGCCCACCGGTTGAGCACCATTGCGCATATGGACCGGATCGTCGTGATGGACGATGGCCGGATCGTCGAAGAGGGGCGGCATGCCGATCTTCTGGCGCAAGGCGGGCTTTATGCGCAGTTTTGGGCGCGCCAGTCAGGTGGCTTTCTCGGAGACGAGACCGGAGACGAGCCTGGAGACAAGACGGGGGCGGATGACGCAGCGGCGCAATAGGTGGTGAAACACCTGTCCCAGACTTGACCCGGGACCGCGCCGGTGATGGGTAGGGGTGATGGGTAAGAGCGTCCGAGGTCGCGCCCGGAACGAAGGGGGCGCCTGTGCCCCATAGTTGAGAACATGGTGGCAACGCATGGTGGCAACGCAATGAAAACGACCAAATTTGCAGCGTGGTTCGCCAAGCGGATCGACCCGGAACGCCCGGCCAAAGGCGCGCCGCCAAGACAACTGGGCGCATTCTTTCGCTGGGCGCTTGACGGGTGTTGGCCTGTCATTGCCATCGCCGGATTTCTGTTTGCTTTGGGCGGTGCGTTTGAGGCGTTGGTCATGTTGTTGCTGGGGCGGATCGTGGATGCCACGGCGACGGGCGGCGTGAGCTTTTGGGCGGATAACGCGGCCTTGTTATTCTGGGCCGCGGCGGTGTTGTTGGTGCTGCGTCCGGTCTCCTTCGGGCTGGCCACGGGGTTTCAATCTATTGCGTTGGCACCGAACCTGTTTAGTCAGGTCATGGTGCGGTTGAACCGGCATACGCTGGGCCAGTCAGTCAGCTTTTTCGACGATGATTTCGCGGGCCGCATTGCGCAAAAGCAGATGCAGACCGCCAACAGCATCGTTTCGGTCGTACAGGAATCGGTGAATGCGATCACCTTTGCGCTGGCGGCCGTTGTGGGGATGCTGGCGTTGAGCGCGAGTGTTGATCCGGGAATGACCGTGATCGTGCTGCTCTGGCTGGTGCTTTATGTCGTGTTGCTGAGGGCTTTCCTGCCGCGGATTCGCAAACGCTCGGCGGCGCGGGCCGGGGCGCGGGCCGGTGTGACGGGGCAGATTGTCGATACCGTGACCAATATCCGCACCGTGAAGCTGTTCGCCCATGACGCGCATGAGGATCGCGCCGCATTGGACAGTGTCGGGCGGTTTCGCAGCAGCGCCATTCATTGGGCCGAGCTGGCGGTGTGGTTCCGCTTTTTGTTGATCGTATTGGCCGGGTCATTGCCGGTTGCGATGCTGGGCTATGGGTTGACGCGCTGGGGCGCGGGCGGCGTGACGAGCGGCGATCTGGCGGCGACGGGAGCGATGTCGATCCGGCTGGCGCAGATGACGGGTTGGGTAAGTTGGACCTTGATGACGATCTATGCCGATCTGGGCGAGGTCGAGGACGGGATGCACACGCTGTCGCCGGCGCATGGTCTGGTTGATCGCCCGGATGCAAAAGAGTTGACGGTTGCGGATGGGCGTATCGTGTTTGATGCGGTCGATTTCACCTATGGCCGCCCGGTGGGCGGGGTTCGGGCGCTGTCGCTTGACGTGGCGCCGGGCGAGAAGATCGGCATCGTTGGCGCATCCGGCGCGGGGAAATCGACGCTGGTGTCGTTGCTGCTGCGGCTTTATGATCCTGAGGGCGGCGAGATCAGGATCGACGGGCAAAACATTGCCGGGGTGACGCAAGAAAGCCTGCGCCGTCAGGTGGGGATGGTGACGCAGGATACGGCGATGTTCAATCGTCCGGCACGCGACAACATCCTTTATGGCCGTCAGACCGCGAGCGAGGGCGAGTTGATCGCCGCCGCCGAAAAGGCCGAGGCAGATGAGTTTATTCGCGACCTTGAGGATGGCGAGGGGCGCTCTGGCTATGATGCCCATCTGGGCGAGCGGGGCGTCAAGCTGTCTGGGGGGCAGCGGCAGCGGATCGCATTGGCGCGCGCCATTTTGAAGGACGCGCCGATTCTGGTTCTGGACGAGGCGACATCGGCGCTCGATTCCGAGGTCGAGGCGGCGATTCAGGCGGCTTTGGCGCGGGTGATGGAGGGCAAGACAGTGCTGGCGATTGCGCACCGCTTGTCGACCATCGTTCAGATGGATCGGATCGTGGTGATGGAAGCGGGCCGCATCGTGGAGACCGGAAGCCACGACGATTTGCTGACCAAAGGCGGGATTTACGCGGGGCTTTGGGCGCGCCAGTCGGGCGGGTTCTTGGGCGATGAGCTTGATGGTGACGCCGGAGCGGCGGCAGAGTGAGCCGTTGATGGGGAGGAAAGGGATGGCGCAGAAAAAAGTGGCTCTTGTCACCGGCGGTGCACGCGGCATCGGCCGCGCCATCGTCGAGGCGCTGTCCGAGGATCATCTGGTCGTGGTGCACTACAATTCCACGGTGCCAGAGGGGCTTGGCGGCGGCTGCATTGCCGTGCAAGCGGATCTGCGCTCCGAGGGTGCGGCGGAGGCGTTGATTGGCGAGGCGATCGACAAAGCCGGGCGGCCCGATGTGATCGTGAACAACGCGGGTCTGGTGGAAAGCACGCCGAAGGAGGCGTTTGACGCCCAAAGCTGGCGGGCGATTTTCGAGGTAAACCTGTTTGCTGCGGGCGCGATTTTATCGGCCGCTTTGCCGCATCTTGAGCGCGGAGCGGCGGTGGTGAATATCTCGTCCGTTAATGCCGTGTTGCCGCCGATGGGTGCGGCGGCTTATGGCGCAAGCAAAGCGGCGCTCGACCTTTGGACGCGGGCGATGGCCAAGGAGTTGGGGCCACAGGGCATCCGTGTGAACGCGGTGGCGCCGGGGGCGATCAACACCCCCGAAGCGCCGCGCGACGCCGATCTGACGCAGGCCTTTGTAGAGATGACCGCGCTGGGCCGGATCGGCAGGCCGGACGACATTGCAAAAGCCGTGCGATTTCTGGCCAGCGACGCGGCGGGGTTCATCACCGGCGAGGTTCTGACCGTGTCGGGCGGCTATCGCTTGTAGGGCGAGACATGACAGCGCGATGATATCTGTCGTTACGGGTGCGTTGGCGGTTGCTTGGCGCTCGTGCAGGGCGTAGGGTTTTTCCCATGAAACATGTCCCCAAAGAAAACACCGATGACGCGCTTATTCAGGAGTTCCTGAACAAGGGCGGCAAAGTCAGCGTTGGCGAGACGAAACCGCCCAAGCCCGAGTTGGGGCTGAGCAAGAACGTCTGGAACAACAAGCTGACCAAGGAAGAAAAGGCCGCGCGCGACAAGACGTGATCGCGCGGGTTTTTGAGAGGCCCGGAGGGTTGGGTGCTTTGATGTGTCAGAGCCGCGCGCCGCGCGCCGGGCGCTGGGCTGTCGCGGAGGAGTGTCGTCAGAGCGTTTTTTCGTAGCGCCAGATGGTGATCGGGAAGGGGCCGGCGGTGGTTTCGAACGTCATGTCCTTGGTCGCGCCGCGCCGCCAGCCCGATTTTTCGTAAAATCTTGCGGCCCGGTCATTGCCGACGCTACAGGCCAGCCAGACGGCTGTATGCCCGGCGGCGCGCAGGCGGGCTTCGGCCTCACCCATGAGGGCCGACGCGGTGCCGGTGCCGCGGGCAGACTGGGCGACATAGAACTGGTCGATTTCGTTATCATGCAGCATGACAAAGCCAAGCAGCCGGTCGGCATCTGCCGCGATAAAGGTCTGCGCCATATGCCGTGAAAGCCTGTCGTGGAAGCTCTCCAGCGTTCTGAGGCGAATGAGGTCGGGGGGCGCGAAATCGGCGTGTCCGGCGATCCAGCCTTCGTGCCAGAGCGCGGCAGCGGCAGGCAGATCAGCGTCAGTGAGAGGGCGAAAGGACAAGGTCATCGCGCGACGCTAACAGGGGCCGATCAGGCAGGCAAGAAGCTGGGTAAGCCGGGCTTTGAGGCCGTATCGCCCGCGCCGCGATAGCGTGCGGCACAGGCGGTTGTCGCGGTGGTGCAGGGTCAGCTTTGAGTTTACCACGCGAAAATGCGCTTGGGGGGCTTGCTGGGCTCGCCAATTCTGGAAATCACCGCCATACAGGCTTGACGCCACAGGTGATTCCACCTAAAGACCGCAGACGGATTTCAGGGTGCTGCGATGTCGGCGCCCATTTGTGTTGACGAGGCCACGGCGCCTTGCACGATCAAAGATGAGGATAAACCCATGTCGCGTGTATGCGAACTGACCGGTAAAGGCCCGATGACTGGCAACAATGTCAGCCACGCCAAGAACAGAACCCGCCGCCGTTTCCTGCCGAACCTGAACGATGTGACGCTTCAGTCGGAAACGCTCGGTCGTGGTGTGAAGCTGCGGATCACGGCAGCTGCCCTGCGCTCGGTCGATCACCGTGGCGGGCTGGACGCGTTCCTGGCCAAAGCCAAGGACGACGAGCTGTCGGATTCGGCGCTGAAAGTGAAAAAAGCGATCAAGAAGGCTCAGGCAGAAGCCTGATTTCTTTTTGACCTGACAAGTTTTAACGGCCCTGCCCTTGGTGGCGGGGCTGTTTTCGTTTGTTTTCATCTGACTGAAAATATCCCGGGGGGTGTGGGGGGCTGGCCCCCCACCTTTAACTGTGGTGTGGGGGGCTGGCCCCCACCTTTAACTGTGGTGTGGGGGGCTGGCCCCCCACCCTGAACAGTGGCGTTGGTGATCCGAAAATCACCTTCGAGGCCGCAACCGGCTCCGGTGGCTTGTGCGCACCGAAGCCCGGTGCAACGCCAATTGAATCTTGTGCTCTGATGAGGCATGATTGCGGCAAAACAAAATGCCAGAGGCAACAGCAGTATGCGTTTCATTATTGTCCTAACCGCCTGTGTCGCGCTTGCCGCGTGTGGTGGGTATCGCAAGGCGGACCGTGATCTTGGACGCACGGTTAAAACATCAACAACGGTGCGCACGGCCACGATCACCGGTGAGCGGCCTGCGCTGCGATTGGCGTCGGGGCCGATTTCGAAGGCGTGTCTTTCCTCCGATCGCAAGGCCCGCTCGCGCGAGCGGTGTGGCTGTATTCAGGCGGTCGCCAATGACAGTCTCAACGGGTCCGACCAACGGCTTGCGGCGAGCTTTTATAATGATCCGCACCGTGCACAGGTGATCCGGCAGTCAGACAATACCAGCCATGAACGGTTCTGGCTGACCTATAAGGACTATGCCGAGAAAGCCGCGTCTGTCTGCGGTTGAGCAGTCCGTTAAGCGGCGGGGTTTCCGCCAACTTCCCGGCTAACTGCGCGGTGTCAAACCTGTGATTGTATTGTCTGCCAACGCGCGGTTGAGACCGTTCGCGCAGGTTTCGATGAGGTCGAGCACCCCGTCGAAGTCGCGGGTATAGTAGGGGTCAGGCACGTCGCGCCCATCGCAATCAGCGGCGAAGTCGGTAAACAGGTGGAGCGGTGTTGTATTGCCTGCCGGGCGCAGTGTTTCGAGGGTTTGCAGGTTGCTGTCATCCATCGCGATGAGCAAATCGAACCGGGTGAAATCCTGCGCCGTGGCTTGCCGTGCGCGCAAGTTCGAGAGGTCGGTGCCGCGCGCCTTGGCTGCTTGGATCATCGGGGCGTAGGGTGGCTCGCCGATGTGCCAGTCGCTGGTGCCGGCACTTTCGGTGTCATGCGTGCCATCGCTCAGCGCACGAAACACCCCTTCGGCGGCGGGAGAGCGGCAGATATTGCCAAGGCAGACGAACAATACGCGCATCGGTTTTCGCTTTCCTCGAGGGCTCTACATTCTGAGTTCGCCGCGTGCCATTCGATAGTGCAGCCAGATCGACGGCACAAAGAGCAGCAGCCACCCGGAGGTAAGCCAAAGGTATAACAACGCGGGCCACCACAGGACAGCAAAGACCAGCCCGACGCCGCCTGCGATCCGCATCGCCATGTTTTGTGACGTAAAGCGCAGCAAGATCAGCTGCAGCAGCCGCCCGCCATCCAGCGGTTGCACCGGGATCATGTTGAAGATGAAGAACATCAGGTTCAACGTGGTAAAGAGCGACAGGTAGTAATAGCCATAAGGCCCGCCGATGCCGCGCGGGCCGATCCAGTCGAGCGCCAGAGAGCCAAGCGCCCAGAGGCTGATATTCACGATCGGTCCCATGGCGACGATGAATTCCTGTTGATGCGACGTGGCCGAGCGGGCCTGTTCGCAAAACCCGCCGCCGCCGTGCAGGACGATGCGGCGCACCGGGACGCCTTGGACCTGACAAGCCCAGGCGTGGCCCAGTTCATGCAGGTAGATGATCAGCAGGATCATACCGATCACCGCCGCCAGCCACATGGGATTGCCGCCGCCGACAAAGGACAGCCCGCCGAACAGCAATATCAGGAACGCCAGAGTTTGGCCGATTTCGACCGGGATGCCGAATACACCCTTGAAACGAAAGATAATTGGTCCGGTCTGAAACATGGCCTTACCTTGTGCAAAACCGGGGCGGTGGACAAGTCGGAAAAGCTCTATCTTGTCAGGGGGATGTTCTGCGGTAGGGTGGCGGGGTATTTGCACAACACCGGGTGTCTAAATGATACGCATTGTCTTGGCCGTCATCGCCGCTTTTGCCGTTTCGGGGCCTGTAAGGGCCGGCTGTGTGATGGATCACTGGGGGCGGTTTCTGGCGCCTGAACCGCAAACGCTTGAGAAGATCGAGACGATCCATTCGCCAAAGGGTGATATTCTCGCCTTTCGGCTAAGCCCGTTCACCGGGGAATATGCCAAGCTTTATGTTTTGATGCTGGATGATTCCAATTGCTTGACCAAGGCGGCGATTGTGGGGTCTTATGCCAAGACGCAGAAGTTTCACGCCGAAAAGCTGAAGGCCGAGGGCAAGCCGGTGACGCGGCTTTTTCATATGGACCTTTATGACGGGGACCAGCATTCGACGCTGGGGTTTCTTGAGGGCGATGCCCCGAGTTATGAGAGCGTGAAAGCGCGGTTGATCAAGGCGTTGCAATGAAAGGGCCGATTGTCATTTTGACTGGGGCTGGAATTTCGGCGGAAAGCGGGTTGGGCACCTTTCGCGATGTCGATGGATTGTGGACCAAATATGATTTGAACGACGTGGCGACGCCGGAGGGGTTTGCACGCGATCCGGCCTTGGTTCACGCGTTCTATAACGCCCGCCGCGACAATTGCGCGGGGGCCGCGCCGAATGCGGCGCATAGCGCGCTGGCGCGGTTGCAACGCTCTTATCCGGGCGAGGTTTTGATCGTGACGCAAAACGTCGATGACCTGCATGAGCGGGGTGGCGCGGAGCATGTGGTGCATATGCACGGCCAGTTGAATCAGGCGCTGTGTGCAAGCTGTGACCATCGCTGGCCAGCGCCCGAGGAGATGCGGGTGGGGGAGGCCTGTCCTGCGTGCGGGGCCGCGGCGGCCCGACCCGATATCGTCTGGTTCGGGGAAGTCCCCTATCACATGGACGCGATCATCGACGCGCTGGGGCGGGCGGCGGTATTTGTGGCGATCGGCACCAGCGGCGAGGTATATCCGGCCGCAGGGTTTGTGGATCTGGCCAGACAAGCCGGGGCGCACACGGTGGAGATCAACCTTGAGCCATCTTCGGTTGTGTCGCGGTTCGAGGAGACCCGGTTTGGCCCGGCGACGCAAGTGGTGCCGGCTTGGGTTGAAAGCGTGCTGGCGTCCTGAGACGAAAAAGGGCGCGGCGGTTGTCCGCGCGCGCCCTGTAGGTCGGTCATTGGTCGCGATCAGTCCGAAGAGTTTTCGTGTTTGTGATCGGGCTTATGCTCGTGCTTGTGGTCCATGCCGCCGTGCTTGGCCTTGCGCTCAAGATCGACGGGGATTTCGACGTTAACCTCGCCGGCCTTTTCAAAGACCAGAGTGACCGCGACTTTGTCACCTTGTTTCAGAGGCGCGTTGAGGCCCATGAACATGACATGTGCGCCGCCACGTTTCATGGCGATCATGCCGTCTTTTGGCAGGTCGAACCCTTCTTCGACGTGGATCATTTTCATGACGCCGTTGGAGTCTTCGAGGTGGGTGTGCAGTTCGACCCGCTTGGCGACATCGGATTTCACGTCGATCAGGCGGTCGTCGGCGCCGGTGTGGTTGTGGATCAGCATGAAGGCCGCGCCGGAGGTCGATTTGGCCGAGCTGGTGCGGGCGTAGGGGTCATCGACCATAATGCCGTCAGCAAAGGCGGGCAGGGCGAAGGCGATTGCGGCAGCGGCCGCAGCGAAACGGAGTTTGAAGGACATTGACGTCTCTCCTCTTAGGGGAATTTTAGATTGAATTTGGTCTGTTTGGAAAAGGGGCCTCAGGCGGGCGGGTCGCGCGCGCGGGGTATGCGGCGCGTTTCAGAGGCAAGCGCATAGGTGTCCGCAGCCCAGATCAGGCCGCGCGGCGTTGCTTCCTGTGACAGAGACAGGGGGCCTCGCCGAGGGCGACAAAGAGGGCGGCCGCGAAATCGGGGCAGATGTGGGCCGCTCCGGTGGGTTGGCCATTTGCATCGACCGAGATAACCAGCGGCCCGGATCCGGTGCACAGCACGATTTGACCGGTGGCATCGGGCATGCCGCGTGCCACGGCCATGCTTTGACCTGTGAAGGCCAGCATGAGCGCCAGAAAGAGCGCGATGTATGATCGCCGGATGGGTTTCATCGTGCTCAGGTATACGCAGCATGCGACGGGGTGCAACAGGGCAAGTGCGCACAGGTGGGAGGGGGAAGGTGTTGCTGTCGTTGGGTCGTGGGGGGATCGCGCGGGGTTAGAGTGGGGGCCAGCCCCACGCGCTGACTTGAGTGGCGGTGAGCCCCCACGCGCAGGTTTAAGTGGGGGCCAGCCCCCACGCCCCCGGGATATTTCCAGTCAGATGAAGGGTGGGTTGACACGAATCGAGATTGAGCAGAGCCTGACTGAGCGATCAGTCAGTTTTTGGGAGGGAACTGGGGTGAGTGGAAACGCAGCACAAAAGCCTGACGAAGCGGGGGGCGCGCGATTTGGTGCGATCCTTGACGCGGCGGAGCGTGTGTTTGCGGAATCCGGCTATGAAGGCGCGGCGCTGCGTGAGATTGCCAATCAGGCGGGCGTGGCGCAGGGGTTGATCCATTATCATTTCGACAATAAGGCGCGGCTGTTTGAAAAAATGGTGGCGCGCCGGTCGGGGCAGATCAACGAAGAGCGTGCCGAGAGGCTTGCGGTGTTGCGTGCCGCAGGTGCGTTGCATCTGGAGGAGATCGTTGAGGCGTTGTTCCGCCCGACCATCGAGACCGGCATTGAGCTTGCCGAAGATGGGGGCAGTTTTGCGCGCATTCTTGTGTCGATGGCGAATTCGAATGATCCGATGGCGCGGGCGTTGACCGAGACCTATTACGACCCGATTGCCCATGAATACATTGGCGCGCTGAAAGAGGCCGAGCCCGGGCTTAGCCAAGAGGATGCTGTGTGGGCCTATATGTTCGCGATTGGTGTCGGCATGACGATGATGGCGCGCACCGGACGGCCCAAGCGGTTGTCGGGCGGCGTATGTGACGATGGCGACGCAGATGCGGTTTTGGCGCGGATTGTGCCGTTTATTTGTGGTGGGGTGCGTGCCCTGATCTAAGACAATTTTCGTAAACTTTGGGAGGAGTGAAGTATGAATTTCGTAATCAAGAGCGTGGCTGTGGCCGCGATGGCGCTGGGCGGGGCGATAAGCGTACCGGCGGCGGCGCAGGCCGAAGAGATGAATGTGACCATCGTGGCGGGGCATCCGGCGGTGTTTCGTTGGGTGAAGCACGCCAATCAGACGTTTATTCCGGCGGTGAACAAGGCGTTGGAAGGGACGGGCCACAAGATCAACTGGTCCGAGCAATATGGTGGCTCGCTGGCGAAAGTGGGCGATGAGCTGGAGGCCGTTGAAGAGGGGCTGGCCGAGATCGGGTTGATTTCCTCGCTGTTTGATCCGGCCAAGTTGAGCGTGCAGAACGTCACCTATTTCACGCCGTTCGTGTCGAGCGACAGCACAGCCGTTTCCGGCTGGATGGACAAGTTGCAGGCCAGCAATGCGGATATGAAGGCGGCTTGGGCCGAGAACGGGTTGGAATACCTTGGCGGCGGGATCGGGATTGATGACTATCTGCTGATGACGACATTCCCGGTCAATTCGATCGCCGACCTTGAGGGGCGCAAGATCGGCGCGCCGGGACCGGCGGTGAACTGGCTTAAAGGCACGGGTGCTGTGGGGGTGAGTGGCAATCTCACGACCTATTACAACGAGATCAAGACCGGCGTTTATGACGGTGTGATC
Source organism: Rhodobacteraceae bacterium D3-12 (assembly GCA_025916135.1). Lineage (NCBI taxonomy): Bacteria > Pseudomonadati > Pseudomonadota > Alphaproteobacteria > Rhodobacterales > Roseobacteraceae > Phycobium > Phycobium rhodophyticola. Next base: position 3,443,500 of record CP104793.1, on the reverse strand, counting down.
GTGTTCGCCAGTGCAGCCCTTCCGGGGAAATTGCATGAGGTGGCGCCGCATATCACCAAGATCGGGTTTGGGGCGCAATACGCCGGTGGGATTGCTGCCAACAAGGATTGGTATGACGGGTTGGCCCCCGAAGTGCAGGCGGCGTTGAAGGCTGCGGCCAAGGCGGATGCGGTGGCCTATCAGCAAGACCTTGATGCGTCGGTCAAGAAGTTCCTTGGGATCATGGAGAGCCAGGGCGCGACGATAAAAGAAGTCGACGGCGCGTTCCGCGAGCAATGGGCCAAGGGCATGGACAACGTGGCCAAGCTCTGGGCTGAGAAGCTTGACAGTGAGGGCAAGGCCGGGACTGCGGTTCTCAAGGCGTATATGGACACGATGCGGGCGGCTGGTGCCACGCCGGTGCGCAACTGGGATCAAGAGTGATCTTGGCCAGCTGAAAGCGAGAGCTGCCCCGGGCGATGACCCGGGGCCTCTTCAATTAAGATATCCAATTGCGGGCGAGAGGCCCCGGATCAGCTCCGGGGCGGGGGGAGAGCCATGGCCGAGCAGGCGCAGACATTTGATGAGATGCCCGTGTGGTATCGCACGTTAAGGCGCGGGGTCGATGGGGTGACCGTGGCGCTGAACGTGGCGGGCACGTTGCTTATCGTGGCGGTAATGCTGCTTATCAATGCCGATGTGATCGGGCGCGGGGCGTTTGATGCGCCGGTGTCGGGCGTGCCGGAGATGGTGTCGATGTCGATTGTCGCCATCGTTTTTCTGCAAGTGGCGCAGACCTTTCGCATGGGGCGGCTGACGCGGACCGATTTGTTGCTGGGCGGGTTGGCGCGGCGCAGCCCGCGGGCGCGGCAGGGGTTGGAGGTGATCTTCTCGCTGGCTGCGATTGCATTGGTTTGGCAAATCATCTCGGCCAGTTGGCCGTTGTTTCAAAAGGCATGGGTGCGCGGCACCTATGAGGGCACGATTGGCGATTTCATTGCGCCGGTGTGGCCAGTGAAATTGATTATTGTGATCGGCTGTGCCGCGCTTTTGGTGCAGCTTTGCCTGCATGCCTTGGGTGCTGCATTGCGGTTTTGGAAAGGGGTCGCGGCATGAGCCCGTTCGAGATTGGCATGATGAGTTTCGGCGCGATGGTTGTGATGATCTATGCCGGGTTCTGGGTGCCGTTTGCCTTGATGCTGTCGTCTTATGTTGGCGTCTGGGCCATCAAGGGATCGCCGCTTTTGGCCGGAAAATTGCTGGCGTTGGCGGCGGGGGAAACGATTTCGAGCTACTTCTTCGGGGTCGTGCCATTGTTCGTTTTGATGGGATACGTGGTGAGTGTCACCGGCATGGGGCGCGATGCGTTTGACGTGGCCAACCATGTGTTCCGCCGGTTGAAGGGCGGTTTGGGCATCGGGACAGTGGGGGCGAATGCGATTTTCGCCGCCATCACCGGAATTTCGATTGCCAGTGCTGCGGTGTTCACCCGGATCGCCGTGCCGGAGATGATCCGGCATGGCTATAACAAGCGGTTTGCCGTTGGGGTTGTGGCCGGATCGAGCGTGTTGGGAATGCTTATCCCGCCATCTTTGTTGTTGATCCTTTATGGGTTGTTGACCGAGCAATCGGTGGGCGATTTGTTCATTGCCGGGATCGTGCCGGGGATATTGCTGGCGCTGGCGTTTGGGGTGGGTATCTGGATCACTGCGATGCTGTGGCCGCACCGGTTGGGCGACAATATCGAGGTCGCGGCGGAAGATGCGCTGTCGACCGGAGAGGTCATGGCCAAGGGCTTGCCGATTTTCCTCTTGATCGGGCTGGTTCTGGGCGGCATTTACGGCGGGTTTTTCACGCCGATCGAGGCGGGGGCTGTTGGCTGCCTTGGGGCGATTGTGATCGGGGTGGCGCGGCGGTCGCTGAGCTGGGCGGATTTCTGGGAGGTGTTGCAGGATACCGGTCTGGTGACGGCGGCGATTTCGTTCCTGATTATTGCGGCACAGATGTACAGCCGGATGTTGGCGTTGAGCGGGGTTCCGGCGGAGTTTGGCAGTTTCGTGGCCCATGCCGAGATTGGCTATTGGGGTGTGATCCTCGCTTATGTGCTGCTTGTTGTGCTGATGGGGGCGATCTTGGATTCGTCGTCGATCATGTTGATCCTTGTGCCGTTGATGTTGCCGGTGGTGTCGGGGATGCAGGTTGATTTGATCTGGTTCGGGATCGTCACGGTGATCGCGGTGGAGGTCGGGTTGTTGACGCCGCCGTTCGGGATATCGGTGTTTGTTATCAAATCGGCGCTGGATGATCCCGAGATCACGCTTGCCGACATCTTTATCGGGGCGGCGCCGTTTGCGTTGCTGATGTTGTTGGTGCTGGGGCTGGTTCTGGTGTTCCCGGTGCTGGCGATCGGGTTGATATGATGGCGCTATGCGACGCCGATTTCATGAACCAAGCCCGGAACAAGGCCGTAGGCCGCCGGGCCAGCGCCGGCTCGTTCCGGCGGGCTGGCGCTTGGGTGAGGACAGCGCGACATCAAGCCGGAGCATTGGGGTGGAGAGATAAAGCGCCCAATGCCAGCGTTGGAAGCGCCACCCCACGGGCAGCCGCTGACCCGGCTCGACGTATGATGCATTCAGTAAAAAAGTAGGAGGCACCTATGCCAAGACGTTTCGTTGATATTTCGGTTCCGCTGGAGATGGGGATCGTGTCGGACCCGCCGATCATGCTGCCTGAGATCGAATATATGACCCATGAAGACACCGCCGAGCAGGTCATGGCGTTCTTTCCGGGGTTACAGAAAGACGACCTTCCGGGGGGCGAGGGCTGGGCTGTGGAGCGGTTGCAGATCGCGACCCACAACGGCACGCATCTGGATGCGCCGTATCACCACCATTCGACCATGAGCAACGGTGAGCGGGCACTGACCATCGACGAGGTGCCATTGGAGTGGTGCATGAACCCCGGTGTAAAGCTGGATTTCCGCCATATGGAGGACGGCTATATCGTCACTCCCGGCGATGTTGAGGCAGAGTTGAAGCGGATCGGGCATGAGTTGCGACCGCTTGATATCGTCGTGATCAACACCTCGGCCGGGGCCCATTATGGCAAGGATGACTATCTGATGAAGGGCTGCGGCATGGGGCGCGATGCGACCATGTATTTGCTTGAGCGCGGGGTGCGTGTGACCGGCACGGATGCATGGAGTTGGGATGCGCCCTTTGCCCTGACAGCGCGGGTTTATGCCGAAAATCATGATCCCAAGATCATCTGGGAGGGGCATCGCGCCAGCATCGAGATCGGTTATTGCCACATGGAAAAGCTGTCGAACCTTGAGAGCCTTCCGGGCGATGGGTTCGAGATTTCCTGCTTTCCCTACAAGATCAAAGCGGCCAGCGCCGGGTTCACCCGTGCCGTGGCCATTTTCGAGGAGTAAAAGATATGCGTTTGGGAACAGTGGCCTTTGAGGGCCGGGAGCGCGTTGTCGCGGCGTTGGACGAGGCGCGGATGCTTGATCTGCACCGCGCGGCGGAATTGGCCGGAGCGGATGCGGCGCATTTCGTTGACATGATGGCCGTGATCTATGGCGGCGAGGAGGCGCTGGCGGAGGCGCGTGCGCTGATCGCGGCAGCGGATGATCGGGCCATTCTGAGGGAGGAAGAGGTGGCATTCCGGCCGCCGCTTATGCCGGTGCAGTATCGCGACTGTCTGGTGTTTGAGGAGCATCTGTTTAACTGCCTGAAGGCATTCGGGCAGGACGACCCGCAATTGCCGCCCGTGTGGTATGACCAGCCGATTTATTACAAGGGCAACCGGCTGAGCTTTATCGGGCATGGGCAGGATGTTCAGTGGCCCGGATACGCCGAGCATCTGGACCTTGAGTTGGAAATGGCCGTGGTTGTGGGCAAGAAGGGCAAGGATATTTCTGCCGAAACGGGGGCCGATTACATTTTCGGTTACACGATCCTGAACGATGTGTCGGCGCGGGATGCGCAGATGCGCGAAATGCCGGGCCAGTTGGGGCCGGCCAAGGGCAAGGATTTTGACACGGGCAACATTCTGGGGCCGTGGATTTTGACGGCTGACGAGGTGGCGCATCCGGTCGCGTTGGACATGGAGGTGACGGTGAATGGCGTGCGCTGGGGCGGCGGTAATTCGGCGTCGATGCAGCATGATTTCGCGGCGATCCTTGCGCATATCAGCGCCAGCGAAACGCTGTATCCCGGTGAGGTGATCGGCTCGGGCACCGTGGGGACGGGCTGTGGTTTGGAAACCGGCAAGCGGCTGGCTCCGGGGGATGAATTTGCGCTGACCATCGAGGGGATTGGCACGTTGAAGAACCGCATAGTGAGAGACAATTGAGATGAGTGAAGTCACGCTAGACAATGCCCCTGAGCGGGCGGTGGTAGAGTTTCGCTGTTCCGGGCATGCCGTGGGCAAGATGCGCAACGAATTGGATGTGCGCATGACCAAGCCGATGGAGGAGCGGTTCGAGATGGCCACCGATGAGGGGCCGTTTCATGGTGGGGATGCCAGCGCACCGCCACCGCTGGCATTGTTTATTGCCAGTCTGACCGGCTGTCTTATGACCCAGATCCGGGCGTTTGCGCGCCGGATGGGGGTGACGATTGACGATCTCGACGTTGAGACGGTGATCGAATGGGACTGGGCCCGCGAGGGGCGGGTTTACGAGACCGCGCCGAAGAGTTTTGCCATTGACGTGCATGTGGACAGCGCCGATGCGCCGGACAAGATCGAGGCATTGATCCTTGCCGCCAAGCGGGGGTGTTTCATTGAGCAGACGCTGGGCCAAGCGAACCGGATCACCCATCGGATGAAGCGCGACGGCGCGTGGGTTGAGGTGGGGTAACCCCCTCAACCGGGTTCGGCTGTGGCGGGGTGGGGACGCTCCGCGGGGGATATTTTCGGTCAGATGAAGGGGCGCGGGAGCGCTCCTTTTTTTGTCTGTGCGGATATGCTGAGGAAACGGGCAAAGAGGGGGACTGTTGGACGTTGGTGAAGGATTTCTTTTGACACGACTCAAATTTCCTCCTTATCATTAGTATACGAACGAATAAAAACGACGATCCGACAGGGGTGTATAGTGGACTATCATTTGCCTCAAAGCCTTGAGGAAGCCCTTGGCCTGTTGGCCGAGGGGGGTGTTGCCCCGATAGCGGGGGGGACAGATTTTTACCCGGCAATGGGCGCGGGCGGCCCTGTGGCGAGCCTTGTGGATCTGACGCGGATCAGAGGTTTGCGCGGGATTTCCCAAGACGCGACGGGTGGCTGGCGTATTGGAGCGGCGACGCGGTGGAGCGATATTGTGGCGGCTGATTTGCCGCCTGCCTTTGATGGATTGAAGGCGGCAGCGCGTGAGGTTGGCAGCATCCAGATCCAGAATGCCGGCACGGTGGCGGGCAACTTGTGTAACGCCTCACCTGCGGCGGATGGTGTGCCGCCGTTGTTGGTGTTGCAGGCTGACGTGGAGCTGGCGCGGGCCGGCGAAACGAGGCGGATGCCGCTGGGTGAATTCATCAAGGGCGTCCGGCGGACCGCGCTTGAGCCCGGTGAGTTGGTCGTGGCGCTGCATATTCCAGCCATACCCGAGGGGATGGTGGGGCGGTTTTCCAAGCTGGGCAGTCGCAAGTATCTGGTGATCTCGATTGCTATGGCAGCCGTTTTGGTCAGCAAGGATGCAGGTGGGCGCATTGATGGTGCGCGGGTTGCGGTGGGGGCGTGTTCGCCCGTGGCGCAGCGGTTGCCGGAGCTTGAGGCCGCGATGATCGGGCAGCTGGCGGGGGATGTCGTGGTGACGGATGCCCATCTGTCGCCGCTGTCGCCAATTGACGATGTGCGCGGCAGCGCGGGGTATCGTCTTGGCGCGGTGAAGGAACTTTTGCAGCGGTTGATCGGAGAGCAGGCGTGATGGATGGCCGGATGGAATTGACCACAGAATTTACCTTGAACGGGCGCGATGTATCGGTTGCGCCGCGCGTTGGGGAGCGTTTGTCTGAAGCGTTGCGCGAGCGGTTGGGCGCGCGGGATGTGAAGGTTGGCTGTAATGCTGGCGATTGTGGCGCCTGCACCGTTTTGGTTGACGGCGCGCCGGTTTGTGCCTGTTTGATGCCGGTTCAGCAGGCGGCGGGATCAACGGTCGAGACCCTTGCAGGCTTGGTGGCGGATGAACCGTTGGCAGAAACGCTGGCGCAGCGGTTCGAGGCGCGGGGCGCGGCGCAATGCGGGATTTGCACGCCGGGGATGATGGTGTCGGCCATCGCTTTGTTGCGGCGCGATGAGGCGCCGGACGAAGGCGAGGTGCGCGATGCTCTGGGCGGGGTTTTGTGCCGCTGCACGGGCTATGCCAAGATCATTGATGCCGTGATGGATCGCAAGGATCGTGGTGCAATGGCCTGCGTCGGGGGCGAAGGTCATGCCGGTGCCGCCATCGAAAAGCTGGACGGGCGGCCAAAGACCCATGGCCGCGAGCAATTCGGGGATGATATTGCGCCGCCTGATGCTTTGGTCTTGAAGATCATTCGCAGCCCGTATCCGCGGGCGCGGTTCAAATTTGGCGACCTTGAAGCCTTTGGCGCGCGCGAGGGGATCGTCAGCGTTCTGACGGTCAAGGATGTGCCGGGTGCAAACCTTTATGGTGTGATTCCCGGGTTCCACGATCAGCCGGTTTTCGCGGTCGAGGAAGCACGGTTTCGCGGTGAAGCGGTGGCCGCCGTTGTGGGCGATGCCGAAGCTATGGCGCATTTCGATCCGGTCGATTTTCCAGTGACATGGGAGCCGCTGGACGATGCGCAGGACGTGCACAAGGCGATGGCCGAGGGGGCCGTTCTTTTGCATGAGGGGCGCGAACAGAACATCATGTGCGGCGGGTTTGTTGCGAAAGGCGATGCCGATGCGGCGCTTGCACGGGCCGACGTTGTGGCCGAGGGCGCGTTTACCACGAGTTTCGTCGAGCATGCCTATATCGAGCCGGAAGCGGGGTTTGCGCAGATGGTCGAGGGCCGGGTCGAGGTGTTTGCCTGCACGCAGGCGCCGGTGATGGATCTTGATACGCTGGAGACTGTGTTGGGCATGGGCCGTGATCAGATCCGTGTGGTCCCGACAGCGACGGGCGGTGGTTTTGGATCAAAGCTTGATGTGTCGGTGCAGCCGTTTTTGGCGCTGGCGACGCTTAAAACCGGGCGGCCTGTGCGGCTGACCTATGAGCGCAATGAGTCGATGCAATCGACGACCAAGCGCCATCCGGCCGAGATGAATGTAAAGATCGGCGCGGACAAGCAGGGCCGGGTTTGCGGGTTTCGGTTTGACGGCTTGTTCAACACGGGCGCGTATTCGAGTTGGGGACCGACCGTGGCGAACCGGGTGCCGGTGCATGCGTCGGGGCCGTATTCGGTTGACGATTACCGGTCTGACGCCAAGGGGATTCACACCAATTGCCCGCCTTCGGGGGCGTTTCGCGGCTTTGGTGTGCCGCAGGCGGCGGTGGCGCAGGAGAGCCTGTTTGACGAATTGGCGGATAAGCTGGGGATTGACCGGCTTGAGTTTCGTATTCGCAACGCTTTGACCAATGGCGAGCCGACGGTGTGCGGGCAGGTGTTTTCGCAAGGCGTGGGCATCAAGGCCTGTCTTGAGGCGTTGCGCCCGGCATGGCAGAGCGAACGGGCCGAGGCCGAGCGGGTGAATGCCAAGGCGGGCAATATTCGGCGCGGTGTCGGTGTGGCGGCGGGCTGGTATGGTTGTGGCAATACGTCGTTGCCCAACCCGTCGACGATCAAGGCGGGTGTGCGGGCCAATGGGCGCATAAAGCTGCACCAGGGCGCGGCGGATATCGGGCAAGGGGCCAATACGGTTATCGCGCAGATTTTCGCTACCGCGTTGGGCGTGCCGGTTGCGGCGTTGGATATTATCGGCGGTGATACGGATGTGACGCCCGATGCCGGGAAAACCTCGGCGTCGCGCCAGACGTTTGTGTCGGGCAATGCGGCGCGGCTTTCGGGAGAGGCTTTGAGGGCGGATATTCTGCAACGGGCCAACGCCGGACCGGACGCGGAGATTATACCGGGTGAGGGTATCTTGTTGGTGCGCGACGGCGAGCGCGAGCATGAGATATTCCTGTCGGCGCTGGAGGCGGACGGCGAGGGGTATGTGTTGCGCTCGGAAGAGAGCTATGACCCGCCGACCAAGCCGCTGGATGCCAACGGGCAGGGCGAGCCTTATGCACAGTTTGGCTATGCGGCGCATTTATGTGTGCTTGAGGTCGACTTGGCGCTTGGCACTGTGACGCCGGTCAAGTTTGTCGCGGCGCATGATCTGGGTCTGGCGATCAACCCGTTGTTGGTTGAAGGGCAGGTTGAGGGCGGTATTGCGCAGGGGCTGGGCATGGCTTTGATGGAGGAATATCTGCCGGGACGGACAGAGAACCTGCATGATTACCTGATCCCGACGATTGGAGATATTCCGCCTATTGAGACGCTGATTATCGAAGAGCCGGATGCGCATGGGCCTTATGGGGCCAAGGGGTTGGGCGAGCATGTTTTGATCCCGACGGCGCCGTCGATTTTGAATGCGATCCGCGATGCGACGGGTGTTCAGATGCGGCGCTTGCCGGTGACGCCGGCGCGGCTCAAGGCAGCAATGGAGGCGGCACATGGCTGATTTTGCAGCGAATTCTTTCGAAGAATTCGGTCAATTTTCCTTTGAGGAAAATTGGCTGCGCGATGGTCGGCGTGGTGGTCGGCAAAAAATCCTCGGAGGATTTTTCACGGTTTCTTTGAAAGAAACCGATACGGGAGGTGGCAATGGAGCGTGAGCGAGTGAAATCGGAGAAAATCCGCTGTGATGCCTGCCCGGTGATGTGTTTTATCGCCGACGGCAAATCCGGGGCCTGTGACCGTTATGCCAACCATGCCGGTGAGCTTGTCCGGCTTGATCCGTTGACGGTAATTGAAAGCACCTCCGAGAAGCTTGTTCCGTTTCTTGCCGGGGATGAGGCCGGCGACTGGGATGGTGACGTGGTCAAGGGCCAGCGCCGGTTTGTAACGGCTGTTGGTGCAGGCACGACGTATCCAGACTATAAGCCCGCGCCATTCATTGTGAGCCAAGAGATTGAAGGTGTGGATATGGTCACCGTGGTGACCGAGGGCATTTTCTCGTACTGCGGTGCGAAGGTGAAGATCGACACCGACCGCCATATTGGCGAAGAGCGTGATATCGTGCGCGTGGATGGCGAGCCGATTGGCCATGTCATGACCTCTGAGTATGGCTCGAAAATGTTGAGCCTTGGCGGGGTCGAGCATTTGACCGGCGGGTCCAAGAAAGAGGGGCGCGTGACCTGTGACGCGCTGATGCAGCTGTGCAATCGCGAGGCCGTCACGATGGTGATTGGCGAGGGCGAGCACGCCACGGAAGCGATTGTGCAAGCCGGAGAGGCGCCGATCATCAACGGCCAGCGCGAGACGCTGATGCGGGTTGGCTGTGGCTCGGCAGCGATTGGGATGTTCGCCAAGCAGTGGCGTGACATTGTCGACGAGGTGGTCGTGGTTGATGACCATATCACCGGCGTATTGAGCGAACACCAAGCCGGGCAGGTTTTGGGCGTTCCGCCGACGGGGATCAAAATCAACGGTCGCCGCTCGACTCCGGGGCGCTATTTCCAAGTTGCCGAGCCGGGGCTGGGCTGGGGCGGGACGGATATTGATGATCCGCTGAAAATTCTGGGTGACTGGAAGCCGGGGCAGGCGTGGGAAGGGCTGCGGCTGTTCATGGTGTCGACCACGGGTGAGCAATGGGCCTATTTCGAGCTGGACAGTGAGTTGAAGCCGCAACCGAAAGAGGCGCCGGAAGCCGTTAAGGCCAGCGCCGAGCGGATTGCCGAGAATTGCGAGCCATCGGTGTGTTCGGTGCTGTTCATGGGCGGCGCGGGCGGCAGTTTGCGCGCCGGTGTGACCGAAAATCCGGTTCGATTGACGCGGTCGGTTCGCGATCTCTAGCACGGGTGAGCTGTGGCGGGGCGGAAGCCTATCTCTGGCCGGGCGGTGGTATCACGGTGATGGCGGATGTCATGGAGATGCCAACGAATTCATTTGGTTACGTGCCAACGCCGGCGATTGTCGCGCCGATCGAATTCACCATGCGCGTGAGCGATTATGAGGCGCTGGGCGGGCATATGGAAGAAATTCGCGCAGTCGACACGGTGGTTGGCGACACGGTGCGCCGGGTTGGCCCGGCAGAGCCGGGGCATGATCCGAATGCGCGCGCGCATTATCGCTGGGGTAGCCGTTGACATTTCACCACGCGATATTGCCGGACGGGCGCCTGCATGTGCAGCACGGGCCCATTGACCTGATTATCGGGGCCAAGGGCGCACGGGATGCGGCTTATGGAGCGGCTCTTGCGGCGTTTGATGGGGTGTTGGAAGGGCTGGTGGCGGTGTTGGATCGCCTGAAGCGTGACGGGTGGTATGGTGTCCGCCCGCCCTTGGGGCTGAACAGCCCGGTGGCCGAGCGGATGGTCGAGGCGGTCGCGTGCCATCGGGGATTTGTCACGCCTATGGCAGCCGTGGCCGGATCGGTGGCGGATCATGTTTTGGCTGCGATGACGGAGGTGCCGGGCCTGCACCGGGCCTATGTCAACAATGGGGGTGATATCGCACTTTACCTTGTTCGGGGTGAGGTGTTTCGCCTTGCCATCGCAGGGCTTGACGGAACGGGATTGGGCGCGGTGGAGATCGGCGCGCGTGATGGGATCGGCGGTGTGGCCACGAGCGGACAAGGCGGACGAAGCCTGTCGTTCGGGATCGCCGAGAGTGTCACGGTGTTGGCGAAGGATGCGGCCGCGGCGGATGTGGCGGCGACGCTTATTGCCAATGCAGTGGATTTGCCCGGACATAGCGCCATAAAGCGCGTTGCGGCCGAGGCGTTGCAGGACGACAGCGACTTGGGAGAGCGCCGGGTTGTGGCGCATGTCGGCGCGCTGGATCGCGAAGAGGTGACACGGGCACTGGCGCGTGGCGCAAAACTGGCCGAAGATATGCAGCGGCAAGGATTGATCGGCGCGGCGGCGCTGTTCCTCAGAGGGCAGACGCGGATCGTTGGACAGATTGCCAGAACGGAACAAAGGAAAGTTGAACATGTCTGAGCTTGTGGTCAGAAAAACCATCGAAGGCCTTGAGGAAATCTGGCACGAGGGCGGCGCGCCTGTGGAGGTGCCGTATCGCCGGGCCTGGGCCATGGCGGTGATCACCAACCCGTTTGCGGGGAGCTATGTGCCGGATATTCAGCCCTTTATGGAAGAGTTGAAGCCGCTGGGTGTTCAGATGGCGGGCCGGTTGATCGCGCTTCTTGGTGGCGCGGAAAACGTCGAAGGATATGGCAAGGGCGCGATTGTCGGCAGTGCCGGAGAGGTCGAGCACGGCGCGCTTTGGCATGCGCCGGGCGGCTATGCGATGCGTGAATTGCTTGGGGCGGACCGCTCAAAAGCGATTGTGCCGTCGACCAAGAAAGTCGGCGGCGTTGGCGCGCGGCTTGACGTGCCGGTGACCCATGTCACGGCGTCTTATGTACGCTCGCATTTTGATTCAATCGAAGTGGGTTGCAATGATGCGCCCAAAGCGGATGAAATGGCGTTGATCCTGGTGATGACCAACGGCGCACGGGTGCATAACCGCGCCGGTGGATTGGCGGCGGCAGATATTACCGGAGAGGATGGGCTGAGATGAGCGCAGAAATTCGCAAACTGGTTGTTACGGTTGAAGAGACCCGCCGCGAGATGGGGCGCGAGATTTCACCGGCGACACGCAAAGCGGTGGCAGTGGCGGTGATCGCCAACCCGTTCGCCGGAAAATATGTCGAGGACCTGAGCCCGCTGATGGAGATCGGTGCCGAGTTGGGTGGCGTGTTGGGGGAACGCTGTGTCGCAGCGCTTGGGATCGCGCCGGAGGCGGCGGAATCCTATGGCAAATCGGCCATGGTGGGAGAGAACGGTGAGTTGGAACATGCCGCCGCGATCTTGCACCCCAAGTTGGGCGCACCTTTGCGACAGGCGGTTGAGAAGGGCGCGGCCCTTGTGCCGTCGTCCAAGAAGATGGGCAGCCCCGGGCAGGTTCTGGATGTGCCGTTGGGCCACAAGGATGCCGCCTATGTGCGCAGTCATTTTGACGGGATCGAAGTGATGCTGAACGATGCGCCGCGCGCGAATGAGATCATGGTGGCCGTGGCTGTGACCGATAGCGGGCGGCCATTGCCGCGCGTGGGCGGGTTGGAAGCGAAGGACGCGGAGGGCAAAGACGGCTTGAGATGAGCATGCGTTGCCATAGTGCCCCTTCCGGTTTGCGCCGACTGCAAATTTTTTGAGGCTGGGTGGAGCAAGTGCCGGGGCGATGCCCGCGGCGCCCGTATTTAAGGAACGATGAACGAGCCGGTTTGGCTAGCGGCAAAAGACAAAGCCAGAAGAAGACAAGACCCGTCGCAGATGCCGCGCGACGACGTTGGAAAGAAAAAGCGGGCTGGCAAAAGTCCGAAGAAAAACAAAAGATTACAATAGACTGACAGATCACAGGGAGATGTGACATGAGACTGACGAAACGCAAATTGCTAGGTGCTCTTGCGGCGCTGCCGATGCTGGGCTTGATGTCTGGTGCGGTACAGGCGCAGGACAAGATCGTGATCGGTGAGATCAATTCCTATACCCGTTTGCCCGCCTTTACCGAGCCCTACAAGAAGGGTTGGATGCTGGCGATGGAAGAGATCAACGCCGCAGGTGGTGTTAACGGCAAGATGTTGGAGATCATCAGCCGCGACGACACCGGCGATCCGGCGACGGCGATCCGAATTGCCGAGGAGCTGACCTCGAAAGAGGGGGCGGTGATGTTGTTTGGCACGTTCCTGTCCAACATTGGCCTCGCGGTGGCGGATTTTGCCAAGCAGAAAGAGGTTCTGTTCATGGCCTCGGAACCTTTGAGCGATGCGCTCGTTTGGTCCAAGGGCAACAAATACACCTATCGCTTGCGGCCTTCGACGCACATGCAGGCGGCGATGTTGGCCGAGCAGGCGGCCAAGCTGGGTAAGAAGAAATGGGCCACGGTTGCGCCCAACTATGCCTATGGCAAGGACGCGGTGAAGGCGTTCAAGGAAGAGCTGACCAAACTGCAGCCCGATGTTGAATTCGTGGCCGAGCAATGGCCGCCGGTGTTCAAGATTGATGCCGGGTCAACGGTTCGGGCGCTGGAAGCGGCCAAGCCGGATGCGATCTATAACGTGACCTTTGGCGGCGACCTTGCCAAGTTTGTGCGTGAAGGCAGCTTGCGGTTCCTGTTTGAGGGACGCTCGGTTGTGTCGCTTTTGAGTGGGGAGCCGGAATACCTTGATCCGCTGGGGGCCGAAGCGCCAGAAGGTTGGATCGTGACCGGCTATCCGGCGGCGCAAATCGACACCGAAGCGCATAAAGCGTTCCGCACCGCCTATGAAGCGCGTTGGGGCGAGATCCCTAAGACCGGTTCGATCGTGGGCTATAACTCGGTTCTGGCGATCAAGGCGGCTTTGGAAAAGGCCGGATCGACCGAGACCGAGGCGTTGCGGATGGCGATGGAGGGGCTTGAGATCCCGACGAGCCCGACTGGTCCGTTCATGTTCCGCGCGGCGGATCATCAATCAACCATGGGGGCTTATGTGGGCCTGACTGCCAACAAGGATGGCAAGGGCATGATGGTTGACTGGGCCTATGCAGATGGTGCGGATTATCTCCCGAGCGAAGAAGAAGCGATGAAGCTTCGCCCGGCTGAATGATCGCGTAGCGTTTATGAAAAATGTGGGACGCGCCCCGGATTTGATCCGGGGCCGCCCGTAGCGAGGCAAGAGGTCCCGGCGGAAGCTCGGGACGGGGATGCGAGCGGACAGGACTGACCCATGGGATTTTACATCGCACAACTGCTGACCGGGCTGGCGAATGCCTCGTCTTTGTTTTTGATCGCCTGCGGGCTGTCGATCATTTTCGGGGTCACCCGGATCGTCAACTTTGCCCACGGTTCGTTTTATATGGTGGGCGCATATATCGCCTATACGCTGGTGACGACGATGCAGGGCGGCATCTTTGGCTTCTGGTTTTCGGTGCTGGCGGCGGCGGTGATTGTCGGGGTGGTCGGCTTGATCATCGAGGTGACGATCCTGCGCCGGATTTACCACGCGCCGGAGCTGTTCCAGCTGGTTGCGACCTTTGGTGTGGTGCTGATCTTTCAGGATGCGACGCTGGCGATTTGGGGTGCCGAGGACCTTCTGGGCCCGCGTGCGCCGGGGTTGGACCGGGCGGTGCGCATATTGGGCGAGCCGATACCGGAGTATGACTTGGCCTTGATCTTTATCGGGCCGGTTGTTTTGGGCGCGATATGGCTGTTGTTCAAGCGCACGCGCTGGGGTGTTTTAGTGCGTGCAGCCACGCAAGACCGCGAGATGGTAGACGCGCTGGGCGTGAATCAGGCCTGGCTGTTTTCGGGCGTCTTCATGCTGGGCGCTGCTTTGGCGGGCCTTGGCGGCGCGTTGCAAATTCCGCGAGAGGCCGTGAGCCTTCAGATGGATTTGTCGGTGATTGGCGAGGCCTTTGTGGTGGTGGTGATCGGCGGCATGGGGTCAGTCAGCGGCGCGTTTGTGGCGGCGATCTTGATCTCGGTTCTGAATGCGTTTGCCATCCTGATTTTCCCGCAAATCTCGATCGTGTTGCCGTTTATCGTGATGGCGGCGGTATTGATCGTGCGCCCCTATGGGTTGTTCGGTAAGCCGGGCAGCGAACACGGCAGCCCCGAAGACCCGGAAGCGCCTTTGCGCCTGTTGTCGCCACGTGCGGCGATGGTTTTGATGGCGTTGATCTTTGCTTTGGCGCTGTCTCCGGCGGTGGTGAGCGAGTTTTCGACCATTTTGCTGGTTGATGTGATGGTGGCGACTTTGTTCGCGGTGTCGCTGCATTTCATGATGGGGTTGGGGGGCATGGTGAGTTTTGGCCATGCCGCGTATTTCGGCGTGGGCGCCTATGGCGCGGCGATGGCGGTAAAATTCCTAGGGTTTTCGATGGTGCCGGCGATGATCATGGGGCCGGTTGCGGCGGCGGCGGCGGCGCTGTTCTTTGGTTGGTTCTGTGTGCGCCTGTCGGGCGTATACCTTGCCATGTTGACGCTGGCGGCGGCGCAAATCCTATGGGGGGTCACCTTTCAATGGCAGGAGTTTACCGGCGGGGATGATGGCATTCTGGGCGTGTGGCCCGCAAAATGGGCCGAGTCGGATCAGGTGTTTTTCTATATCGCTTTCGTGCTGTGTATCGGCGGCATTCTGTTCCTGCGGCGGGTGGCGCATTCGCCCTTTGGCTATGGCTTGCGCGGGATACGCGACAGCGATGTGAGGGCCGAGGCGATTGGCATGGATGTGAAGCTTCATCAGTGGATGGGCTTTACACTGGCAGGCGCCGTGGCCGGGGTCGCGGGGTCGGTATTTGCGTTTTCAAAAGGGTCGGTGTTTCCCGATGCGTTGGGGATCAGCCAGTCGGTTGACGGGCTTATCATGGTGCTATTGGGCGGGATACATGCCTTGGCAGGACCGATTTTCGGCGCAGGCGCGTTTGTGTTGATCGAGGATTGGGTGAGCCGGCTGGATTACTGGCGCTTTATCTTTGGCGCGATCATTTTGATTGTTGTGCTGGTGGCGCCGGATGGGGTTGCCGGGGGTGTGGAGCGCTTGTTGCGCAAGCTGGGCCTGCGGCGGGACGCGGAGGACGCGGTATGATGGCCGAGGTTGGCGCATGTGGCCGGAACAGGAGCGGGGGCCAGCCCCCCGCACCCCCCGGGATATTTTCAGTCAGATGAAGAGGTGGGCGGCATGAATGTGCTTGAGGTGCGCGGGTTGTCCAAGAGTTTTGGCGGATTGGACGCGGTGTCGGATGTGTCGTTTGATTTGGCCAAGGGCGAGTTTTTGGCGCTGATCGGGCCGAACGGGGCGGGCAAGACCACCTGTTTCAACATGATGGGCGGGTATTTGCGCCCTGACCGGGGCTCTGTGAAGCTGGAAGGGCAGGAGCTTGTCGGGAAGCGGCCGCGACGGATTTGGCGGATGGGCGTGGGGCGGACGTTTCAGATTACGCGCACGTTCCTGTCGATGACGGTGCGCGAGAATGTACAGATGGCGCTACTGTCGCATCATCGCAAGATGTTTGATGTGCTGAGCCGGGCGACGCGGGCTTATGTTGATGAGGCGGATGCGCTTTTGGATCTTGTGTCGATGACCGAGCAGGGGGCGCGGGCGTGTTCCGAGCTGGCTTATGGGGATTTGAAGCGGCTGGAGCTGGCGATTGCGCTGGCCCATGATCCGGCGCTGTTGTTGATGGATGAGCCGACGGCGGGGATGGCCCCGAGCGAGCGGATCGCATTGATGGAGCTGACCGCAGGCATTGTGGCGGACCGGGGTGTGAGCGTTTTGTTTACCGAGCATGACATGGACGTGGTTTTTGCCCATTCGCATCGGATTTTGGTGTTGAACCGGGGGCAGTTGATTTTTGAGGGCACCGGGCCGGAGACGCGCGAGAGTGCGTTGGTTCAGGAGGTTTATCTGGGCGGGGGCACGTTGTTTGCCGACGCAGAAGAGGAGGCGGCGGATGCTTGAGGTGCGGGCTCTGACGGCGCGATACGGGCGGGCGCAGATTTTGAACGGGGTTGATCTTGACCTTGGGCAGCATGAGGTTGTTGCGCTTTTGGGGCGTAATGGCGCGGGCAAGACGACGACGATGAAATGTATCATGGGGCTGGTGGCGAGCAAGGCGGGTGAGATCCGTTATGACGGGCAATCCTTGATGAAATTGCCGCCGCATATGATTTGTCGTGCCGGGCTTGGCTATGTCCCCGAGGAGCGGCGGATTTTCCCCGATCTGACGGTTGAAGAGAACCTTGAGGTTGGGCGCAGGCCGCGGCGCGAGGGGGCACCGGAGTGGACCTTGGAGCATCTGTTCGATTTGTTCCCGAACCTTGCCGAGCGGCGTGCCAATCTGGGCAAGCAAATGTCGGGGGGCGAGCAGCAGATGTTGACCATTGCGCGCACGTTGATGGGCAACCCCAAGGCGGTTCTTTTGGACGAGCCGAGCGAGGGGATTGCGCCAGTGATCGTGGAGCAGATGGCGCGGGTGATCGCGGAGTTGAAGAGTGAGGGTCTGTCGGTGTTGATCAGCGAGCAGAACCTTCATTTTGCGCGGGCCGTGTCGGACCGGGCGATCATCATCGAAAAGGGTGGCTTGCGGTTTGATGGCAGCTTTGCCGAACTGGACGCAAACCCCGAGATTTCGCAGCAGTATTTGGCTGTTTGAGGCCTCTCACGGGCTTTTGACGCGACCTTGTGCGGTCTGATACAGATCAAGGACAGGGAGGCGGGCTGACGGCATTGTCCCGGCGAAACGTGCCTTGGGACAAAGAAGGAAATTCACATGTTGCGGCTTGCTTTTATTGTGCATCTGTTTGTTGGTTCGACGCTGACCGGGGTGGCCATGGTCGTGGCGCTGACGATGGGGTGGGACACCTTGCAGCCGTTGCTGGTTGCCGCGCTGCTTGGGTATCTTGTGTCGATCCCGGCGAGTTGGCTTGTGGCCAAGCAGATCAGCAATCTTTGACGGGTTTCAGAGATTGAGCCAACCGCGCAGGGCGGCTTCGAATTCGCGCGGTTTGTCGGCGTGGAGCCAGTGGCCCGCGCCCGGAATTTTCATGAAGCGGGCCTCGGGGAAGAGCGCTTTGATGCGTGGGCGCGTATCGGGGGTGACGTAGTCTGACGCGCCGCCAGAGAGAAAGAGGGTTGGCCCGTCATACTGCGTGTCGATTGCGGGGAAGGACAGGATTTTGTCCATGTCGCGCTCAAGCACGTCGAGGTTGAGGCGCCAACGTTTACCGGCCACATCAAGAGATTGCAAAAAGAACGCCGCAAGGGCGGGGTCGTCGAGATGCGGCTCAAGCTGGGCCGTGGCTTCGGAGCGGCGCGTGATGCTGTTGAGGTCGACCCGGCGCATGGCGTCGATATTGTGCTGCTGTGTGTGGGCATAGGCCACGGGAGCGATGTCGGCCACGATCAGGCGGTTGACCAGATCAGGGCGGGTGAGGGCCAGCACCATTGCCGCTTTGCCGCCCATTGAATGGCCGATGACATCCATGGGCGTGCCTTGGGCCTCGATGACTTCGGCCAGGTCGGAGGCCATGTCCTCGTAGCTCTGCGAATTAAAGCGCGGCGAGGCGCCATGGTTGCGCATGTCGACCGCGACCACAGTGCGCTCATCCGAGAGGCGTTTGGCGATGACACCCCAGTTGCGGCCAGAGCCGAACAGGCCGTGGACAATAAGAAGGTGTGGTTTGTCGGTGGCGGAGCCATGGGGGATCGTGTTGAGCATGCTGCAGGAATAGCGCCGTGGCGAAGGCGGGGCAATGCGCGTTTCAGAGGCGGGTGAAACACGATAACCTCCTGCGCATGAGCGAATCGCAGGACATAGTTAAGCTGGTTGGCGGTCTGGACACGCGGCTGGAGAAGAAGTTCGGGCAGCGTAAGGGGCCGTTGGTTAAACGGTTGCGCAAGGCCGGAGCCGGGTTGCCGCGCCGGGTGAAGGCGGATGCCGAATTGATTGGCAAGGCGATGGAGTTTCAGGGCCATCCCAAGCTGCGTCGTCGGGTGGATGCGGGTGAGGTGAGTGCCGCGCACGACCGGATTGCCGCGCATCTAGACCAGATCAACATCAAGGAACGGCGCAAGGATTTCTGGCTGAGCGTGCTGCGGGGCGTTGCGCTCAACGCTTTATTGATCGCGGCGTTGTTGGCTTTGGTGCTGAAGTGGCGCGGATTGGTTTAGGCGATCTTTTAGGCCGCGGAAGATTTCCGTCCCGCCAAAAAGCAAAGGCGGGGTAAACCCCCGCCTTGCATAG
Source organism: Rhodobacteraceae bacterium D3-12 (assembly GCA_025916135.1). NCBI lineage: Bacteria > Pseudomonadati > Pseudomonadota > Alphaproteobacteria > Rhodobacterales > Roseobacteraceae > Phycobium > Phycobium rhodophyticola. Next base: position 3,424,588 of record CP104793.1, on the reverse strand, counting down.
TCGTTTCGATGTATCGTTTGCCCGGCATTAACGCACGAAGGCGTCGCGGAACCCGGCGGAGCGCGCTTTCTTGAGCGCCGTGCCGATCTGGTTCGGCGCGAAGGGTCCGGCGATCACGATACGATAGGTTTTGCCGCCCTTGACCAGCTTGCCCAGACGCGCGGGCAGGCCTATGCGCTTGAGACGCAAGGCAGAGTTGCGGGCGTTCGCCTCGACCCCAAAGGTGCCAACCTGAACATAGCGGCCCTTGGTCGCAGTGGCTTTGAGCTTGCGCTTGGCCTGCGGAGCGGGAGCAACATTGGTTGGCTTTTTGGTGGCGACATAGGTTTTCTTGCGCGGTGCAGCTTTGCGCACGATCACCCGTGGCTTTTGCAGCTTTACACCGGGGCCGGGGTTGATCACGTCGAAGCCGGCTGCACGCATTTCGTCATAGCTGTGATAAGGGTAAATCAGGCCGGGGAATTTATCGGTCACGACGCGGCCAGTTGAGCGCACATAGAGCTTGCGCGGCACGGTGCGGGTCCAGGCGAGATCAATTGCATAGGCACCATCAATTGTCTGATGCGCGCGCTTCTCGTTCAGGCGACCATCGTTCCAAGCGGCACGGTAGCCATCGGGAATTGGGCTGTGCACTTTGTCGCGCTGTTGCTGTTCCCAGACGTGGCGCGGCACGATGCGGGTTTTGCCGGTGAGCACCGGAGCCGGAGCCGGGGCCGGTGCCACGGGTTGAACCCGCACGACACGGCGTTTGACGTTGACCGGTTTGCCATCGCGCACAACGGTGACCGTTTCGCGACGGATCACTGTTACGACCGCTTCGGTTTGCGGGCCACAGCGGACCGGGTGGCGGTCTGTGCTGACGCCGGTGTAATAGCGGCTGACCCCGTTCACACCCTTGCAGGTGGTCACGCGCATGGTGCGTGTGTTGGCGGACGCGGCGGGTTTCGCCGGTGCGGCCTGAACCACGACGGGCGCCGGTGCGGCGGGCTGTTTTCTAACAACCTTGCGGGGTGCGGGTGCGGGTTTGCGCACCGGGGCCTTGGCCACTTTGCGCGGCTTTGGCTTGGGCTTGGGCGCTGCGGCGGGTTTGGCAACCTGCACCGGCTTGGCCACTGGTTTGACCTTGGGTGGTGTGGCGGCGGCCGGTTTGGGCGCGGCGGCCGGTTTGGCGGCGGGCGCTGCGGGCGTGATCACCACGGGCGCGGCCGCGGTTGTTACGGGCTTGGTCACAGCCGGAGCCTTGGTCGCGCTTTTGGCCAATGTTGGTTGGTAGCCGCAGAGAACCTTGCGATCCCGCGTGACGCGCGGCACCCAGTTGGTCAGCCCGTCGATGCCAGCGCGGATATAAACACATCCACGGCTGTCGACATATTGCTTGCCTTTGAAGGATGCCGGCGGAAATTCGGCCGGAATTTCGCTTTGGCGAAGGGATTGGGCCGATACAGATGTCAGGCCCATCACTGTTGCGATCGTTGAAATCGCGAGTACTCGTTTAAAAATCATGTCCTGCCCCCACAAGATGTAGGGGTAGATTGCCCGAATATGACTATCGAGTAAAGCGGCTTTCAGTTAACTTTTGAGAGGAAATGCAGGTTATTTCGTCCCAAACATGCGGTCACCGGCATCCCCAAGGCCCGGAACGATGTATCCGAGTTCGTTCAGCTTCTCATCCAGCGAGGCGGTGACGATGGGCACATCGGGGTGCGCTTCTTTCATGCGGGCGACCCCTTCGGGGGCGGCGAGCAGGCAGAGGAAGCGGATATTCTTGGCGCCGGCGTCTTTGAGCAGGTCAATCGCCGCGACGGAGCTGTTGCCGGTGGCGAGCATCGGATCAACCGCGATGACGAGCCGTTCATCGAGCTGTGCTGGCACTTTGAAATAATATTGCACGGGTTTGAGCGTTTCTTCATCGCGGTAGAGCCCGACAAAGCCGACGCGCGCGGAGGGCACCAATTCGAGCATCCCGTCAAGGAGACCGTTCCCGGCCCGCAGGATCGAGATCAGGGCCAGTTTGCGCCCAGCCAGCGTGGGGGCGTCCATTTCGCAGAGCGGGGTGTCGATGCTTTTGGTGGTCATCGGCAATTCGCGGGTGACTTCGTAGGCGAGAAACTGGCTGATCTCGCGCAGGAGCTGGCGGAACACCGCGGTCGAGGTGCTTTTCTCGCGCATCAGCGTCAGCTTGTGTTGCACGAGGGGGTGTTTCACGACTGTCAGGTGTTCATTCATCGGATGGCTCCAGCTGCTTGGCGATGCGGTCTCTGGTTTCACCGTCACAGAAGGCGGCGTCAAGGGCTTCGGTGGCGAGATAGGCGAAATCTTCTTCGTTCCAACCGAAGGTTTTATTGAGCGCCTCGTATTCGCGCGTCATGGTGGTGTGAAAGAACGGCGGGTCATCGGTGCTGACCGTGACGGCAACGCCGCTTTCGCGGAGGCGTTCGATCGGGTGATCGTGCCAGTGGCGATAAAGCCCGAGGGCGATGTTGGAGCCGGGGCAGACTTCGAGGGTGATGCCCTCGCGCGCCAGCCGTTCGACAAGCGCGGGGTCGTGCCAGGATTGAACGCCGTGGCCGATGCGTTCGACCTTGAGATCATTAAGCGCCTGACGGACGCTTTCGGCTCCGCCCCATTCACCGGCATGGGTTGTCAGGTGCAATCCGGCCTCGCGGGCGCAATCAAAGGCCCAAGCGTAGTCACCTTGCTTGCCGACCGTTTCATCGCCGCCCATGCCATAGCCACGGATGAAATCGCCCGCCGTTTCGGCAGCGCAGAGCGCGATGGGTTTGGCCGCATCCGGCCCAAAGTGACGGATGTTGGTGATGATGCCTTTGAGGGTGAGCCCATGGGTTTTTTCGGCTTGTGTGGCGGCGTCCTCGATCTCGGCCAGGTAGTCGCGCCAAGCGTGGATGTCACCGCCCCCACAGAAATCGGGGGAAAGGAAGGTTTCGGCATAGACCACGTTTTGTGCCGCGAGGTCGTCGAGCACGGCCGCAGTCAGGCGGCCAACGTCGTGCGGGGTGGTCAGAACGCTGGTTGCGGCCTCGTAAACCTGAAGGAAATGCGGAAAATCACGGAAAGCATAGGAGCCGTCGTCCGTAAAAATGCCGGATATGTCGATTTTCTTCTCTTTGGCCAAGCCGCGAATGAAGCTCGGGGGGGCGGCACCTTCGAGGTGCAGGTGCAATTCGACTTTTGGGATGTTTTGCCAGCTCATAGGTAGCTTTCTCCTGCGCCGCGTTCCGTCAGGCCGAGGTGGTCAGCGACGCTGGCCGCGATGTCGGCAAAGGCCATTTGGCCTAGTGATCCTGTTCCACGCCCGGCGATCAGGACCGGCACGCGTTCGCGGGTGTGATCGGTGCTTTGCCATGTCGGGTCATTGCCGTGGTCGGCGGTGATAAGCAACAGGTCGCCATCGCGCAGGCGCGACAGGAGGTGACCCAGTTCGCTATCGAACCATTCCAACGCTTTGGCATAGCCAGACACGTCGCGGCGGTGGCCGTATTTGCTATCGAATTCGACGAAATTGGCGAAGGTGAGCGCGCCGTCTTGGGCGTCATCCACGCGCTGGTGAAGCTGTGCCATCAGCTCGGCATCAGTGCCTTTTACGTGGGTGTCGATACCGCGCATCGAGAAGATGTCGCCAATTTTGCCGATGGCATGCGTTGGGTGGCCCGAAGACTGTGCCCAGTCGAGCAGCGTGGGCGCAGGCGGGGCGATGGCGAAATCCTTGCGATTTGCGGTGCGTTCAAAATGGCCGGGGGCGCCGACGAAGGGGCGCGCGATGATGCGACCAACTTTGAGCGCGTGAAACGTCGGGGCGAGTGTTTTGCAGAGGTCGAGAAGGCGATCCAGTCCGAAATGATGCTCATGCGCGGCGATTTGGAGCACGCTGTCGGCGGAGGTGTAGACGATGGGCCAGCCGGTTTCGATGTGGCGCTGACCGAGCTTTTCGATCACGGTTGTGCCCGAAGAATGTTGATTGCAGAGTGTACCATCGGTGCCAGCGGCATCGCGGATCACGGCGAGCAGGTCATCGGGGATGGCCTGTTCTGTGTCGGGGAAATAGTGCCAGTCCCAAGGCACCGGAACGCCGGCGAGTTCCCAATGGCCAGAGGGTGTGTCCTTGCCTTTTGAAACCTCGGTTGCCGCCCCCACAGGCCGGTAGTGGCGGGAGGGAGGGAGGTCTCGAAACCGCTTGCCAGAGTGGTGGCGTCCCCCAGCCCGAGAGCCGCGAGGTTTGGCAGGTGAAGCGGGCCGCTGCGGCCATTCTCGGCCTGCGCGGCAGCACAGGCGGCTGCGATGTGGCCAAGCGTGTTTGCGCCGGTGTCAGGGAGGGGCCCGTTAAAGAACTGATCCGCATCTGGCGCGCCGCCGATCCCGACCGAGTCCATGACAACAAGGAATGCGCGGGTCATGGCTTGGCTCGTCCCGCGCCGGGCTTGGCCCGAAACCGCTGGTGGCAGGCGGCAAGTGGCCCCGGAACAAGCCCGCGTTGTGAAGCGCGAAGAGGCATCAACCGACCCTTTCATGGATAAGTGGAGGCAGGGCGGGTGCTTTGGCCGTAATCTTGATCGCGCGCTGCAATTCGGCCTCGGCGCGGGTGGCGGCGTCTTCGCGGGCGGCGTGGATGCGCGCGATAGGTTGGCCCTTGGCGATCTTGGTGCCAAGCGGCAAGAGGTCTGACAGGCCGACGGCGGGGTCGATCACGTCACTTTCCACCTGTCGGCCACCACCGAGGCCGACGACGCATAGCCCGAGCGCTTCGCCTTCGTAATGCGCGATATAGCCGGAGGTTTGCGCCGTGATTTCGCGAATGACGTTAGCTTCGGGCAGGAAGCGCGACCAGTTTTCAACAAACTGCACCGGGCCGCCTTGGGCCGCGACCATCCGGGCAAAGGCCTCGGCGGCGCGGCCTGTGCGGATGGCTTCGGCGATTGCGTTTGCGCCGGCTTCGACGTCTTTGGCAAGGCCCGCATTGGCCAGAACCACGCCGCCCAAAGCGGACGACAGCTCGACAAGGGGGCCGCGCGCAGTACCGCAGAGCACGCGCATCACTTCGGCCACTTCCAAAGCGTTGCCGAGCGATGGCACGAGGGGCTGGTTCATGTCCGAGATCACCGCGCTTGTCGGGCATCCGGCGGCATTGGCGGTCGTCACCAAGGCTTTGGCCAGCGCGCGTGCCTCGTCATGGGTTTTCATGAACGCGCCGGAGCCGAGTTTGACGTCAAGCACCAAGCCCTGAAGCCCTGCCGCCAGCTTTTTGGACAGGATCGAGGCGGTGATCAGATCGAGGCTTTCCACTGTCGCCGTCACGTCGCGTATTGCATAGAGCCGTTTGTCGGCGGGCGCGATATGCGCCGAGGCAGAAACGATGGCGGCGCCGGCCTCTTGGACCACGGTGCGGAATTGCGGTTCGGTGAAATCGGTGCGCAGGCCGGGGATCGCCTCCATCTTATCCAGCGTGCCGCCGGTATGGCCAAGGCCGCGCCCGGAAATCATTGGCACGTAGGCCCCGCAAGCGGCCAGCGCGGGGGCCAGCACGAGGCTGACGCAATCGCCGACACCGCCGGTGGAGTGTTTATCCAGCACCGGTTTGTCGAGATCCCATTGCAGCACGTCGCCGCTGTCGCGCATGGCGAGCGTCAGCGCCACGCGGCCTTCTTCGCCCAGCCCTTGCAGAAGGGCGGCCATGGCAAAGGCGCCTGCTTGGGCGTCTGAGACCGACATATCGGCGAGGCCGCGCGCGAACCATGTCAGCTCCTCCCGCGAGGGGGGCTTTGCGTCGCGCAGATGGGCGATGATCTGTCGTGCGTCCATCAGGTGTCACCGTTTCCGGCATGCTCCATATGGTCGAGCGCGAAGGCACCGGGGAGCAATTCGCCGATTGTGTGGCTGCTTGCCTGTCCGCCGGTGGTGGCGAGCGTGACGGCGGTGTGCGGCGCGCCGAATTCGGCCAGTTTCTGACGGCAGCCACCACAGGGGGGCACCGGCGCGGGGCTGTCGGCGATAACGGCGACTTCGCTCAACTCGGTTTCGCCCGCAGCGACCATTGCGGCTATGGCGCCCGCTTCGGCACAGGTGCCTTCGGGGTAGGCGACGTTTTCGACATTGCAGCCAACGTAAATGGTGCCGGATTTACCGCGAACTGCCGCGCCGACCTTGAAATGAGAATAGGGCACATAGGCATTTTCGCGCACAGCGCGGGCGGCATCGAGAAGGTCGCTCATGGGGTCTCCGTTTGGATATTGAATGTGCCGGGCAGGGCGGTTTCGAGCAGTTCGAAATCGTCCGAAGCCGCGGAAAGGCGGGTTGTCATTCCGGGGGGTATGACGAAAGCATCGCCTTCGCTCAAGACCTGCGGTGAGTGCCCGTCGCCTTGCAGCGTAACCTCGCCTGCCATGACATAGGCAAAGTAGATGTCAGCGTCATGGCGGCTCCAAACCGGAGGGCCATTGCCCTTGCGCAGAACCCAGACACCGGCCACGCCGCCGGTGTTGGCGTTGATCGTCGTGTCACGGGCGATGAATCCGGGGAGGCGATGGGGTGCCCACGCGGCAGACTTGCCGATGTCATGCACGAAACGCTGGCCATGCCACAGCCGGTCAGGGCGCTCTGTCGGGGTGGGGAGCGTCATATCGTGGTCAATTTCGGTCACATGCTCGGCGGGCACGCCGATTTCGATGACTTGCAGGTTCTCGCTTGCTTCGACCACGCGGTGGCGGATTTCGGGGGGCTGGATAAAGCAATCACCGGGGTAGAGCCGACGCAGCCCGCCCTGATCTTCGTATAAGACATCGACCCAGCCGGAGATGCAGAAGATGAGTTGAAACCCGACCTTGTGAAAATGCACCATGTCGGGCACGGGGCCGGCATCGGGGATGCGGATATGGCTGGCGATAATCGACCCGCCGAGCCGGTCAGGGATCAGATCGCGGTACTGCATTCCGGCGCGTCCGATCACCCATGGGGCCTCGTCTGCGAGGCGGCGCACGGCGAAGGAATGCACCGTTTCAGGCAGGTGCAGCGGCGGATCAAGCGGTTCGATTTCAACCCGCGTGCCATTGGGCGCGGTGAGGCGGCGCTGACCGTTGGCGAAGCTGTCGGGGCGGTCGGTTAGAATGCGCAGGGTGCCGGGTGGGTCGGGCGCGTCTTTTTCGATGCGCAAGCGCAGGCCATGGCCGGAAAACACGGCAACGGTCGGGGAATCGGCGGGATAGATCATGTCCATGCGCATGCCCAGAGTGGCGGTGAAAAACGGGATGTCGTCACGCAAATGCTGTGTCGGTAGGCGTATTTCCGCGCGTGTTTCCCCCGGCTGCGTGGTCATTAGTGAGCTCCCTTGAGGTGCAAGTTTGCGCGGGAGTTCATTCAATTGCAACATGTCGGTGAAAGGAAGGATGGAGGGCTGAGACGAAACACCGCCTTCCCCTACGTCACGATATAGTTTAATGCTAAACTATAATTTTTCCCGAGAGGCTGCACATGTCCAGAGACCCCAAGGAAACCCTGCGTCAGGCGGCGTTGGAGTATCATGAGTTTCCCAAGCCCGGTAAGCTGGAAATTCGCGCGACAAAGCCGTTGGCCAATGGCCGTGACCTTGCCCGGGCCTATTCCCCTGGCGTGGCCGAGGCCTGTCTTGAGATCAAATCCGATGCCAGCCAAGCGGCGCGGTATACCGCGCGGGGCAACCTTGTCGCGGTGGTCAGCAACGGAACGGCGGTGTTGGGGCTGGGCAATATCGGGGCGTTGGCGTCCAAGCCGGTGATGGAAGGCAAGGCGGTTTTGTTCAAGAATTTCGCCGGGATTGATTGCTTTGACATCGAGGTGAATGAATCCGACCCAGAACGACTTGCCGATATTGTTTGTTCACTGGAGCCGACTTTCGGGGCGATCAACCTGGAAGATATCAAAGCGCCGGATTGCTTTATCGTGGAAAAGCTCTGTCGCGAGCGGATGAATATTCCGGTGTTCCATGATGACCAGCATGGCACGGCGATTGTCGTGGGCGCGGCGGCAACCAATGCGTTGCATGTGGCGGGTAAGCAATTCGAGGACATCAAGATTGTCAGCACGGGTGGCGGAGCGGCGGGAATTGCCTGTCTCAACATGTTGCTCAAGCTGGGGGTGAAGCGCGAGAATGTCTGGCTCTGCGATATTCACGGGCTGGTTTATGAAGGCCGCGAAGAGGATATGAATCCGCAGAAGGCGGCCTATGCTCAGGCCAGTGACAAGCGGACGCTGGACGAGGTGATTGACGGCGCGGACCTGTTCCTTGGGCTGTCGGGGCCGGGGGTTTTGCAAGCCGATATGGTCAAGCGGATGAGCGCGCAGCCGATTGTTTTTGCGCTGGCCAATCCCACGCCCGAAATCCTGCCTGATGAGGTGAAGACGGTTGCGCCGGATGCGATTATTGCCACCGGGCGCAGCGATTTTCCCAATCAGGTCAACAACGTGCTGTGTTTTCCGTTCATCTTTCGCGGGGCGTTGGATGTGGGTGCGACGGAGATTAACGACGCGATGCAGCTTGCCTGTATCGACGGCATTGCCGAGCTTGCACGTGCCACCACCAGCGCCGAGGCGGCGGCGGCCTATAAGGGCGAGCATCTGACGTTCGGAAGTGATTATCTGATCCCGAAACCGTTTGATCCAAGGCTTGTGGGGGTTGTGTCTTCGGCTGTGGCGCGGGCGGCGATGGAGAGCGGTGTGGCGACGCGGCAGATCGACGATATGGGGGCGTATCGCGAGAAGCTGAACCAGTCGGTGTTCAAATCAGCGCTGCTTATGCGCCCGGTGTTCAACGCCGCGCGCAGTGCGGCGCGGCGTATCGTTTTTGCCGAGGGCGAGGACGAGCGCGTCTTGCGGGCGGCGCAGGCGATTTTGGAAGAAACCACCGAGCAGCCCATTCTGATCGGGCGACCCGAAGTATTGGAGGCGCGATGTGAGCGGGCCGGGCTGGCGATCCGGCCGGGGCGGGATTTTCAGATCGTGAACCCGGAAAATGACCCGCGCTATCGCGACTACTGGGGCAGCTATCACAAGATCATGGCGCGGCGCGGGGTCACGCCCGATCTGGCGCGTGCCATAATGCGCACCAACACCACGGCGATTGGTGCGATTATGGTGCATCGCGGCGAGGCTGACAGCCTGATTTGCGGCACCTTCGGGGAATACCGCTGGCATTTGAACTATGTCACGCAGGTTCTTGGCACCGAGGACTATCGCCCGCATGGCGCGCTTTCGATGATGATCCTTGAAGACGGGCCATTGTTTATCGCTGATACGCATGTGTGGACCACGCCGACGCCTGAGCAGGTGGCCGAGGTTGCGCGAGGCGCGGCGCGTCATGTCAGGCGGTTCGGGATCGAGCCAAAGATCGCCTTTTGCTCGCAATCGCAATTCGGCAATCAGGCCGAAGGGTCGGGCAAGCGGTTGCGCGGGGCGATGGCGCTGCTGGATGCGGAGCCGCATGATTTTGCCTATGAGGGCGAGATGAATGTTGACGCGGCGCTGGACCCGGACATGCGCGAGCGGCTGTTGCCGCAAGGGCGTTTTGATGGGGCGGCGAATGTGCTGATCTTTGCCCATGCCGATGCGGCATCGGGGGTGCGCAACATTCTCAAGATGAAGGGTGGTGGCCTTGAAGTTGGTCCGATCCTGATGGGAATGGGCAACCGCGCGCATATTGTGACCTCGGGTGTTACGCCGCGCGGTCTCTTGAATATGGCAGCGGTGGCAGGCACACCTGTAGAGCACTACGGCTGAGGCGATCTGTTGGGGGAGCGGGTTTGCACGTCAGGGTTAGCAAGTTTGCAAAACCTCTGCGCTATGCAGTGTGATCTGCATAAACCACGAGGGTTTGCAGAAGTTTGCAGCGCATTTGCGGGGCAATCTGCAAAACACTTGCGATAAACTGACGCTACGTCGTGCAAGAGACTTGCGGCGGAGCCTGTGCAACGCCTAAGCCCGATGCAAAGCTGAGGAGGAGTATGCCATGGGATACCGCGAAGTTTATGACGCCTGGAAAGCCGACCCGGAAGGGTTTTGGATGGATGCGGCGCAGGCGATTGATTGGGTCGAGGCGCCGTCAAAGGCGCTGACCGACAAAGGCAATAACCTGTATGAATGGTTCGCGGATGCCAAGGTAAACACCTGCTATAACGCGGTGGACCGCCACGTCGAGAATGGCCGCGCCGAGCAAACGGCGATCATTTACGACAGCCCGATCACGGGCCGCAAAGAGCACATCAGCTTTGCCGCGCTAAAAGACCGTGTTGCGGGGCTCGCCGGGGCGCTAAAGGCGAAGGGCGTCGAAAAAGGCGATCGCGTGGTGATCTATATGCCGATGGTGCCGCAGGCGATCGAGGCGATGCTGGCCTGTGGGCGGATCGGGGCGATCCATTCGGTGGTGTTCGGCGGGTTTGCGGCGAACGAGCTGGCCGTGCGGATTGACGATGCCAAGCCCAAGGCGATCATCGCGGCCTCTTGCGGGTTGGAGCCGGGGCGGGTGGTGAAATACAAACCCCTGCTGGATGGTGCGATTGATCTGGCCAGCCACAAGCCGGAGTTCACGATCATCCTGCAACGCGAGGAAGAGGTTGCGCCGCTGATCGAGGGGCGTGATTTTGACTGGTATGCTGCGCAAGAGGGTGTCGCGCCGGCGGAGTGTGTGCCGGTGGAGGGCAACCACCCGTCCTATATCCTATATACTTCGGGCACGACCGGCGCGCCCAAGGGTGTGATCCGCCACACGGCGGGACAGCTTGTTGCGCTGAACTGGACCATGAAGAACATCTATGCCGTTGATCCGGGCGAGGTGTTCTGGGCCGCGTCAGATGTGGGTTGGGTCGTCGGGCATTCCTATATTGCCTATGCGCCCTTGATCCACGGCAACACCACCATCGTGTTTGAGGGCAAGCCGGTAGGCACGCCGGATGCGGGCACGTTCTGGCGGGTGATTTCCGAGCATGACGTAAAGAGCTTTTTCACCGCGCCGACCGCCTTTCGCGCAGTCAAGCGGGAGGACCCGAAGGGCGAGTTCGTCAAGAAATACGACCTGTCGTGCCTGCGAAATGTTTATCTTGCCGGAGAGCGGGCAGACCCGGACACGATCATCTGGGCGCAAGATCAACTGGGCGTGCCGGTGATTGACCATTGGTGGCAAACCGAGACGGGCTGGTCGATTGCGGCGAACCCGGTGGGGATTGAGCTTTTGGATGTGAAGCTCGGCAGCCCATCGGTGCCGATGCCGGGACATGAGGTGCATGTGCTGGACGAGGGCGGGCATCCGCTTCCGCCCGGAGAGTTAGGGGCGATTGCGATCAAACTGCCATTGCCGCCGGGGACATTGCCGAACCTCTGGAATGCCGAAGAGCGGTTCCAGAAAAGCTATCTCAACGCCTTTCCGGGGTATTACGAAACCGGCGATGCGGGGATGATCGACGAGGACGGATACCTTTATATCATGGCGCGCACCGATGACGTGATCAACGTGGCCGGGCATCGGCTTTCGACGGGCGGTATGGAAGAGGTTCTGGCCGGGCACCCGGATGTGGCGGAATGCGCCGTGATCGGGGTAACGGACCAGTTGAAAGGGCAATTGCCGGTGGGGTTCCTGTGCCTGAACGCGGGTTGCAACCGCCCGCATGAAGAGGTGACGGCGGAGGTGGTCAAGCTGGTCCGTGAAAAGATTGGCCCGGTGGCGGCGTTCAAGCTGGCCGTGGTGGTGGATCGGCTGCCCAAGACCCGCTCGGGCAAGATTTTGCGTGGCACGATGGTGTCGATTGCGGATGGGTCTGAATGGAAGATGCCTGCGACCATCGACGATCCGGCGATTTTGGAAGAGATCGCCGAGGCGCTGCAAACGATCGGCTATGCCGAGGCGTGATTTGCGGCACGCGTGGCAGGGTGGTTTCAGCGCCCTGCCAATTGCCCTAAGCTGACGCCATGGAATGGCGGGATCACGGGATATTGCTAAGCGTTCGGCGGCACGGGGAATCCAGTGCCATCATTGACGTGTTCACCGAAGAGCATGGCCGCCATGCCGGGGTTGTGCGCGGTGGCGCTAGTCGGAAAATTGCCCCGATCCTGCAGCCGGGTGCACAGCTTGACGTGGCGTGGCGGGCGCGGCTGGAAGAGCATATCGGAAGCTATCAGGTAGAGCCTTTGCGCTCTCGTGCGGCGGCCGTGATGGGATCGCGGCTGGCGCTTGCCGGGTTGAATGCGGTGGCGTCGGTTCTGAGTTTTTGTCTGCCGGAACGCGAGGCGCATGGCGCGCTTTACCGGCGCACCGAACAGTTGATGGACCTGCTGGGGCAAGACGGGCTTTGGCCGCTGGCCTATTTGCGGTGGGAGCTGGCGCTGCTTGAGGAAATGGGCTTTGGGCTGGATTTAGGCCGATGCGCCGTCACCGGCAGTTCCGAGGGTTTGGAATTCGTATCACCAAAGACCGGGCGGGCGGTGTCGCGCGAAGGCGCGGGCGAGTGGGTGGACCGGTTGTTGCCGCTGCCACCGACGCTCTTGGGTAAGGGCGATGCGCCGGATGCAGAAATTGTTCAAGGGTTTAACCTAACAGGGTATTTTCTGCGGCACAAACTGGCGCAGGAACTGGTTCACAAACCCTTGCCAGAGCCACGGCAGCGGTTTGTCGATCTGTTCACTCGGTCGGTGGCATGAGGCGGAAGACCATACTTTGTCTGCCGGCTCCGGTTAAAAGCAAGTGGCTGTCTGACGCATCGGCTTGGCTCATTTCGCCAAGAGCCTTGAGGAAGGCCTGTTCTGCCGCCAGCTCAGGGCAGGCGCGGCGGGTGGCGCCGATTTGGCCCGCTTTGAACCAAGGGTAGTCGCCCCACATCTTGCCGAAATACCGGTTACAGGGGGCTTGTCCAGCAAGCTTGCCGGGTTCGGGGAACGTGAGTGTGGCGCGCGCGGTAAACGGCGCGCCGTTGAGTTCGATCAACTGCCAGACATGGCCGGGCGCATCAAAGGGCGGGTGGTTGCCATGGGCCGAGACGGGTGAAGTTGTGGCATGCAGCGCCGTCAGAATGAGGGTGAACAGTAGCGTTTTCATCGTAGAGCCAAGATTAGGTCAACCAACGTGCCAAGGGCAGCATCGTTGCTTTTGTTATCACGCATCGACAGGTCGGCCATACCGATGGCCGCTGCATAGATTGCGCGGGTGAGATCGGGGTTGGTCACCCCGCAGTCCGCCAGAAGCGAAGACAGCGCGGTAAGGCAGTGCGCATCAACACGCGCAACCGTTTCGGCAGCAGCTTCGGAGTCGCGTGCCCACGCGCGAGATCGAAGGTTCTGCGCTTTGCCAGTCGTTGTCTTGAAGGTCACGGCTCGCGAGGAGTTGGGTTAGCGCGCGTAGACGGCTGGCGGCTTGGTCATCCTCGCTTGCGGTGGCGTCAATCGCGGCAAGGCATTGCTCTTCCCACATCACAAGTAGCTTGCGTTGAAAGTCAGGTAAGTCTTTGAAGTGCCAGTAGAATGACCCTTTTGTCGCGCCAACATCGGCGGCGAGTCTATCGACTTTGAGCGCCGAAGGCCGAGCGAAGATAAGGTTTGAAACCCGGCGCGCAGCCAATCAGCGCGCGAGAGGCGCGGTTTTTTGGCGGGGCGCTTGCTGACTGCGGTTTTCATAGTGGGGACCATACGCGGGCGCCTGCGTGGCAGCAATACGAGCATCTCAATACGGGCAAAGGGTCGCGCCGAAAATGCGGCGATGGTGGCGGTCACGGGGTTGCATAAGAGGCGGGATGCCCGGAATATCGGCAGACGACCGATCGCTTGGGGAGGGGAAAGCCCGTGTCACATATTCTGGCGCTGGATCAAGGCACAACGTCAAGCCGGGCGATTGTGTTTGACGCTGAAATGCGGGTTAAATCCGTGGGACAGGAGGAGTTTCCGCAGCATTTTCCGCGCTCTGGCTGGGTTGAGCATGATCCCGAAGACTTGTGGCAAAGCACGCGGCGCTCGGCGGAGCTCGCCTTGGTAAGGGCCGGGGTGCGGGCAGAAGATCTGTCCGGGATCGGGATCACCAATCAGCGTGAGACGACCCTGCTTTGGGACCGCGAGACAGGTGTGCCTGTTTATAATGCGGTTGTGTGGCAGGATCGGCGCACAGCGGATATGTGCCACATGCTTCGCGAGGCGGGGCATGAGGAGATGATCCGCGCACGCACCGGGCTTTTGCTTGATCCTTACTTCTCGGGCACCAAGCTGCGTTGGTTGTTAGAGAACGTAGAAGGGGCGCGGGCCAAGGCAGAGGCCGGGCGGTTGGCTTTTGGCACGGTGGACAGTTGGCTGATCTGGAAGCTGACCGGAGGGCGGGCGCATGTGACGGATGCCACCAATGCGGCGCGCACCATGTTGTATAATATCGTCGACGGGGTGTGGGATGGCGAGATTTGCGCGGCTCTCGACATTCCGATGAGCCTTTTGCCTGAGGTCCGCGATTGCGCGGCGGATTTCGGAATGAGCGAGCAATTTGGTGCTGCGGTGCCGATTTTGGGCGTTGCGGGGGATCAGCAGGCGGCAACGATTGGGCAGGCCTGTTTCAAGCCGGGCATGATGAAGTCGACTTATGGCACCGGATGCTTTGCGTTGTTGAATACGGGCGAGAGATTGATCCGTTCGGAGAACCGGTTGTTGGGCACTGTGGCCTACCAGTTGGACGGTCAGGTGACCTATGCGCTGGAGGGGTCGATTTTTGTCGCGGGTGCAGTGGTGCAATGGCTGCGTGATGGGCTGAAAATCGTGTCGGAGGCCGGGGAGACGCAAGCTTTGGCTGAAACTGCGGACCCGGAGCAGGAGGTGATTGTGGTGCCCGCGTTTACCGGGCTGGGCGCGCCGTATTGGGATGCGGAGTGCCGCGGTGCGATGTTCGGGCTGACCCGTGGAACCGGGCCGGCGGAGATTGCCCGTGGGGCGCTGCAAAGCGTTGGGTTTCAGACGGCGGATTTGTTGCGGGCGATGCTGGAGGATTGGCCGGGCGCGGGTTTGGATACCGTGCTTAGGGTGGATGGCGGCATGGTGGCAAGCGATTGGACCATGCAGTTCGTGGCCGACATCCTTGGGGCGCCTGTAGACCGGCCAGTGGTTTCAGAAACGACCGCGCTGGGCGCTGCGTGGCTGGCGGGGATGCGAGCCGGGCTTTACCCGACGATGGAGGGTTTTGCCGCGAATTGGGCGCTCGACCACCGGTTTGAACCCCGCATGAGCACGGCTGAACGTGACCGGCTATATGGTGGTTGGAGGGACGCGGTGGCGCGCACCTTGTCGAAGTAACGAGGATCTAGGCGCGTAGAATGGTTGGTGAATAGCGTGCGGATCAGGTTCGAACTGGAAGATTTGGGGTGAGATAAAACACCTCGTTTAACCGCTTGTTAAGGTTAACGCGCTAGTTTGAAGCAGCGGTACAGGCTGGGGAGCCGTTGGCCGCCCATTGAAGAAACGCGCCGCAAAGCGCCTGTTCTCGTAAGCATCGACGAAAGGTCGACCGGCGAGGCATGGCGCGGCGCCCCCGAAAATCGGGATGACCCCGGCGAAATTCTCGTGATGTGAATGCTTGTGCTAGAATGGTACTGAGTTTCGCCGGGGCGCTTTACAGCAGAACCCATTGGAGCCTGTCACAAGGCCGCTTTGAACTCGTTTAATACGGCTTCATAGACCGCGCGTTTGAACGGCACGATATTCTCGATCAATGCATCCGGCGCAAGCCAGCGCCATTCGGAAAATTCCGGGTGGTCGGTAGCGATATTGACGTCACTGTCGCGCCCTTGAAAACGGAGGAGGAACCATTTCTGTTCTTGCCCACGAAAGCGGCCTTTCCAGATGTTGGGCACCACGTCATGGGGCAGATCATAGCTGAGCCAACCTTTGGTTTCCGTCTCGACAGTGACCAGCGCGGGCGACACACCGGTTTCTTCCAACAATTCTCGCAGGGCGGCATCGCGCGGGGTTTCACCCGCGTCGATCCCGCCTTGCGGCATTTGCCAAGCCGCCTGATCATTGTCGATACGCTGACCGACAAAGACGTGCCCATCCGCATTAACCAGCATAACGCCGACATTGCGCCGATAGGGCAACGCCGCGATTTCGTCGGGCGTCATGGATTTGACCTTGGTCACAACGGGATCAGTCGTTGGGGCCAAGAGCGGACAGGCCTTTGAGGATGTCGATGGCATAGGCCAGTTGGTAATCCTCTTCGCGCAGCTTGGCCGAGGCTTCGGCTTTGGCGCGATCGGCCTCGATCTGTTTGATCTCATCCGGGGACAGGCTGTCGTTTTTGAGCGCGCCGCGCAGGTCCGCTTCGGAACGGTTGCGTGGTTTGATGGGGGCCTTGGCATCGCCGGCGTCGGCTTTGGGGTCTTTGCGCGGTTGGGCGACAACGATGTCGGGCGAAATGCCAAGCGCCTGAATAGAGCGGCCCGACGGGGTGTAGTAGCGTGCCGTGGTCAGACGCATCGCGCCACCGCCACGCAGGGGCATGACCGTCTGGACCGACCCTTTGCCGAAGCTGCGCGTGCCGATGACGATAGCACGGCGGTGATCCTGCAAGGCACCGGCGACAATCTCGGAGGCCGACGCGGAGCCACCGTTGATCAGCACGACGAGCGGTTTGGTCGCCGCCAGATCACCGGGTTGGGCATTATAGCGGTCACCATCTTCGGGGTTACGGCCGCGTGTTGAGACGATTTCGCCTGAGTCGAGGAAGGCATCGGAGACCTTGATCGCCTGTGTCAGCAGGCCTCCGGGGTTGTTCCGCAGATCGAGCACGAAGCCGTTCACATTGGCCATACCGCCCGCTTCTTCGACCTGTTTGGCGAGGCCTTGAGCGAGGTTCGGATAGGTTTGATCGTTGAACGTAGTGACACGCAGCACCACTGTTTTGCCTTCGGTCCGGGTGCGCACAGCCGTCAGTTTGATCGTGTCGCGGATGATGGAGATATCAAACGGCTCATCGCGGCCTTCGCGCGCAATGGTGATAATGATCTCTGATCCAACCGGCCCGCGCATCATTTCAACCGCTTGGTCCAAGGTCAGGCCAAGCAGGGATTCGCCGTTCACGTGGGTGATGAAGTCGCCCGCTTCGACTCCGGCTTCGTCCGCCGGGGTGCCATCAATCGGAGAGACGACTTTTACAAAGCCTTCTTCCTGTGTGACTTCGATGCCAAGGCCGCCAAATTCGCCGCGCGTTTGCACGCGCATGTCTGCGGCCGCGTCGGGTGACAAATAGGAGGAGTGCGGATCAAGTGAGGTGAGCATCCCGTTAATCGCGGCTTCGATCAGGTCGCCTTCGTTCACCTTTTCAACATATTGCGAGCGGATGCGTTCGAAGATGTCGCCGAACAGGTCGAGCTGTTGGTAGACATTCGTCTGTTTCGCAGATTCCTGTGCAAGAAGTGGCGCGGCCACCTGTGTGGTGACGATGCCGCCGGCCAGAATGCCGACGCTTGCAGCCATTAGGAACTTCTTCATCTGTTATCCATCCTTCGCGATGCGGAACCAAGCGGAGGGGTCCACCGGAACGTTGTCTTCTCTGAACTCTATATAGAGCGTTTCTGTGCGGTCGTTACCAGCCCCTTCGCTTGACTGGGTCAAAATCTCGCCGATTTTTGGGTCGGTGCCGCCCATCAAACCGACAGGCGCGCCGGAGGGGAGCACTTGTCCGATGTCACCATAGACCACATCAAGACCGGCCAAAACGATCAACAGGCCGGATTGCGGCTCAAGGATCATCACGTTTCCGTAGTCGAGCAGCGGGCCGTGATAGCGGATCGTCGCCGCCGTGGGCGTCGTGACGAGGGCGCGAGGGCGGGTGGCCATGATGATGCCGGGGCGGGTGATGCCCGCGGCGTCCGAGCCCATGAAGCCGCGCAGAACGCGGCCTTGGACCGGCAAGGTCAAAGCGCCTTTGCGATGCGATATGTCCGGCAGGCTGCCCGCGGCTTCGCCGACGGCAATATCGGCGAGGCCCGAGGCGAACCCCTGAAGTGTTTCGGTCGAGGCGATCAGCAGCGCAGTGCGCACCGGGTCTTGGGTAAAGCGGCGCGGCAGGTCTGTGCGGTCGGCCACCGCTTTGGAGAGCGCGGTGCGGGCATCCTGTAGCCCTTTGAGGCCATCGCGCAACGTATTGGCAGCGTTGTCCTGAAGCTTGCGCAGGGTGGTGACCTCTTCAAGCTTGGAGCGCAGCTCGCTGACGCGAACATTGAGCGCGGGTGTCACATCGGCGAGAACCATGCCAGCGCGCGCCGTGCCGGTGGGGCCGGCTGGATGCAGAAGGCTGGTTGGGGCGCGGCTGTCGCCCATGGATTGCAAGACACCCAAAAGGCGCGAGATTTCGTCTTCGCGCGCAGTCAGTTCGCGTGTCAGGGTTTGTTCGCGGATCGAGGCATGGCGCAGGCCTTCGCGCATGGCGGCAAGCCCGTCTTCGAAGGCGCGGATGGTTTCGGACAGCGCCTTGACCCGGTCACGCGCGCTTTCGGCCTTATCAAGGCCAATGGTGGCTTGTTCAAGCCGTGCAGCGGCGGTTCTTGCGGCTTCGGCGGGGTCGGGGGTTTGCGCCATGCTCGCGGGGGCAACTGCTAAGACTAGCCCAGTTGCGGCAACGAGCCTGAGGAGAGCGGCGCGTGTCCTCATGCAAGCAGGCTTTCACCAGTCATTTCTGCAGGTTTAGGCAGGCCCATCAACGCGAGCAAGGTTGGCGCAAGATCAGAGAGCCGCCCACCAGAGCGCAGGGTGGCCCCGTCAGGGCCGCCAAACAACGCCACCGGCACAGGGTTGATGGTATGTGCGGTGTGCGGGCCGCCCGTGACCGGGTCGACCATGGTTTCGCAATTGCCGTGATCGGCGGTCACGATCATAGCGCCGCCTGCCTTTTCGATCGCGGTCATCACTTGTCCCAACCCTGTATCGACCGCTTCGCAGGCTTTGATCGCGGCTTGCAGGTCGCCGGTATGGCCGACCATGTCGGGGTTGGCGAAGTTGGTGACAATCAAGTCATAGCCGTCTTCGATGGCGCGAATGAATGCGCTGGTCACTTCGGCGGCGGACATTTCCGGTTGCAGATCATAGGTGGCCACTTTGGGCGAGGGGGCCATGTAGCGGTCTTCGCCTTGTTCGGGTTGTTCCTTGCCACCGTTCAGGAAGAAGGTGACATGGGGATATTTCTCGGTCTCGGCGAGGCGGAATTGACGCAAGCCGTGCTTGGCCACCCATGTGCCGAGCGTGTTTACAATGTCACGCGAGGGAAACATGGTGGTCATATAGGCATTATGGCTGTCGGAATATTCGACCATCCCCATCAGCGCCGCAAGGGTCGGGCGCGGGCCGGTGTCGAAGGCATCAAACGCCGGGTCGCCAATGGCGGCGAGGATTTCGCGGGCGCGGTCGGCGCGGAAGTTCAGGCACCAGAGCCCATCGCCGTTCTGAACGCCCTGATAGTCGCCCAGAACCGTGGCGGTGATGAACTCGTCGCTTTCCGAGCGGTTGTAGGCGTTATTGATGGCGGTTTTGGCGTCTGCCGTTTTGTGTTGCCCGCGGGCGTCGATCATCGCGTGGTAGGCTTCGCAGACACGCTCCCAGCGATTGTCGCGGTCCATGGCGAAATAGCGGCCAGTCAGGGTGGCGATCCGGGCACCCTTGGGCAGGGCCTCTTCCAGAGTAGCGAAGTAGGTCAGGGCCGAACGCGGCGCAACATCGCGGCCATCGGTGATGGCATGGATGGCAACCGGGATGCCGGCGTCGGTCAGGGCCGTGACCGAGGCGATCAAATGATCGAGTGATCCATGGACACCGCCATCAGAAACCAGCCCCATGATATGGGCTGTGCCGCCGCTGTCTTTCAGCGTGGCAATAAAGCCCAGCAGGGCGGGCGTGTCAAAGAAAGAGCGGTCTTCGATAGCAAGATCAATTTGGCCAAGGTCCATCGCAACAACGCGACCCGCGCCAATGTTGGTATGGCCAACCTCGGAGTTGCCCATTTGACCGGAGGGCAGGCCAACGTCGGGGCCATGGGTGGTGAGAAGCGCATGTGGGCAGCTTGACATGAGACGGTCAAAGGCGGGCGTGTTGGCGAGCGCGGGCGCATTGGCCGCCGTGTCGGTGCGGTGGCCCCAACCGTCGAGAATACAGAGAACCACGGGTTTTGGATTGCTCATTGCCTGCCTTCCTCTTTGCAGGTGCATTTAAGGCGTGTTGGGCGCGGGGGCAACCGGCGGATTGCCGCCCTTGGGTGTTACTGCCCATGCGCCTGCGCACCTGAAGGCGGCAGCGGGTCAAGAATTCGCAGGTTTTAACGGGGTGTGGGCGGTGGAAATGCGTTTCTGGAGAAAGGTGAAGGGGCGCGGGGCTGCTCAGATTCGCCGGTAAGGCGCGGTGAGTCAGGCGCGGTGATATGGGGCACCGGCGAGGATCGAGGCGGCGCGGTAGAGTTGTTCTGTCAGCATGACGCGGGCCAGCATATGCGGCCAGACCATTTTGCCGAAGCTGAGAGAGAGCGTGGCGCGGGCGCGTAGATCCGGTGAGAGGCCATCTGCCCCGCCAATAAGAAAGGCAAGGTCGCTGGTGCCATCGTCACGTAACCGGGCGAGCGTTTGGGCGAAATCGGGGGAGGTCATCAGCTTGCCCCGTTCATCAAGCGCGATGGCGGTTGCGTTGCCGGGCATGGCGCGCGTGAGGAGGGCGGCTTCGGCCTCCATGCCGCCGCCCTTGCGGTCTTCGACTTCGGTGAGGGTGAGCGGACCGAGACCAAGCGCGCGGCCGGTTCGGTCAAACCGCGTGGTATAGTCGCCGATCAAGTCTTTCTCGGGCCCCGAGCGGAGCCGACCGACGGCACAGATCGTGACGCGCATTGCCCTAGCTTGGCGTTTGTGCGGTGGTGGCGGTCGTCTGCCACATCTTTTCGAGTTGGTAGAACTCGCGCACTTCGGGGCGGAACACGTGGACGATGATATCGCCCGTGTCGATCAGCACCCAATCACCAGCATCTTTGCCTTCGATTTTGGACAGGCGACCGAGCCCGGATTTGAGCCGGTCGACAAGCTTCTCGGCGATGGCGCCAACCTGACGCGAGGAGCGCCCGGAGCAGACAACCATATAGTCACCAATGGACGATTTGCCGCGCAGGTCGATTTGCACGACGTCTTCGGCCTTGTCCTCGGAGAGCGATGAAAGGATCAGTGCAAGCAGTTCTTCGCTTGTCACGGTATTGGGGCCGCCAGCGATTGCTCCCCCTTCTGGAACGGCGTGAGCCGTATCAACATGCGTTGACAGGACAAAGTCCTCCTTTGTTGCGCACCTGCATGGACCCCGGTGCCGGGCATAGTTTTAGCGTAGCACTCAAGATGTGAATGCTCAATGAAAGCTTCAAGGGGCAATGGGGGCTGTGGCGAAAATGCGCAAGGGTTAATCGGATGGGAGCTGCTTTTCGGGCGTGTCGTGGGGGGCGCGATGGTCGTGTGGGAGGTCCCCTCGCCCAGCATGCGGACTTCGCGTTGAGGGAAGGGGATGGAGATGTCGTTTTCCTGAAACGCATCCCAGAGCGCGAGGTAGACATTGCCACGGATGTTGGTGAGGCCTTGATTTGGATCGCGGATCCAGAAGCGCAGGATGTAGTCGACCGAGCTGTCTCCGAAGCCGACGATGTGACACACGGGCGGTTTGGAGGACAGCACGCGGATTACCCCTTGGGCGGCTTCGATCGCGATGGCGCGGACCTTGTGGGGGTCATCGCCGTAGGCCGCACCGAAATAGATATCGAGACGCACGAAATCATTGGTGTGGGACCAGTTCACCACCTGGCTGGTGATCAGGTCTTCGTTCGGAATGAGGTATTCCTTGCCGTTGCGGGTAACGACAGATGTGTAGCGCGCGCCGAGCGTGTCGATCCAGCCGAAGGTTTCGCCCAGAGAGATCACGTCGCCGGGTTTGATCGACTTGTCGAGCAGAATGATCACGCCAGAGACGAGGTTCGACACCACCTTTTGCAGCCCGAAGCCGAGGCCGACGCCGATGGCGCCGGACAGCACCGCAAGGCCGGTAAGATCAACGCCGCTGGCCTTGAGGCCAATAAAGATGGCCGCACCATAGAGCGCCACCTGAACGAACTTGACAGCCAGCACCTGCATCGAGGGGCTGATGTCTTCGTTACGTTTCAGCCCGGCCGAGGTGGAGCGGGAAATGAAACGGGCGATAAACACAAGGACGCTGAGCGTGAAGGCCGCTTGTAGCACCAACCAGAGCGAAAGATGCAGATTGCCAAGGTCGATTGCGGCGCTTTCAAGCAGGGAGCGGACTTCGGTCGTGAGGCCGAGAATGGACAAGGTGACCCAAGTCCAGCCGATATAGCGCACCATGGCGCGCAGGAAATTGTTGACGATTAGGCGAGAGACAAGCGCGATCAGAAGCCACGCGAGGGCCAGATCGGCGATGATACCAAGCAGATAAGAGCGGGACGGCCAAGTCACCATCTGCATGATCCAGACGGTGGGCCATATGAGCCCGACAAAGAAGAACAGGCGCAACCGGCGTTGCATGAGCAACAGATAGCGAAACCGCCATTTTGGCCAGTTTTCGCGGGTTCGCATCCATTCGCGAAACCGCGGTGCCATAAATCTGGCCAGCGCCCAGGCGACTAGAAACAGCGCAATTGCCAAACCCACCTGATAGGCATTCCAAGGGCGCAACAGCCCGGTCAGAAACACCTGCGCCCGATCGGCAAGAGACATAGCGATGTCTTGGGCCAGTGGGGCGATTGTTTCGTTTGGTGAGGTAATCGTGCTTGTATGTTCGCTCATTAATCTGCCTGATGCTAGGTCTTAGCGTGGCATGGAGTGGGCCGAGCGGGCAAGGGTCTATTGCAGGCGGGCCTCTAACAGTCGCGATAGAAATGGGTGGGGCGAGTGGCAGGAAGAGAGGGTGATATGACAACGAAAACGCTTGGGTTAGTGGCGCTTTTGGTGCCGGACTATGACGTGGCCATCAGGTTTTTCCGCGATGTGATGGGCTTTGCGCTCGAGCAGGACGAGGATCAGGGGCGCGGAAAGCGATGGGTCGTCATGCGGCCGAGTGGTGGAGGCACGGGCCTGCTGCTTGCGCGGGCAGTGAGCGCCGAGCAAAGCGCGGCCATTGGCAATCAGGCGGGTGGGCGCGTCGGGTTTATTCTGAATACTGATGATTTTGCGGCCGATCACGCGAGGATGGTCGCGGCGGGGGTCAGTTTCGAAGAGGAGCCAAGACAGGAGGCTTACGGGACAGTGGCCGTGTTTCGCGATTTGTTTGGCAACCGCTGGGATCTGCTGGAATTGCAATAGCAACGCCGTGACCCAATCTGACGATTATGGGTCGCTAAACACCCATCTTGTGAGACTCGGTGCAGTTGTGTAGGAGAAACGCCATGAGAATGGTTTTTGATATGGACGACCGCGCGCGGCTGAGAGAACGCTTCTTTGGTGAAGCGCGTTCGGTGTTGGCGCGACTATAAGGCGTGGCCTCCATTCTGCTTGCCTGAACTATACAAAATTTCACGACTATGAACGGGAGAGGACCAATGTCCCCCAAGACGCTCTATGATAAAATCTGGGATGCCCATGTGGCGCACGAAGCCGAAGATGGCACGTGCCTGCTTTATATCGACCGGCATCTGGTGCACGAAGTCACCAGCCCGCAAGCCTTTGAGGGGCTGCGGATGACCGGGCGCGATGTGCGTGCACCGGACAAGACCATTGCCGTGCCGGACCATAACGTGCCGACCACGCTGGACCGGGCCAATGGTATCGACAACGAAGAAAGCCGCATTCAGGTCGATGCGCTTGATAAGAATGCCAAGGATTTTGGCATCCACTACTATCCTGTGAGTGATGTGCGCCAAGGGATCGTGCATATTGTCGGACCGGAGCAGGGTTGGACCTTGCCGGGTATGACGGTGGTGTGCGGCGATAGCCACACGGCGACGCATGGGGCCTTTGGCGCATTGGCGCATGGCATCGGAACCAGCGAAGTTGAGCATGTTCTGGCGACGCAGACGCTGATCCAGAAGAAGTCGAAGAACATGAAGGTCGAGATCACCGGCAAGCTGCGCCCCGGTGTGACGGCGAAAGACATCACGCTGGCGGTGATCGGTGAAACCGGAACGGCTGGCGGCACTGGCTATGTCATCGAATATTGCGGTGAAGCGATCCGCGATCTGAGCATGGAAGGGCGGATGACCGTCTGCAACATGGCGATCGAGGGTGGCGCACGCGCCGGACTGATCGCGCCGGATCAGACGACCTATGATTATGTGATGGGCCGCCCGCATGCTCCGAAAGGGGCGCAGTGGGAAGCTGCTCTGAACTGGTGGAAAACGCTCTATACCGATGAGGGCGCGCATTTCGACAAGGTCATCACCCTGAAAGGTGAAGAGATCGAGCCGGTGGTCACATGGGGTACCAGCCCCGAGGACGTGCTGCCGATTTCGGCCATGGTCCCCGCGCCCGAGAGCTTTTCGGGCGGCAAGGTTGAAGCCGCCAAGCGTGCTTTGGACTATATGGGTCTTGAGGCAGGTCAGAAGCTGACCGATATCGAGATCGACACGGTCTTTATCGGCTCGTGCACCAATGGCCGTATCGAGGATTTGCGTGCGGCTGCCGCGATCCTGAAAGGCAAGAAGATCAAGGACGGGATGCGGGCGATGGTCGTTCCCGGTTCGGGTCTTGTACGGGCGCAGGCCGAGGAAGAGGGGCTTGCCGATATCTTCAAGGACGCCGGATTTGAATGGCGCCTTGCGGGCTGTTCAATGTGTTTGGCGATGAACCCGGATCAATTGAGCGAAGGCGAGCGTTGTGCCTCGACATCGAACCGGAACTTTGAAGGGCGCCAAGGTTATAAAGGGCGCACCCATCTGGTTTCACCCGGCATGGCGGCGGCTGCGGCCATCACTGGCCACCTCACAGACGTACGGGAGATGATGTAATGGACAAGTTCGAAAAACTCTCTGGTATCGCGGCGCCTATGCCGTTGGTGAATATCGACACTGATATGATCATCCCTAAGGTGTTCCTGAAGACGATCAAACGGTCGGGCCTTGGCGTGAACCTGTTTGACGAGATGCGCTATGATCGCGAGGGCAATGAGATCGAGGATTTCGTGCTGAACAAGCCGGCCTATCGCGAGGCGCAGATCCTCGTGGCGGGTGACAATTTCGGCTGCGGATCAAGCCGCGAGCACGCGCCTTGGGCGTTGGCGGACTTCGGGATCAAATCGGTCATTTCGACCTCGTTTGCAGACATTTTCTTCAACAACTGCTTCAAGAATGGCATTCTGCCTATCGTGTTGCCGCAAGAGGCGGTGGATACGTTGATGGAAGATGCCGAGAAGGGTGCCAACGCCCGGATGGAAGTTGACCTTGAGGCGCAGACTGTCACCACGTCAGACGGCGAAGTGTTCAACTTTGACGTTGATCCGTTCAAGAAGCATTGCCTTTTGGAGGGGCTCGACGATATCGGGCTGACCATGGAAAAAGCCGGGTCGATTGACACATTCGAGGCCAAAGCGGCGCAGGAACGGCCCTGGGTCTGATCTAGCTTTGCGTGAATCATCTAAGGCCGCCCACATGCTGGGCGGCTTTTTTGTTTCGTTCTGGTCAACCGCTGTTGATGCCATTGCGCGACAGAACGCCTGCTGGCTAGACGCTTGAAGTTCTGCATCTACTACATCTTGTAGATGCTTGAGATCGTGCCATTTTTTTGTACCGAAAATGATGCATTCGCGCACCACTTTCACCTCTAAAAGGCCCAATACCTGAAGTCTTGTTAACCATGACTTGAGCCGAAAAGTGAAAGAAGGCAGAAATTGGGCAAGAATGAGGCAAGCCGTGGCACTTTGCGGCATCAAGTTGGAACAAAGGACCGGCATCGTATCGGTTCAGGCCAGTTTGAAGGGAATGGGGCAGTGGTATCCCGACTGACAAGCGCCTTGGTGCGCGCATCTATGATGGCTTTGCTTATTGCAATGCCGTCTCTCATGCTGCCCGATGTTGGGCCGGACACGACGCAGATCGTCGTCCTTGTTGGCATCCTTGCCTTCTTGCTGACCTTTGTCGAATATTTCAGCGAATACCCTTCGATTGTTGAATTCCGTTTCGCCGGGCCGTTTAACCGGCTGCGGTTTTTTGCGCTGTTTAGCATGGTTTTGGTGCTCTCGCTGATCTGTGCGGGTAAAACCGAGCCAACACAGCTTTCTGAACTGGCGACAAAAGTTGGCACACTTCTGGGCAAAGCGATTGATTTCCCATATTCGCCGGTGCGACTTATCGTGTTGATGATGCCTGAAGACAGCACGGCCGAGGTTCTGTCCACGGTGCGCACGGCGGCTGGGATCACCTATATGGTGTCGTTGATTGTGCTATTCGTGTTTGTCAGCATGGTCCGTCTGTTCGGCTGGCCCACGCGTCAGGGAGCCTTCAACGTATGGATCAACCTACCGCTTTTTGACCCGACCGCAGGTGGAGATGTGCTCGCACGTCTGAAACGCGACGCGGGTCTTAACATTGTGTTAGGGATTTTGCTGCCATTCTTGATTCCGGCGGTGGTGAAGGCGGCGGCGGATCTGATTGATCCGATCACGATGGACAATCCGCAGACATTGATCTGGACGATGAGCGCATGGGCCTTTTTGCCAGCAAGCATGATCATGCGCGGCATAGCGATGAGCCGCGTGGCCGATTTGATCGAGGAAAAGCGCATGCGCGCCTATGCCGAAGCCAAGGCCGAAGGCGAGGAGTTGCAGGCGGTCTAATCCGGTTTGCCGTGCTTCTGGCCCTCTTTGGGTCGGGGGGCATAGCCAAGGCCGAGAGCCTGCGCATCGCTACTTTTAACACTGAGCTATCGCGCAAGGGGCCGGGGCTTTTGCTGCGCGACATCCGCAAGGGTGATCCGCAGGCCGAAGCCGTTGCCAAGGTTATTGCCCGGATTGTGCCTGATGTGCTTTTGCTAAACGACATTGATTATGACCATGGTGGCCTGACCCTTGGGGCCCTTGCCGGGCTGATCCGGGCGAATGGACATGACATGCCCCATCACTACGCCGCACGACCCAATAGCGGCTGGATGACTGATCAGGATCTTGATGGTGATGGCCGGCGCGGTGGTGCGGGCGACGCGCAGGGCTGGGGGCGGTATTCCGGCGCGGGCGGCATGGCCATTTTATCGCGCCATCCCATCGGCAAGGCGCGCGATCTGAGCGGGCTGATCTGGGCAGAGCAGGACTGGGCGACGCTTCCGATGGAAAAGGGCAAGCCGTTTCCATCTCCGCAGGCGCTCAAGGTGCAGAGGCTGTCGTCGGTCGGACATTGGATTGTGCCGGTCGAGGTGAACGGCCGGGTGCTGACGCTTTTGGCGTTCCACGCCACGCCACCGGTTTTCGACGGGCCAGAGGATAGGAACGGCAAGCGTAACCATGATGAAATCATGCTGTGGCGGCAAGTTTTGGATGGCAAATGGGGGGGATGCCGGACGGCACCTTTGCCATTCTCGGCGATGCCAATCTTGACCCGCAGGACGGTCAGGGGATCAAGCTGGCGATACGCGGATTGCTGGCAAGTGAGCGGGTAACGGACGTAAGGCCGCAGAGCGAAGGCGCGAAGGTCGCAGCGGATAAATCCCACAGGGGCGATCCGGCTTTGGATACAGTGGATTGGCCGGGCCGTGAAAAGCAGGGGCCGGGAAACCTGCGGGTGGATTATGTGCTGCCGTCTGCCGATTTGACGGTGACGGGCGCAGGCGTGTTCTGGCCCGCGCCCGACCAGTCAGGCCATGAGCTTGCTCGCAGGGCCAGCCGACATCGGTTGGTTTGGGTTGATGTGCTCTGGTAATGCCGAGCGAAGCACATCGCCAAGAGGTGTCGCGGGGAAATCCGGTAGCAGTTCGTCGAACCGGCGGGACGACAGGGTGTGGGGCGTTTCCCAAAGATAGCGCATTTCCCGCAGCTCGCGGGCCAATTCCCAGAAAGGCGAGGCGAGCCGGAGCAACCCCCAAGGGAAGCGCGAGAAGCTGACATTGCGGTTGAGGATCGTCTCGAGTTCAGAGCGCAGTTCGCTGAGCGTGAAGCTGTGGCCGGGGAAGGGAATGTCCTCAAACCCAGACAGGTCGCCGCGCTTGTTGGCGAGCCGCACGGCGGCGTTGGCCCAATCGGGCAGGTAAGCATAGCTGTGCAACAGTTCGGTTGGGCCGGGGGCGATGATGCGGTCACTTTTGATGCGCGGCAAAAGCACAGTGCTCAGCACATCGCCGTTACGGTCGGGGTCGATGAAATCGCCCGCCCGAAGAATGATCGTTTGCACGCCGCTGGCGCGATAGGCGCGTTCCATATCAAGGCGGATTTGCCCTTTGCGTGCGCAGGGGGCGGGTGGGGTGGTTTCGGACCATTCGCCGCCCACGTTGCCAAAATGATAAACATTGCCGGGAATGATCACCGTTGCACCGGAAGCCTTGGCGGCGGTGATGACCTGTTTGGTGATCGCCGGGATGAGCTTGACCCAATTATGATAGTTCGGTGGGTTGAGGCCATTAACGATCACGTCAGCGCCCATCGCGGCTTTGGTCATATCATCGGTGGCCCGGTTAAAGCGGCGCATGGTCCAGCCGTCGGCCAGAAATGCGCGGGCCGCGTTGATGCCGATTTTGCCGGAGGCACCGAGGATGAGAACGGTTTTGGTCGCAGTATTTGTCATTAGGTGGCTCCTATTGGTTAGTGTCTATGCGGTGAAAATATGAACAACATGAGGGAATAGGAATTGCGCAAAATTTGAAGTCTGCTATTCAATTATGAATGGATGTGCGGCTTAATACACTCGACTGGGCTTTGATTCAGGCTTTCCTTGCAGTTGCCGAGCACGGATCGCTGAGCGCGGCGGCGCGGGAGCTTGGTGCGAGCCAGCCAACGGTGGGGCGGCAAATCAAGGCGGTGGAGGCGAAGCTGGGTCTGGATCTGTTTCGCAGGCACCCCAAGGGGCTCGAGCTGAGTGAAGCCGGAGCAACGCTGTTGCAACCGGCACGCGCGATGCGCGAGGCGATGCGTGAGATCACAATGTTCGCCGCCGGGCAGGAGGCAGGGCTTGCCGGGACGGTGCGGATCACGGCATCAGAGATGGTGTCGCATCATGTGCTACCGCCGATCCTTGCGCAGATACGCCGCGAAGCTCCGGATGTAGATGTGGAATTGGCTCCAACGGACACGACCGAGAACCTGCTTTATCGCGAGGCGGATGTTGCGGTGCGGATGTACCGACCGACCCAGCTTGACCTTGTGGCGCGCTATTTAGGTGAGATCGAGTTGGGGCTTTATGCCTCGTCTGCTTATGTCGCCGAACATGGGGTGCCGCAATCTGTGGAAGACCTGCGCGCGCATGCTCTGGTCGGATATGATCGTAGCGAATTGATCATTCGCGGGATGCGCGCTGCGGGATTCGATATTGCGCGCGAGGATTTCAAGGTGCGCTGCGATACGCAGACCACCTATTGGGAGTTGGTCCGGGCCGGCTGTGGTATCGGCTTTGGGCAAGCTATGGTGGCGCGGAATGATCCCGACATGCTGAGGATTGATCTGGGCGTGCCGATCCCCGGTCTGCCGGTTTGGCTAACGGCGCATGAGGGAGTGCGGCATACGCCGCGGGTTCGGAAGGTTTGGAACCTGCTGGCGGACGGGCTGGGCAAAATTGTGGTTAAAGGTTCCGGCTCTGCGGTGTGAAGCGCCGTGAAAGAGGCATGCAACAGGTAGGACACTGGCGAATATATGGCCGGGTTTCTTGACCCTGCGGTGCAGGAGCGATAGGCGGGAACGGAAAGTTTTCACGAAGGATTATACCCCATGAGCAACCCCTCGCTTCTTATCCTGCCCGGTGACGGGATCGGCCCCGAAGTTATGGTCGAAGTGCGCAAGATCATCGACTGGTACGGTGCCAAGCGCGACATGCCGTTTGACGTGAGCGAGGACCTTGTCGGGGGATCTGCCTATGACGTGCATGGCGTGCCTCTTTCCGATGAGACAATGGAAAAGGCGCAAGAGGTGGACGCGGTTCTTTTGGGCGCGGTGGGCGGCCCAAAATACGACGCCCTTGATTTCAGCGTAAAGCCTGAGCGTGGTTTGCTGCGGTTGCGCAAGGAGATGGACCTGTTTGCCAACCTGCGCCCGGCACAGTGTTTTGATGCGCTGGCTGATTTCTCGTCGCTGAAGCACGAGGTGATTGCCGGGTTGGACATCATGATCGTGCGTGAATTGACCAGCGGCGTTTATTTCGGCGAGCCTCGCGGGATTTTCGAAGAAGGCAACGAGCGCGTCGGGATCAATACGCAGCGCTATACCGAGAGCGAGATTGACCGGGTGGCACGCTCGGCTTTTGAGCTGGCGCGCAAACGCGGGAACAAGGTCTGCTCGATGGAGAAGGCCAATGTGATGGAGAGCGGCATCCTGTGGCGCGAAGTCGTGCAGAAAGTGCATGACGAGGATTATCCCGATGTCGAGCTGAGCCATATGTATGCCGATGCGGGCGCCATGCAGCTGACCCGCTGGCCCAAGCAGTTCGATGTGATCGTGACCGACAACCTGTTCGGCGATCTGCTGAGCGACGTGGCGGCGATGCTGACCGGCTCGCTCGGGATGTTGCCATCCGCG
Organism: Rhodobacteraceae bacterium D3-12; assembly: GCA_025916135.1. Classification (NCBI taxonomy): domain Bacteria; kingdom Pseudomonadati; phylum Pseudomonadota; class Alphaproteobacteria; order Rhodobacterales; family Roseobacteraceae; genus Phycobium; species Phycobium rhodophyticola. The sequence continues at coordinate 3,393,940 of CP104793.1, read as the reverse complement.
TCGCTGGGTGCGCCGATGTCCAATGGCCGCCCCAAAGCGCTTTATGAGCCGGTGCATGGCTCGGCCCCTGATATTGCAGGTCAGGGCAAAGCGAACCCAATCGCCTGCATCCTGAGCTTTGCTATGGCGCTGCGCTATTCCTTTGATCAGGGGGCCGAGGCCGACCGGTTGGAGAAAGCCGTGGAAGATGTGCTGGCCGATGGGCTGCGCACCGCGGACCTTCTGGGCGAGGAAGGCAAGACGCCGGTGTCGACTGGCGAAATGGGCGATGCCATCGTTGCCAAGCTTGAGGCGTCGCTCTGAGTGTGATGCGGCATTGGATCGGGGCCGCTATGGCGGCCCTGGTCCTGACGGTTCCTGCGGGGGCCGAGGTTTTCCTTGAAAACATGACGAGTCCCGAGCTTGCTGCCGCAATCGCGGCGGGTAAGACCACGGTGATCATTCCCACAGGTGGGACGGAACAGAACGGCACCGCGATGGTGCTGGGCAAACACAACATTCGGGTGAAGGCCTTGTCAGGGCGCATTGCCGAGGTGCTGGGCGATGCGATTGTCGCGCCGGTGATTGCGCATGTGCCAGAGGGCGGAATAGAGCCACCAAGCGGGCATATGGGGTTTGCCGGGTCGATGACCGTTCCGCCCGAGGTGTTTGCAGCCAACGTCGAATGGTCGGCGCGCAGCCTGAAGCTTGCGGGGTTTGAAACCATTGTTTTGCTAGGCGACAGTGGTTGGAATCAAGCGCCGATGGCGGCTGTGGCCGAGTTATTGCACGGTGAATGGGGCGGCGGGATCTTCTTGTCCGATGCCTATTATGGCAGCCACGCGGCCTTTGCCGAGTGGCTTGAAAAGCAAGGCTTTGCCGATGCGGGCGTGCATGCCGGGCTGGGTGACGTCGCGTTGATGTTGGCGGTGGCGCCGAGTGCCGTGCGCGAGGCCGGAGCAGCGACGCCAGAGATGGGCGCGCGTGGCGTTGAGATGTTCGTGACGCGGACGGTCCGCCAGATCAGGGCGTTTCGCGGCGAGTGAGCGTTGATCACCATGGCGCTGCACCGGACCCCGGGAAATTTACGGCAAGATAAAGAGCCGGAGTGCGCTATCCGCCAACAAGGCGGCCAAGAAGGACGACCTCACTTTGCGGGGTGATCGGCGTGGACCAGGTATCGTTGTAGATTTTGCCGTCAATGGAGACAGAAACCCCGCGGTCGAGCTGGGGTTTGAGGGCGGGGTATTTGGCCTCAAGCCCGATGAGCAGTTCGCGCAGGGTGCTGGCCTCGATTTCGACGTCGGGGCCTTCCCCCGCCAGTTCGGCGAGGGCCCCCCAGAGGCGGACCGCGACCATGTTAGTGGTCCTTGATTGCCGCCAGCACCTTGGGCGGTGACAGTGGCAGCGAGGTGAGCCTTACGCCCGCGCCACGCGAGACCGAATTGGCGATGGCCGCAAGGGGCGGAACGATCGAGGTTTCACCCACGCCGCGCACGCCGTAGGGGTGGCCGGGATTGGGAATTTCGAGAATGACAGGCTCGATCATTGGCAGGTCGGAGGCCACAGGAATGCGGTAGTCGAGGAAGCCCGGATTTTGCAAACGACCATCCGCGCCATAGATATATTCCTCGTTCAGGGCCCAGCCGATACCCTGAACTGCGCCGCCCTGAAACTGGCCTTCGACATAGTCGGGGTGGACGGCTTTGCCGGCGTCCTGAAACACGGTGTAACGCAGGATTTTAACCGCCCCGGTCTCAGGGTCGACTTCGGTGTCGACCATATGGGTGGCGAAGCTGACGCCAGCGCCTTCGGCGTTGACCTCGAAATGGCCGGAAATCGGACCGCCGGTTTGCGAGGCAATGGCGGCGATTTCGGCCAGCGTCATCGGTGGGAATTTGCCTGCGTTCGGTCCAGCGGGCTGGGCTGCGCCATCGACCCATTCGACGGCCTCAGGCTCGATCCCCCAATTCTGAGCGGCGCGTTGTTTCATGATTTCAACGGCATGGCGCGCGGCTTTGATGGTGGCAAGGCCGACAGCAAATGTCACGCGGGAGCCATCGGTTACATCGTTTTGCCCCAGAGTTGCGGTGTCGGAGATGACGCAGCGGACCTGTTCGAGGGGGATGCCAAGCTCCTCGGCCGCCATCATCGACATGGAGGCACGCGAGCCACCGATGTCGGGGTTGCCTTCGGAGAGTGAGACTGTGCCGTCAGGGTTGATCATCAGCGAAACGCAGGTGTCGCCGCCAAAGTTGAACCAGAAGCCACAGGCCACGCCGCGGCCCTGATTTTCGCCCAAGGGCGCGGACCAGTGCGGGTGCGCTTGCGCAGCCTTGAGCGTCGCCTCAAGCCCAATGGCGGGATAGGTCGGGCCATAGGACGCACGGGTGCCTTCGCGGGCCGCATTCTTGAGGCGGGTTTCGATTGGGTCGAGGTTGAGTTTGTCGCACAGCTCGTCGATCACCGACTCGACTGCGAAGGCCGCCATAGGCGCGCCGGGCGCGCGATAGGCGGCGGCTTTGGGCCGGTTGGTGACCACTTCGAGGCCCGTGGTGCGGACATGATCGAGCGCATAGGGTGCAAAGCCGGTCATCGCGCCGAGCATGGCGTTCATGCCAAGATAAGCACCGTTCTGGTAACGGTAATCGCCGGTCGCGGCGGTGATGCGGCCATCGGAAGTTATGCCGATCTTGATGTCGATCGAACTGGACGAGGTCGGACCGGAGGCGCGGAAGCACTCGTCACGAGTCATCGTCAGCTTGACCGGGCGGCCCGCCTTGCGTGAAAGCGCCAGCGCGGTGGGTTCCAGAAACACAGTGGTTTTGCCGCCAAATCCGCCTCCGATCTCAGAGGCGGTGACGCGCAATTTGCCGGCCTCAAGCCCCAGAATGGCGGCGCAGGTGTTGCGCACCATAAAGTGCCCTTGGGTGCAGACCCAGAGGTCCCCCTGACCATCGGCACCGAGCGTGGCGAGACAGGCGTGAGGTTCGATGTAACCTTGGTGCGTGGCGGCGGTACGGAACGTCCGCTCGATCACAAGGTCGGCGTCGGAAAAGCCCTGTTCAGGGTCACCATGGCCATAGGCGCTGTGAGAGAGGGCGTTTTCGGAGAGGCCTTCAGGCACGTTTTCTTGTTGCCGTCCACGGTGCAAAACCGGGGCCTCGGGCTTGATCGCCTCGTCCACGTCAGTGACATGGGGGAGGACTTCGTAGTCAACTTTGATCGCGGCGAGGGCGGCACGTGCGATAGACTTTGAGCTGGCGGCAACGGCGGCGACAGCGTGACCGTCATAGAGCGTCTTTTCGCCCGCCATACAGTTATCGAGGATGTCGGCGGTGTCTTGGTCATCGGGCTGATGGGTGAAATCGGCGCGGGTGACGACGGCTTTGACACCTTGCATCGCTTCGGCTGCCGAGGTGTCGATGTTAATGATTTTCGCATGGGCGTGCGGGCTGCGCAGCACGGCGCCCCAGAGCATGCCAGGCGCGCTCATGTCGGCACCGTAACGGGCGCGCCCGGTGACTTTGTCAATGCCGTCGGGGCGGTTCGGGCGGGTGCCGACGACTTTGAAATCGCGGGTTTGGAACTCGTCTTTGGCCATTATGCAGCCCCCCTCAAATCGGCAGCGGTTTCCATGACCGCGCGGATGATCTTGTCATAACCTGTGCAGCGGCAGAGATTGCCCGCGAGCCAGTAGCGCACTTCTTCCTCGGTCGGATTGTCGTTGCGTTCCAAGAGGTTCTTGGCAGCGACAAGGATGCCGGGGGTGCAGATGCCGCATTGAAGCGCGGCCTTTTCGATGAATTTTTGTTGCAGTGGATGAAGGGTTTCGCCATCAGCCATGCCCTCGATCGTTTCGATCTTGCGGTCTTCGGCTTCGGCCCCAAGCATGAGGCAGGAGCAGACGAGGCGGCCATCGACAACCACGGAACAAGCCCCGCAATCGCCCGAGGCGCAGCCCTCTTTCGAGCCGGTCAGCTCAAGGTCATCGCGCAGCACATCGAGCAGCGTATCTTCAGCGTTGCAAAGGTAATCGGTCTCTTCGCCATTTAGGGTCGTGGTAACATGAATGCGGGACATCAGGCTTCTCCTTTGGCGCGGGACATGGCGATTTTTGCGGCGCGCTGGCCGAGCACGCCGGAGACGTGTTTGCGGAATTCGACAGTGCCGCGCTTGTCGTCAATGGGCGTGGCGGCGGCAGTGCAGGCGGTGGCGAGAGCGGCGAGGGCCGCGTCGTCGCCCGATGTGCCGATCAGCGCCTTAGCAGCGTCGGGGACCAGCATGACCTTGGGGCCAACCGCGCCGAGCGAGACGCGGGCGTCGGTGATGGTGCCGCCCTCATCCAGCTGTATTACAACACCACAGCCGACGACTGCGATGTCCATTTCGGTGCGCGGAATAAAGCGCAAGTAGGCCGAGCCGGAGTGCGGAGCGCGGGGCGGAAGCAACAGCGCCGTGACCAATTCGCCGGGTGCGAGGGAGGTCTTTCCGGGGGCTGTGGGGATATCCTCGACAGCGGCCGTGCGGGTGCCGTTCGGTCCGGTGATTTCGACGTGAGCCGAGGCGGCAACGATGGCGGGGACGCTATCGGCGGCGGGGCCGGCGTTACACAGGTTGCCAACGATTGTGGCGCGGCCCTGAACCTGAGTTGAGCCAATCAAATCAGCGGCTTCGACGACACCGGGCCAGTCGGCCTTGAGCGCGGCATGCTCAAACATCTCGGCCGAAGGGACGGCGGCGCCGATGCGCCAGCCGCCGTCATCAAGACGGGTGATGGTCATCATGTCGTCGATACGCTTGAGGTCGATGATCGCGGGCGGCGCGATATGACCAGCGCGCAGGCGCACCAGGAGATCGGTGCCGCCGGCAAGCAGTTTTGCCTCGGGCTCGGCGGTGAGGATGGCGACGGCTTCCTCAATGCTTTCGGGGGCTTGGAATTTCATTTAGCGGCCTTTCGGGTGGCTTGTCGGAAAGGAAACGAAGAGCGCGCTGCGCCCTGTTTCATTTTCAAGACAGAGTGAGGCGGTAAGGCGGGATTGCAACCCCTTGCAAGACCTTTGAACGATGCACCATGCGGCAGCGTCATCCACCGCAGATGTTTTGCAATCTCAACCAGTCGGCATCGGTGATCAGCGGGTCGGCAGGTTGGCTGGCGAAGGGATCGGCCTCGATTAATCCAAGAGTGGTTTCGCCAGTGATATCAAGGGCATAGGCATAGGGCGTTGCACGCACCGACCAGGCCTCAAACCCGGCTAGCAGGGTGGCGTCTTCCAGCGTGGCGGGGGGCGCAGCCAGCAGGTGTTCGCTATAGCTTTTCAAAGTTGAATCGCGCAGCGCACCGGTGGTCAAGAGGCGCACGGTGGCAATGGTGCCTGCCTGTTTTAGCAGCACGCGGAGCGGGTCGTTGACCTCGGCACGCAGATGTTCGGCGATGATGAAACCGGCGGCGACATCGGGTTCTTCGTAATCCTCGAATAGCGCCTTGTTGAGCAGGATGATCCCGCCCGGTAGATGCGCCGCCTGTTGCACGCCGCCGCGCAACGTCACCAACCGCGCCGCGCCTTGCGGCGAGGGTAGGCGTTTGGACAGGCTAGCCAATGCCGGCAGCGCCTGAGCCTCGTCACAGGGCAGACCCGCGACGCGGCGAATGTGTGTGAGCAAGGCCGCGCCGACCTCTTGCCGTTTGACCTTGGGCACGACCGAAACTGTGTGGTCAAGCACGGCACCGGGAAGCCAGAACACGCAGAGCGCAACCACCGCCAGAATGCTGATCACCAGGGAGAGGGTGCGGAGGCGGCCGGGGTGGGGGCGGGCGCGGTCGATGGCGGTGCGTAAAGTTTCTATCGCCTCGATCATTTCGGATTCATTAACCGGCAGTTCGAGCACTTCACCGGGGTCGCCATCGGGGTGGAAGTAGGCCGGGGTCTGGCCGGGGTTGGCGCGTTCGATCGCGGGGATCGACCAATGGGCCAGCGGTTGGTCCTTGAGGTCGGTAATCGTCAACGTGGCCTCGCCAATCGAGACGATCACATCGCGCCGCTGATGATGCGGCGATGCTCGCCACAAGCCGGAGGCTTCCAGCCGATCATAGGCGCTGAGTGCTGTCATAGGTGTGGCCTGCTCTGCCTTGTCTTTTCAAGAGGATAGCATGCGGCGGGTGGGGCAGGCAACGCAAGGGTTTCGATGCCATTTCTGCGCGTGTCGCGGGGCGAGGCGCAAACCGGACCGAAATAGGCCGAAACCGGCGATGAAAAGGTTAACGCGCGCGGGGCCGGAGCGGGCAAGCGGCGCCGCCCGGAGAGGCGCGAATTAACCATTCGGCGGAGGCGCGATTCGGGGGGGTGACTCCCGGCTGACTCCCGGCTGCCGGGTGACGCGAAGGGGTTAACGCCCGTTAAGGTTAACACCTTGGTTAACGCCGGGTGTGATACCAAAAATAAACCTGTGCCATACCAGTTTGCCCGCCGCAGCGGGCGCATATAGGAAGAGAGAAACGCAGCGCGGAGGCAAAGGCATGATCGGTATCGTAATTCTGGTAGGTTTCGCGGCGGCGGCGATTGTTGCGGCGGTGTCTTTTGTCCTTGCTGTGGTTGTGTTCGGGGTCGCCTTTGCTGCGGTTCGAACGGCGCTTCCGGCGCGGGCGACCAAGCGGTTGATCGGCCTGCTTTGCGCAATGGGGGTGGTGTTTCTGGTCGCGAGCTATGGATATTTGTCATCGCGCCAGCCGCCGAGAGACGTTTGGGAAACCGCCTTTCTCTTTTACCTTTCGGGGATTTACGCGGTGTTGTCGGTGGCTGTCTCGGCAGTTGGGCTCAGGATTGTTTTGGGGTTGAGCAAAGGGCGGGTGCTCTCTCCCGGTCAGCAGGCCGGGATCGGCGGGGTCGGGATCGTGGCGGGATTTGCCGTTGCTTTTGTCGCGATGATTGGGTTGACCGATGTTATCGAGCGCCAGTCCGCCGCGCCGGCGCCTATCACGCTTGCGTTTGGTGGCGGTGGAACCCACTGCGTCAACGCATCGCTGCTCAGGTTTCACGAAGGGCCGAGCGCGAGTTATCCGGCGGTTCTTTCCCTGAAGCGTGGCGAAAAACTGCGGTTGAGCCGAAGCCCTTCGGCCAGCGGATGGCATCGGTTTGAAACCGAGCGGGACGGTGAGACAGTCATTGTTTATGGGCTGGGCGGGGATCACATCGTGCCGGTTAAATTCTGCCGGAGTTGAGTGGCGGGGTGCAGGATTTTAGCGGGGCCCGGAATCAAGGCCGCAGGCCGCCCGTTGCCGGCAGGCGATTTTGCCATGCAAAATCTGCCGAGAGGGGGCCATCGTCAGCCCCACCCATGGGCTGACGATTGGTTGGCGTTTGCGCGCTATGGATTCTGGGGAGTGGTTTGGCTGGCATAAAGCGCTTTGCGGCGGGCGTTGGATCGTCATCCCGGGGCTGACGTTGGCCCGGCTTTCTTTTGATGTTGCGGCGGGACCGGAGAGAGGCCCGGAATCAAGGCCGCAGGCCGCCGGGCTATCGCCGACACGCCCCTCGGGGCGGCGATTGGGAGAGGGTGCGCTCCACACGGATCAAGCGCGGATTTGGCAAACATAAAGTGGCTTGATGAACCGTTTGATCGCCACCCCGCGTGTCGGCGATAACCCGGCTTGCAACGGGGCGGCTGTTGGACGCTGGCCCGACTATCCCTCGACAGCCATTTTGCGCAATTCGAACTTCTGGATCTTGCCTGTTGAGGTTTTGGGCAGATCGATGAAATGCACCTCTTTCGGGGTTTTGAACCCGGCGAGCTTGGAGCGGGCGAAGGTTATGATCTCGTCCGCTGTCGGGTCTGCGCCCTCTTTAAGTTCGACAAAGGCACAAGGGATTTCGCCCCATTTGTCGTCCGGCTTGGCCACCACAGCGCAGAGCGAGACGGCGGGGTGCATCATCAACACGCCTTCGACCTCGACCGAGCTGACGTTTTCGCCACCCGAAATGATGATGTCTTTCGAGCGGTCGAGGATTTTCATGTAGGTGTCGGGATGCTGCATCGCGAGATCGCCGGTGTGGAAATAGCCGCCGCGAAACGCCTCGGCGGTGGCCTCGGGGTTCTTGAGGTAGCCTTTCATCACGCCATTGCCGCGATACATGATCTCGCCTTGGGTTTTGGCATCCATCGGTATCTGGCGCATTGATTCCGGGTCGAGGACGGTGTTTTCCTCGATCATTGGCATCGACACGCCGGTGCGGGCCTTGATGTCGTAACGCTCGTCCAGCGGCAGGTCGTCCCATTCGGGTTTCCACATGCATTCGGTGGCGGGGCCGTAGACCTCGGTCAGGCCATAGACCTGGGTCACGTTAAAGCCGAGCGGTTCGATGGCTTTGAGGGTGGCGGCGGGGGGCGGAGCACCAGCGGTGAAGACCTCGACGATGTGGTCAAAGGCGCGGCGTTCGTTGTCGCGGGCGTTGACGATGGCGTTGAGCACAATGGGCGCGCCGCCGAAATGGGTGACGTTTTCATCGGCGATGGCGTCATAGATCGCTGCGGCGGTGATGTCGCGGCAACAGACAACGGTGCCGCCGAGCAGTGGCATCATCCAGCTGTGACACCAGCCGTTGCAATGAAACAGCGGCACGATGGTAAGGTAAACGGGGCGGAGCGTGAGCCGCCAGCTGACCACTTGGCCATAGGTGTTCAGGGTCGCGCCACGATGGTGATAGACGACGCCTTTGGGCTTGCCCGTGGTGCCGGAGGTATAGTTGAGCGCGATGCTTTCCCATTCATCCGCTGGCATGATCCACGCGAAATCGGGGTCGCCCTGCGTCAGCAGCGTTTCATATTCGAGGTAATCGCCGGTGGCGGGGAAGCCGGCGGAGGGGTCTGCGACCTCGATGATTTGCGGGGCCGGGGTGGTCATGGCGGCAATCGCCTCGACCGCGAGGGGCAGGTGGGCGGTATCGACCAGCACGACTTTGGCCTCGCCATGCTCCAGAATATAGGTGACGGTGGCCGGGTCGAGCCGCGTGTTGATGGCGTTGAGCACACCGCCACAGGCGGGCACGCCAAAATGCGCTTCGACCTGCGCGGGCAGGTTGGGAATGATGGTGGCGACCACATCGCCGGGGACCACGCCCAGCCCGGCGAGCGCCGAGGCAAGGCAGGTGACGCGGGCGTGGTATTCGCCATAGGTCTTGCGGTGCTGCGTGCCATAGACCACGGCGAGGTCATCGCGAAACAGATCGCGGGCGCGGTTGAGGTGGCTCAGCGGTGTCAGCGCGGCATAATTGGCGGCGTTTTTGTCTAATCCGGTTTCGTCTCTGAGCCAGCCCATGTGCAATCCCTCGTGTCTTGGTGGTGCGGTGTTGGTGCAGCGTATTGCGGTGGCGCGCATTTTGGAAGCATGCGCGTGCGGTGGAAGCATCATGGCGTTGCGGAGCGGGCGCGACGCGGGTAGCGTGCCGACATGATAATCTCGGCCGGGCGGTCCTATATCTTTGTGCATATTCCCAAGACCGGCGGCACCTCTTTGGCGTTGGCTCTTGAGGGGCGGGCGATGAAGGACGACATCATGCTGGGCGATACGCCCAAGGCCCTGAAGCGGCGGCGCAGGTTGCAGGGCGCAGAGGCGCGCGGGCGGCTGTGGAAACACGCGACATTGGCGGACATCGAGGGGCTTTTGCCGCGCGAAAAAATCGCGTCGATGTTTTGTTTCACGCTGGTGCGCAACCCGTGGGACCGGATGGTCAGCTATTACCACTGGCTGCGCGAGCAGAGTTTTGAGCATGACGCGGTGGCCAAGGCGAAGGCGTTGAGCTTTGGCGCGTTTGTGCATGACGACGCGATCGGGCGGTCCTTTTGCGACAATCCCTATGCCAGCTATATGCGCGACGGGGCGGGGCATGAGGTTGCAGCGCTCTACATCCGGCTGGAGCATTTCGAGGAGGACGCCGCGCCGCTTTGGGAGCACCTTGGGTTCCGGCTGGAGCTGCCGCGGGAGAATGTTTCACAGCGGCGGCGGGATTACCGTTCGTATTACAGCGACGCCGATTCGGAGCGGGTGGGCGAAATATGTCACTGGGATGCCGCTCGCTTTGGCTATTGCTTCGCTGGATAGGCGGGATTGGCGGCGCTGACGCGACAATGATTGACGGGCTGGTGGATTGTCCGCGTGGCGGCGACGGTGCCTTGTTTTGGCCCGATCCCAGCCCAAGGTCAGGCACAGGAATCACTCCCAATGTTCTTACTGCTTAACAGCGGCCAGATGGAAATGGCCCGAATGACGGACTGGGAACGCGACATGTTTGGATGGACAGCGACACACACCAAAAGGCCTGCACGGATGAGCGATATGTCGGGCGCGTATGATGGCGGGGCAACCGGCGTCATGAGCGGAATTGTGGTGGGCACGCGGGTGGCGACGACGATGGGGTGGCGCGATGTTGGCGGGCTTCAGGTTGGCGATATGATCCTGACGTTTGATGGAGGGTTGCAGCCGGTCACCGGGGTGTCGCGCTCGGAGTTGTGGAGCGGAGAGGGGGCCTGCCCCGCGTCGTTCTGGCCATTGATGGTGCCCGCGGGGGCGTTGGAAAACGTCAAGCCGATGCGGATTTTGCCGCGACAGGGTGTAATGCTTGAAAGCGATATCGCCGAGCAGGCGCTGGGCGATCCGTTCGCATTGATCCAAGCGCGGGCGTTGGACGGGGTGCGCGGGATTGAGCGGGTGTGTCCGGGCGATCAGGCCACGGTCGTCAAGCTGAGCTTTGATACGGATCAGGTGATTTACGCCGAGCAGGGGACATTGCTGTTTTGCCCCGCCGGCAAGGATTTGCTGCAAGTGGCGATCAAAGAGGCGCCAGAGCAGAGTGACTATAGCTTTTTGCCGGTGCATTGCGCGACCCAACTGGCGCAGGGGCTGGAGATCAGGGCTGCGGGGAGATCCTGTTTGGAAAGCTTTCAGGCCAGTTTGCAGATGAGTGTTCACGCGACGCAAGTGGCGGCCTAAGCCCCAAAAGGTCCAAAATTTGCTCGTGAAGCGAAGGGCGCGCCGGGTGGCGCGTCCTTTGGCGTTTTTAAGGGGGGGGGTGGGTTAAAGGGGAGCGGCTTTTGAAGGCTGGGGTTGGATTGGGGGCTAGCCCCCAAACCCCCGAGGTATTTTTTAAACAGAAGAAGGGTTGGGGGGGCGAAAGAGAGGGGGGTGGTTTTGGGGTGCGTGTTTTTATTGGGGGATGAGGAGGAAGTGGGGCGGCCTGCCGGAGGGGCAGCATAGGGGGAGCATGTGGGGGGTGTAGCCGTAGGGGCCGCAGGGGGCGCGCGCAGGGGGGCGTAGGGCGCCGGAGTGGTGTTTCGGGGCGGCGTGGTGTGGCCGCCCCGAAAGGGTTTTTTTAGCGCTTGCGGCCGGTTAGGCGGCTTTGGCGTCCTCATTGGCGAAGCGGCCGTAGAAGGTTTGACCCTTTTCAGCCATTTCCACCAGAAGGGCGGG